>JAKPXU010000114.1 GCA_029571905.1 Acidobacteriota bacterium | reverse complement strand
TAAAAAGCAGATGTGTTCCGACCGAGGTAATCAACGGAGAGCCGCTGCGCGGCATTGTGCATGACCCGCTGGCCCGTCTGCAAGGAGGTATCTCCGGCAACGCTGGCCTCTTTTCCAGCGCTGATGACCTGGCCATTTTTGCCCAGATGATGCTTAATAAAGGAGAATTTAAAGGTATCAGGATACTCAGCCCCTTAGCGGTGGAGCGGATGACAGAAATTTTTCCACCTTTGAGCTCTTCCGGTCGGGGTTTCGGCTGGGATCTCAACACTGATTATTCCACGGTTCGTGGGGATCTTTTCGGCTATAAATCATATGGTCACTCTGGCTATACCGGCACCTCAATCTGGATCGACCCGGAAACTCAGACAGCTGTTATCTTTTTAACTAACCGCGTTCACCCTGATGATAAAGGCGAGATCATAGCGGTTAGAAGCAAAGTGGCCAATATTGTGGCTGGCTCTATCATAAAAAAATAACATTATTTTTGAATTTAGTTATAAAAATTGCTATCCTTAGGAAAATCAGGCTGCTGGAGGGAATGATGCCTTCAATGAACTTTAATTTCGAAGTCAAAGTTAAGTCTGCTTATGAAGCTCTGTCTCAGTCTGTCAATTTATTTCAAATCTATCTTAATGGCCGGACACCAGCTTCTTCTTCCGAATATTATCGGGCCAAAAGCCTGCTGCAGGAGGGGAAACTTTTTTTTGAAGAGGCACTAAAAGAAGCCAGAAAGCTTCTTGGCCCGCTGCCACTATATTCAACACCTGATTATGAACGCTGGCGAGAAGAAACGGCCAGAGATGTCAAGCTTATTCTAGGCGATAAAGTTGATTATGAAGAGGTCAAAAAAATGATGCTGATGGATTCCTGTCTGCCCAGACTTTTTTCCCCCGAAGAACTGGAAGCCTACCTGGCTAAATACTACGAGGACCAGCAAAAAGGAAAGAGAAAATTAGAAAATTTAAAATGCCGCCTGGCTATTGCCCGGCTGGATGACTTAATTCACCAGGCTGAAGATTTACTTCTTCAGGCTCAGAAAAAACTTCAGGCTTCTTTGCTATGATCCTATGAGCCCGGTTCTTTACTCGTCTATCTTATTTTCTTAGCCTATATGCTTTTGTATCTTAATTCCTGGTCAGCGGTCAGTTGCCAGCGACCTGCCCTATTCAAAGACCTTCTTAAAAATATCCACCACGTCCAGAGCATAGTCAACTTCAGTTAAAGGGATATTTTTCTTCCCGGCAATGTCTGTGAAGCGCCTGTCTTTATTTCCATCTTTGGTCACAATTAGATAATTAACATTGGGAGCTACCACTTCAATCATCCGTTCGTTGTCGCTGCCGGGTGCTCCTCTTTTTGATTCACCACCAATATGAACACCAATGGTAAAAATCCCATTAGCCCGGCAGTATTCAAGCAATTTTTTGAGTCTGGCTTCTTCAGCTTCAACAGTCAGCCCGGAAGCACCCATGCCTTTTAAGCTAGCTCCAATAGCGAAGATAACGGTTTTATAAGGCGTTCCCTCAGGGAACCTGCTCAGGTCGGTATGGATTTCAGCATGAAAGCCGGTGCCTGATTCACGGCCGCCCAGACCAACGCCAGCAGCCAGAATCTCGACAGTTGGGACATCGCAATAATCATAGCCAATTCCAGCTTCTTCCAGAATTATATTGACAGTGGTCACATCGGGGCTCTGACCGGCCGAGGTGGTTAGAACCGGTAGTTTGGCCTTAGGTATTGTCTGACTATTGCCAGCCGGAGTAATAGATAAGACCAATCCCAATGAAATCAGCAATAAAGGGAAAAATTTAATTTTCATGGCAGTGCCTCCTTTATTTTTTCTCTTCTGGCTCAAGCATAATATCGATGGCTTGCACCGCTTTTTGCCAGATAGAGGGAAACGAGGGAAAACGCCGGTTATAGCTTCTTTTTTCAACATCATACTGGTAAAGATGATTATACTTTACCAGTAATTGATCGCCCAGAGCCCACCAGGCTTTGACTGCTGTCTGAGCATTATTGAGACAAAAGCCTGTTAAGAATCGGGCTGCTTCTTTCGGGCTTTTTTTATAGAGCTCAGCTGCCTGGCGATCAATTTCTGGGATCTGATCAATTATTGCCTTTTCATATTTTTGCTGCGCTGCCTGAACATCCTTGATGGCTTCAGAATAAATTACCTGGGTGTGATAATCCACATAGTCGAAAGCCCAGCGGGCAGAATCTCGATTTAAAACCCAGTGATCGCCAATCGAGAAAGATTTTGGCAGATCGGTTATACCAGCATAAAAAGGCATGTAGCAGGCGGTGTCCTGCGAGCCAAAAGATATCCAGACCAGCCCACCGACAGGATTGGGCAGCCAGCCCCGACTCTGAGTGACTGTCGTGTATTCAGCCCGGCTATCACAGATAGTCCTGGTTTGACGGTAATAATTGGGATTTTTGAAGGGGCCACCGCGAATGCCAGTGGTTGGATCATATGGCGTCCCATAACTTCTATCCCTGGTAAAGTTGATAACGTCTTCAACTGAGAGCTTCCGGTCAGGTTTAACCGAAAAGGGAAGATCCATGTTGGGGGTGGAAGGAGAAAGTTTCAAGGAAGGAGCTACCAGATCAAAAAACCTCCACAGACGTTGATATCTTCCCTGCGAGCTCTGGGCGCTTTCATTAATAGGGGAGTAAGCTTTTTTCCAGTTAAACGGCTGGCCACTCTTTGGGTCATAGAGACCATTTTCAACCGCACAGGAAATGACATTGGGAGAAGCCATAAAATAGTCAGGTCGGTTGAGATCGATCTCACCGATTCTTGATTCATTGGGGCAAACGCTCACTTCATCATCAGGTACTCTTTGGGCACACCAAACTGCCCCCGGTTTGCCACTCTTCGGTGTCCAGAGAGGTCCAACTGGCATAATTTCAAAGATCCAAACCTCATTGGGGTCAGCGATGGCTAACATTTCACCGCTGTCGTGAAAGCCGTAGCCATATTTTTCAGCCAGTTCCCCCATAATCTTGATGGCTTCCCGAGCCGTTGTCGCTCTTTCCATTGCTATAATAGTCAGCATGGTAATGTCAAAAGCCGGGGTTGGCGTTTGATTTTCCAGCTTGCGCACCACTCCAATCGTCGACTCTCCAATGGCCACCTGATTTTCATTCAAATAGCCAAACATTCCATGGTGATAGGCATAAGTGTGAGGTACTTCAGGAATTTCCAGTCCGGTAAAGTCCTTTTTATACAGGTCCCATTTTAAGCCTTCCTGTGGGGGCCAGGTCTTAAACTGTGAAATATGGTAAATCTTCCGTTTCTCCCCTGCCTTGTGATCGGCGGCCGGCACATGTCGCCAGGTCCAATCGCATAGCCCGCAATCACAGGTATGAGTGGTCATAGTTGAACCATCAGTTGAAGCCAGTTTCCCAACCAGAATGGAAGTGCAATTATCAGCGGGCCGAGATATCTCCAGCTCAGCTTGCCCTTTATTGACTCCGCCGGCTAAAAAGAGAGCCACCAAACCAATCAATAAAACAGGCAGTATCATTAAAATAAAATGCCTGTCCTTTTTTCGAGTTAAATGCATGTTCTTAACCTCCGTCTTTTTTGAGAATGTATTGTTTCATCCCATTTCAGATTCACTTCAGCAGAGCATCAATTGCTCTGACCGCTTTTTTCCAGATCGCCGGAAATTCCATTGGTTTTCTGTCGACCGTTCGGCGCTCGGTATTATAATAACCAAAGTGGTTAAACTTAACCAGAAGTTCATCACCTAACTGCCACCAGGCTGTAACCACCTGCTCGGCATTGTTCAGACAAAAGGCTGTTAAGAAATCAGCCGCCCGGGCCGGATTTTTTTTATACAGGTCGAGGGCTTTCTGATCCAGGTCCTGAATCTGATTTAAAGCTCCATCTTCCCATTTGATCTGTGCATTCTTAATTTCTTCCAGAGCTGGGGCATAGCATACCTGAGCATGGAAATCGACATAATCAAAAGCCCAGCGGGCCGAATCGCGGTTGAAGACAAAATGATCTCCAACTCTAAAAGAACCTGGCAGGGCCTTAATGCCGGCATAAAAGGGCATAAAGCAGGAAGTGTCCTGGGCTCCCCAGGCCAGCCACACAATTCCACCGATAGGATCAGGTAGCCAGCTGCGACATTGAGTGACAGTGGTATATTCTGCCTGCTTGACACTGATCAGCCGAGCTGAAGAGTCGTAGTTGGGATTCTGATAGGGGCCACCCCTTATCCCTCGGGTTGGATCGAAGAAGGTCCCATAGCCCTTATCGCGGCAGAGATTCATGACATCCTTAACAGAAAGTTTACGGTCAGGCTTGACCGAAAAGGGGAAATCCATATTCGGAAGTGACGGACTAAAGTGGGAAGAAGGCGAAACCAGATCAAAAAAGCGCCACATTCTGGCCCGTCTCCAGTTAGAAGCAGCACTGCCTTCAGCCGGAGAATAAGCTTTTTTCCAGCTGAATGGCTGCCCACTTTTTGGATCCCAGAGCCCATTATCTACGGCATAAGAAATAACGTTAGCCGAAGCCATGAAGAAATCTGGTTTGGTTAGATCAATTTCACCTATTCTCGACTCATTGGGGCAAACACTGACCTCATCGTCGGGGACTCTCTGGGCACACCAGATAGCACCGGGTTGGCCGGTTTTGGGACTCCAGAGAGGACCAACCGGCATTATTTCGAAAACCCAGATCTCCTCTGGATCAGCCACGGCCAGCATTTCTCCACCATCCTCCCCGCCATAGCCATATTTTTCGGCCAGCGACCCCATCAACTTTATTGCCTCTCTTGCTGTCCGGCACCTTTCCATGGCTAACAGCGTGAGCATAGTCAGATTAAGAGCCGGGGTCGAAGTTGAATTCGACATCTTAGGCCGGTTGCCAATAGTTGATTCACCGATGGCCAGCTGCTGGTCGTTCATATAACCGAAGACCCCATGCATATAACCGAAAGTATGGGCTACTTCTGGTATTTCCACTCCAGTGAAATCTTTTTTTATCAAATCCCATTTGAGGCCCTGGTCGGGCGGCCAGCTTCTGACCTGAGAAATCCTGTACAATTTCCTCATTTCACCGGGCTTATGATCAGCCGGCGGTACATAACGCCAGGTCCAGTCACACATCCCACAATCAGCGGTATGGGTAGTCATGGTCGAGCCATCAACCGAAGCGTTTTTGCCAACCATGATGACTGTGCAATTATCTACAGGAACTAGATAATTATCGGCTGCAGAGTCAGCCGCTCCGCGCTGGCTGGCCGAAAAGATAAATAACGAGATGGAAATAAATACAGCTAAGCCCGCCCATCTTGATATCTTTTTCATAAAGGTCTTACTCCTTCTAAGGGCTCTGCCCTCTATTTTTTTGGATCAGATTTCATCTTTTTCCCTTGCTGAAGTTCTATCTGCTGCCTATCTACCTTCTCTTTTTCTGATTCAATCCAAGATTATTTTACCTGGTTCTACTTCAGCCGGGTTTTGGAAATAATAACCGACGCTGTGCTGGACGATATCCCGGTAACGAGGTATGTTCTGGATAATGATGGCTCGATCTGGCGATTTTTTGGAAAATTGTCTGATAATTTCCAGGCTTACCGACAGGTGCTGCCCGATTCTTTTTTCCAGTGGCCAGCCAGATTCGTCATAAGGAACAAACAGCTTTTTCTTTTTGGCCAGGCTTAAGAGAAAATCATCCTGACCGGTCAAGAACAACTTTTCTGTTTTCGGACCAGTTGGCTGATCAAGGAAAGGCATGGGGGACTCCAGAAGAAAGGGGAGAGTATCAGAATAATCGCCAATTTCCCGGTGTGACAGCCCTCGGAATTTTACCGGCGATGGCTCAACGTGATTTTCAAAACCTTCCATTGATTTGACTGTCAGCGAAGCCAAAGTGGCCAGGCGAATGGATTTCTCTGGAGCGACAATACAGTTGGTAACAGGAAACATGGTCTCGGCCCCATGGAGATCGATAGCCAGATCAACCTGGTCCCGTCGTAGCAGCTCCATAGCCGCATAGGTGACCTGTTCCATCGGCAAGCCGTTCTTTCGACCTGGCCAGGTGCGATTGGTATTTCTAATGTCCAGATAAGATAGCATCTGCTTTTCCGGGTAGTGAATATAAACGTCTGGATCAGGCCACTGATCGAGTGGGGAGGCGTCTCTATTGCCCATACGGAAAGTTTTTTTACCCCAGGCGGTAGGAATTGAAAAATAGAGGGGATAACCTTCTCCTGGCCTTGTATTGAGGCCACCGCTGTGATTGAAATACGGTATAAGGTAAAGAGTGCCTTTTTCGACCACTGCCTTTTCAATCATAATTAGAACCGACAGGAGGCCTTCCGGCTCGTTGGCATGAGTATTACCCATGATTAGGGCGCGCCCGCCTGGCTCTTTCCCCTGCAATATATAAATGCGAGTGTCAGCCAGGCTGTCCTCAATTGCCGGGAAGTAATCACTCAGCTTTTTGACTTCGGTCACCCCCGGACCGAGGATAATTTTGACCTGGTAATGACGGTGCTGCCAGAGAGGCCAACCACCGGCCATAATCAAAATAACCAGAACTGCCGTCGCTAAAAGTTTGAATTTGACCAAGCCTTTTTTCATGCTTTACCTTTCATTTGAAGCGGAGTAACCGCGCAATAAAGGGGATAAGAGTAATCAGGTACAGAACCACTTTATCCTTACTGGTCTTTTCTTCTATGAGGTTCTTAATGGTGATGATGGTAAAAAACAGGCATATTAGATAATAAATGATCATAATAATTTTAGCTATCATTTTTTACCTTTTAAAATCTATTTCCATGAGTTGCCACACATAAAAAGTTTTTCAACCAATGACCAAAAAGCTTAATCTTGAACTAAAAATGATCATCAAAATGGCTACCACTGTTATCATCGCCCAAGGCAGCCAGGCTTTTTTAATCGATGACCAGTAACTGCCCTCATAGTCAGAAACAATTAAACTTAATCGACCAATTAAAGCGGTCGGAGGTAAGCCGTCACCCAATGGCCAGAGCAGGCTAAGAGCCGCGATGATTATGGTCGCATGATAACCAAGTGAATTAAGATACCAGACAAGCGGGATGCCAATGATGGCCGCTCCGCCATAGGTAAGAATACCTTCAGAAAAGGGAATGATAATTGGCAGAAGACAGAATAAGAGACCAATCGGGATAATTAGCACAGAATAAGAAATCAGCCCCTTAACGCCGGATGCAGCCATAATTTGCTGGAGCATACCGACTATGACCATTATCGAGAGAAGAGGCAGAAGCTTACTAACTGTGCTACTGGCTACCTTGATCAAATTAATTTTCACCGGACTGATGAGATAAGCGGCCAGCGAGGCTATTATAAATTCTAAAGGCAAACCAAGAATAGGGAAAGAAAAAGGCCACAAGCGATAGGCAATGACCAGGCCAAAAAAAACGACAAAAGGCAGCAGGAGACGCCACCAGTTCATGCCAGGAACTATCTCAATTTTGCTCAGAAATTCATTTAGTTCGGTTTTTTTGCCCTTCTGACGGCCAAGGATCAAAATAGTGGCTGTCCCCAGGAGAAGTACAGGAATACCAAGGGGCAACTCAAAACCGACGTAAGGTATAGCTGTGCCGGCACATAAAATCATAGCCCAGATATTGACCGGCGGGGCGGCTGCTGCTAAACCAGCCAGTATAAATAGAATAGCTGGAATTTTATTCTCATCTACTCCCAGGCCCTTAAGAGCCAGGGCGACCGGTGCCCCGACAACGAGAAGAGATACACTGCCGGCCCCGGTGAGAGCGCCCGGTATAAGTACAATGATCATCAACAGGAAAAGTGCCAGAAATCTGAAACGGGCAAAGCCCACTACTGTTTGCCTGACAGCAAAATTTATGCCGCCCGATTCCTGAATAATGGTGATAAATAGCGTTGCTGTAAAGAAAACCAGGATAACGTCGAGGTAAGTGAAACTGCCTTCGACTAGATGCCTGGGAATTTCGGCCAGGGGAGGGGTCGTGAAGATAGCTCCAGCCAGCGCCCCGGCCAGAGTAGCCAGAAACAAACTTATCTCGACCGATAGCTTTCGCCACTGGGCAAGGGTATAAGCTATAACCAGAACTGCAGAAATGATTATGGTTTGATATATCATTTGAAGAAATCTTACTTTTTTATCCAGACCAAGGCAATAAAAATTTTAAAAGACAATTTCCAGTTCAAATTGATATTTTTGGCTGGCTTCCTGGAGCTCTCTTTTTACCTGCTCAAAATAATTATCAGAAGCGTAGACTTCAAGACCATGCTGTCGATAAAAATTGATAAAATATCCCGGGTAATTGAGTTTATCAATGAAAATTTTATCGACGAGACCGCCCAGGAGGCTGATCAATCTGGTAGGGTTTTGAGGCAATATTGGCCCGATGAAGGCAAAGGTCTTAAAACCTGATTTTTTTATTATTTCCAGGGCTTTAATTCGGCCGCTAACGGGGGGTGCACCTGGTTCGAACAGGCTGGATATCCGGTCGCTATCAGTGGCGATGGAAAAGCCAATCTCGATATCTTTGATCTCCCGGAGAAGATTCAGATCTCTCAGGACTAAATCTGATTTGGTTTGAATGAAAACAGGGAAGTCAAAGCGCCTGATTTCTGCCAGACACTTCCTGGTTAACAGATAGTGAGCTTCAGCTGGCTGATAGGCATCACAGACTGAAGCTATCCAGATAGTTCCCCGTCTGGCCCTGGCCAGTTGCCGGCCAAGCAGCTCCGGGGCGTTGATTTTGGCTTCGATAAACTGGCCCCACGGTTCAGTGTGTCCTGAATAGCGTGGCATGAAGAGAGAAGCATAACAATAGCGACAACTGTGGCTACAACCGGTATAGGGATTGAGACAGTAATCAAAGACTTTTGATTTGTTGAGGACACTTTTGGCTACTTTTTCAGCTATCTTCATCAGGATATATTTACCATAAGATTGGCCTTATGTTTAATAATTGCCTTATTGGCTGATTAGCTTGGTGAAAATTATCAAGCGAATTTTATCGCATCTTTTTTTTAAAAAAATGGTTTATAATGTTAGCGGAAGTGGATATCTGACATGAATAAGGAGGCAAAGATGCTTTCTATTAAAAATAAAAGGGTATTGGTCTCTCTGCTCTTTTCCATCCTGATCTTTCTCGGGCTGTCTTCAGAGCTGCCGGCTCAGTATTTTGGCCGCAACAAGGTTCAATACAAGAAATTTGATTTTAAAATAATGAAGACCAAGCACTTCGACATTTATTTTTATCAACAGGAAACAGAGGTTGTTAAGCAGGCTGCTCAGATGGCTGAACGCTGGTATGCTCGTTACAGCCGGATTTTTAACCATGAGCTGAAGGGACGTCAACCTCTTGTTATCTATGCGAGCGGGCCTGAGTTCCAGCAGACAACTGTTATTCCCGAGACTATGGGTGAGGGGACGGGCGGAGTTACCGAGTCTTTTAAAAGGAGAATTGTTCTGCCCTACGGAGTTTCCCTGGCTGAGACTGACCACGTCATCGGACACGAGCTGGTTCATGCTTTTCAGTATGATATGGCCGGGCAGGGTCATTCAGATGAAGCCAGATATACTGGAGCAGACCTGAGGATTCCGTTATTTCTGGTGGAAGGTCTGGCTGAGTATCTGTCGATTGGTCCATATGATCCGGAGACCTCCATGTGGATGAGAGACGCCTGGAAAAGAAAATTCTTGCCGCCGATTAAGAAACTGGAGGATTCCTACAAGTATTTTCCTTATCGCTATGGACAGGCTATCTGGGCTTATATTGGCGGCCGCTATGGGGATGAAATGATTGGCAAGATCTGGAGGATGTTATCCAGAACCAACGATTATGAGGCTGTTCTGCAGGGAGTCCTGGGAGAGCCCTTGAAAAAAATATCAGAAGACTGGCATAAAGCCAATGAGACTGCTTATTCTCCACTCGTTCCCTTGACTCAAACTCCTGACCAGTATGGCAAACTGCTATTAAAAGGGACTGAGGAAAATGTTTATAATGTTTCGCCGGTGCTCAGCCCGGATGGCCGTTATCTGGCTTTTCTTTCTTCCCGCGATCTTTTCTCGGTTGATCTTTATCTGGCTGAAGCCAGAACCGGTAAGGTGATCAAAAAACTGACTTCAACGGCTATTGATCCTCATTTTGAAAGCATTCAATTTATTAGATCAGCCGGTTCTTGGGAAGGTAATGGTCAGCGTTTTGTTCTGGGAACTATTTCCCGTGGCAGGCCAAATCTGACCATTATCAACGTAAATAAGGGAAAAGTTGAAAAGGAGATTCCTTTTCCCGAGCTGGGTGAAATCCTTAATCCTTCCTGGTCGCCCTCTGGACGTGAAATTGCTTTCTCTGCTCTGGCTGGTGGGGTCAGCGACATATATATTTATAATCTGGAAGACAATACGCTAAAAAAGATGACTGATGATGCCTTCGGAGATCTTCATCCTGTCTGGTCACCGGACGGATCAAAAATTGCCTTTGTGACGGAGAGATTTAGCGCCAATTTAAACTGGCTGGACAGCGGCCATTATGAACTGGCTGTGCTGGATGTCAGTTCGGGAGAAATTACCAGAGCTCTGGCTTTCCCCGCTGGAAAAAATGTTAATCCCCAATGGTCAGCTGATGGCCAAAGCCTATTTTTCCTCTCTGATTACCAGGGGAAAACCGACCTTTTCCGCCTGAGCCTGGCTGACGGGAAAATTTATCAGGTAACCAATCTGTTCACTGGCATCGGAGGTATAACCCAGCTCAGCCCGGCTATCTCTTATTCGTCTGAAGCCGGATTGCTGGCCATGTCGGTTTATGAGAATGGTTGTTATTCAATCTATTTAATAGAATCAAGAGACCGGCTAACCGGTCAGATGACCCTGGCTCAGTTGACTGAGCGGCCCGTTGGATTGCTGCCGCCTCGAACCCAGCTGGAAGGTGCTCTTCTAGGTTTGTTGCGCAATTCTCTATACGGATTACCCAAGGAGACTGATTTTCCGGTAACCAATTATAAGCCGAAACTGAGTCTGGATTATGTTACTCAGCCCACAGTGGCAGTTGGGGTTGATCGTTACGGCACCTATGCCGGTGGAGGAATAGCCGCTATCTGGAGCGACATGCTGGGCTACCATACGCTGGTGACCATGGCCCAAACCGATAACCAGTTAACCGATAGTTATGTGATGGTCGGTTATCAGAATTCTAAAAGCCGTTTAAATTGGGGTCTGGTTGGCCAGCGAGTTCCATATATGTATGGATCTTATAATGTCTATTACGATGAAATTGATAACTATCCTGTCTATGTCCAGGATGAATACCTGGACCGTCAGATAAACTATGAAATTGGCGGCTTTGCTTATTACCCGCTTAACACTTTTCGCCGCCTGGAGTTCAGTGCTGGTTTTGATTATATAGATTTCAGCCGGCATGTTTACCGTTATATCTATGATGCTTATTATTATGAATTGATCGATTATTATAATTTTTCGTTGCCCTCAGCCCCGAGCATTAAATATGGCTATGTGTCTGCTGCTCTAGTTTATGACAGTTCAATATTTGGTGCCTGCAGTCCGATTATTGGCAAGAGTTATGTTCTTCAGGCCGAACCGACTTTCGGCAATTTAAATTTTGTTTCAGTACTGGCTGATTTTCGCCGCTATTTTGTTCCTGTTAAACCCTTCACACTGGCCTTCAGAGTACTTCATTATGGGCGGTATGGAAGTGGTTCAGATGATGAACGGCTCTGGCCTTTATATCTTGGTTATGAGAATCTTGTTCGCGGCTATGATTATAGTACATTTGAGTACAGCGAAGTGGACAGCTACAATCCCAATGTCTTCGATTTCAACCGGTTGATGGGAAGCAGAATGATCGTGGCTAACGCTGAATTGAGATTTCCTGTTTTCGGCTTACTGGGACTGGGCAAAGGATATTACGGTATCTGGCCGCTGGAATTTCTGGCCTTTTATGACATCGGTACAGCCTGGTATAAAGGTGAAAAGCCATCAATATTCGGAGGCGAAAAGAAACTGGTAGCCAGCGCTGGCGTCGGGCTGAGGACTAATTTCTTCGGGGTCTTAGTCCTGGGATTTGATTATGT
>JAKPXU010000096.1 GCA_029571905.1 Acidobacteriota bacterium | reverse complement strand
AGGGCCGCTCGGTAAGATCGTATTTAAAGTCCTTTAAAAAGTATCTAAGTGTGGCTTTAATCTCTGCCCAGCGGTGTCCGGTTAGGCCGCGATTAGAAGCTGGATTGACTATCACCCGGGTTTTGAGGAAATTGTGTTTCATCCTTTACTTCCTTTGGTGGTTCTTTTTTGAATAGTGAATATCCAATCAATCCACCTATAGCTCCGAAGAAGGCGAAAAATAGCGAAGAGAAAAGAAGGCTGAGCAAAACAGAAGGCAGGTCAAACCCTTGATAATTGGTTTGCAGCAGTTCTTCCCAACCAGGGGGCAGCTCTTTCATGAACCTGGAGACGCTGTTTATATATCTCTGGCCAATTCTTATGTATACCGGACTCAAGGGAATTCCCAGCAGAGCATTGATCAGGCCGCCGCAGATTCCAGCCAGCGCCCCGACCAGCAAACCATCTGATGATTTCAACGGGAAAGTCGTTTTTTGATTTAAAAGGTAAAAGGAAAAAATCGCTCCGGCCACTGCCCACAGACAGCAGAGGCAATTAATAAAAGGGATGGCTGAAACCACTCCCATTAAAGCTCCACCGATTAAGGCCGGGACAAAATATTCTGGCTGCCTTGTCTCCATATCTGACCTCTAAAACTCTGCTTGAAAACCATCTAATTTTATGAATTACGCTCTACTTTTGCAAATCTAATCTTTTTTGTGGATGGGTGGGTTCGAGCTCTTTAAGAGCTTTAAACCAGTAAAAAGGCAGAAGAGACGACCAGACGAAACCCGTCAAGCTTTTGATGAAGAGAGGACTATTCGCCAGGCCAAGGATATTGAATGAGAAATCGAGCACCATGGGCAGGGCTGAAAAAACCATGAGCAGAGGTCTCTGTTCCAACCAGCTCTTCAGTTTTTTCCCATAGAGCGGGTAGAATAGAGCACAGCAAAAGAAACCGGCATAGATGCCTGAACAGCGGCTGCAGACAGATAGCTGCTGCCCGGCCAGAAAAAAACTTCTTCCGCTTTGCTGGTGACATAGTGGTGCATAAAGAGCATAAATAAAGGCAGATAGGGCTGGCCATCTGGTCTGAAGAATTGGTGCCAGAAAAATGCCAGCCAGTATAGTCCCTGACATCAGGCTGGTTATCAACCACCAAAAAAAAGTGGAAAACTTTATCCGCATCACTGGTTAGCTAGAATAAATTTGACTTTAGCATTAAGGATAATATAAATATAAATTAGAAGGAATGGAAGGAGGCATGATGAAAAAATGCTATCATTTTTTTCTGGTGATAGTGTTTTTTTCTGTTCTGACTGTCCCGCTCTCTGTTCAGGGGCAGTCATCAGAAGAAACCTTAAGCAAGTATGCCAATGGTGTGGTGACAATACTGGCCTGGGATAATAATAGAAACAAGGTAGGGGAGGGCTGCGGGTTAGTTCTGGCTGATAATTTAATAGCGATTCCCTATCATTTTGTTTCGCAGGCTACCGAAGCTGAAATCACAAGCTCTTCTGGCAAAAGATCAAAGGTTGAAGCTCTGGTAGCTGTCGACCGTCTGTCTGACCTGGCTCTGGTTCGCTTAAAGGGTAAACTGGATGTAAAGCCTTTACCTTTTGGAGGGACTGATCATCTGACCACCGGCTCACCGCTGGCAGTGCTGGCTGAAGTCAACGGTCAGATCATCATTACCTCGGGAGAAATGCAAGACTGGCTGGAAATAATTAAAGACAAATTAAAACTCATGTCCACTTCTATGAGTCTGGAAAAGCCAACCAGTGGAGCACCAATTTTTGATGATAAGAATGAAGTGGTCGGGATCGCTCTAGTAATTGACTCCGGAGTGAAATGTGGGGTGCCTATTGAATCTCTTTTAACTCTTAATCGTTCTGAACGCGGTCTTGATTTGAAAAGTGCCAGCAAAGAAGTCTATTTTGATACCGCTGAGGGAAGTTATCTAGCTGGTAAGACTGCCTGCCTGCTGAATGAACCGGCTGCCGCCATTCGCTATTTTGAAAAATATGTGAAGTTAAAGCCAGATGAAGCTGAACCCTATCTCTGCCTTGGCCGTTGCTATTATCAGCTGAATGATTTTGCCAATTCCTATAATAGTTATAATCGGGCTCTTCAGATTAAGCCTGACGACGCTCAGGGGCTTTACGGGCTTGGTTTAAACCTAATCCGCCAGAAAAATTTTAAAGAAGCAACTGAAATACTGGAAAAGGCCCTGGCCCGGGGACTTAAGGCAAAGGAAGCATTATTTGAGCTGGCTTCTGCCTATGAAGAACTTAAAGTTTATGACCAGGCAGCTGTTTATTACCAAAAGTATGTCCAATCAGAACCTGAACATCCCTGGAATGGCTGGTTTAAACTGGCTCAGGCTTATCAGAAGAACAACGAGGTAGAAAAAGCCATCGAAGCCTATCGGCAGGCTCTGAAATTAAGGCCAGAAGATATCAACAGCAACTACAATCTGGCTTTGCTGCTGGCTGCCAGCCGGCAATATACTGAAGCCGAACAGGCTTATAAAAAACTGATAGAACTCAACCCGCGTGATTCTGTCTTTTATTACAATCAAATTATCCAGATGTATGATCAGGCCGGACTGTATGAAAATGCTCTGGAAGCGGTCAAAAAAATAATTGAATTAAACCCGAAAAGCGAAGTAGCGGTCTATAACCTGGGCATAATGTATTTTAAGTTAAACCGGTTGGAGGAAGCGGCTAAAACGCTCAATGACTGCCTGGCATTAAATAATGAATATACCTCTGCCTGGTATAATCTTGGTCTGGTTTACAGTAAAATGAACCGGCATAAGGAAGCAGCTGAGGCATTTAAAAAATATACTGAGCTGGCGCCGGAGGATCCGAGCGGCTGGCTGAATTCCGGTCTGGAATATATGCTGCTTAAGAATTTTGAACAGGCTCTGCCTCACCTGGAAAGAGCTGTAAAACTTAAACCTGATGATCCTATGGCCCAGTACAACCTGGCCATAACCTATATCAATTTGAATGACAATTACAGCGCCAGAGAAGTCCTGAAAGTTTTACAGCAGCTTGACCGGAACCTGGCTGATCGTCTGAGCAGGCTCATAAAATAGAGGTAGTGATTGACTAAAAGGCCAATCTATGGTATTAAATCTTCTTGTCTAACCCAGCTCTTTTAAAATATCCAGTTAATTTTCTTTGATATTCGGGCAGGTGGCGGAATTGGCAGACGCACTAGGCTTAGGACCTAGTTCCTGAATAAGGAGTGCGGGTTCGATTCCCGCTCTGCCCACCATCAATTTTTCGGTCAAAGTTTTAGCTGGAAAATTAAAAGCGGTGGCAGCCTGAATTTTGATATTAATAGAGGGGAAAATATGGAACAGAATCTAGCTGATGAAAGGTTGAAAGTGATCAGCCCTGTTGTCCGGGAACTCCAAATTGACATCCCGCCGGAAGAAGTTAAAAAGGAATATGAAAAGGTAGTCAGTAATTATGTCTCGAAAGTCAGACTACCCGGTTTCCGGCAGGGACATGCCCCCCGCGAGATGGTGGCCAGAATGTTTGCAGCTGAAATCAAGGATGCCCTCATCGATAATCTGGTGCCAGAATATTTGAAGCGAGAACTGGAAGCACGTAGCGTTGTTCCCGTCAATGTGCCAACTGTCAAATCATTAGATTTTGATCTGGACAAAGGGATTAAATTTCAGGTCTCATTTGAGGTCTGGCCAGCTATTGAACTTCCGGCCAATTATCTGGACAACAAGGTCAAGCAAGAGGAAGTCAAGGTTGAAGAAACAGAAGTTGAGGAGGTCCTGAAAAGACTCCTGGAAAATGCCGCTGAATATCTACCGGTCAATGACCGGCCAGTTGCTCCCGATGATTATGTGGTGATCGAGATTCAGGGCAAGGATATAGAAACCAAAAAATTTATGCCGGCTGAAAAGGTGGTTGTTCTGGCTGGTCATCCCGAAAATGAGCCTCAGCTCAACCAGGCCCTGCTTGGTATGCGCCAGGGAGAAGAAAAAACCTTCGAGGTGAGCTACTCCTCTGATTATCCCCAGAAAAAGTTTGCCGGTAAAAACATTGAGTATCATATAAAGGT
This sequence comes from Acidobacteriota bacterium, assembly GCA_029571905.1. Taxonomy (GTDB): domain Bacteria; phylum Acidobacteriota; class Aminicenantia; order Aminicenantales; family Saccharicenantaceae; genus Saccharicenans. The sequence continues at coordinate 5,046 of JAKPXU010000096.1, read as the reverse complement.
GATCGAAATAAAAGAAAAAAAGTTGCCAGATTTAAATGACGAATTTGCTCGGTCGATTGATCAGGTAGAAGGGCTCGAAGAGTTAAGGCAGAAGATTCGCCAGGACCTGATGCAACACCGCCAGCAGGAGGCTGCGGACCGGGCTCTGAATGAATTTCTGGAGAAACTGGCCGCCGAGATCAACCTGACTCTGCCTGAAAGCTTGATCAGGGAGGAGGCTGAGGCCATCATTCAACGCCAGTTTAGAGAAGATGATTGGAATAAAATGGCAGGCGAGTTACGCCAGCAGGTAGAAGAACAGGCCAGAAAACAAGCGGAAAAAAATCTAAAAAATCATCTTCTGTTGAGGAAAATAATCGAGAAAGAAGGTTTGCAGGTCTCTGAACAAGAGTATGAGGAAGATATAAAAAAGATAGCCGAACAGAGAAATATTCCACTTAGCCAGCTGAAATCGGCTTTAGCTCAGGAAGAGCGAGAAGAAGAATGGAAGTTTAACCTCCTTCTCCAGAAGGGGATTGACTTTTTAAAGGACCAGATTATAATAAAATAAAGCTTGCCAATGGCCTTAATTCCTTTTGTTATTGAATCAGACGGGCGCAGCGAGCGCGGTTTTGATATTTATTCCAGATTATTAAGAGACAGGATCATCTTCCTGGGGACAGACATAACTGATGAGGTAGCAAATCTGGTCGTTGCTCAGCTTTTATATCTGGAAGCGGAAGGTCAGGAGAAGGAAATTTCGATTTATATCAATTCCCCCGGTGGCAACATTACCGCGGGATTGGCTATTTACGATACTATGCAGTTTGTCAAGGCTCCGGTGACCACTATTTGTCTGGGACAGGCAGCCAGTATGGCAGCTGTGCTGCTGGCCTCGGGTCGGCCCGGACGGAGGTTTTCACTGCCCAGTGCCAGAATAATTCTTCACCAGCCTTTTGGTGGTTTTCAGGGGCAGGCCAGTGATATCGCCATTCAGGCCAAGGAAATATTGAGGATGAGGGAAACCATAAACCGGATCTTATCAAGTCATACCGGTCAACCTGTTGACCGCATTCAGGCTGATATTGACCGTGATTTTATCATGACTCCGCAACAAGCTAAGGACTACGGTCTGATTGATAAGATCATCAGTTCGAGAAATGAGAGTTTGCTCTGAAAGACAGCCAGCTTTTTTTAATGGGAAAAAATCCAAATCGAGGTATTTACCATGATTCCCAACCAGCCAGGTCCTAATTCGACCATCAGGTGTAGTTTCTGTCAACGGCCCGAGACCCAGGTAAAAAGAATGATAGCTGGTCCTCAAGGTGTTTATATTTGTGAACACTGCCTGGAAGTGGCCAGTGCAATCCTCAAGGCGGAAAGGGGAGGACAGGCGGAGGGCAAGCTTAAGGAAGACAGCCTGACTCCTGTTCGGATAAAAAAGGCGCTGGACGAATATCTGGTTGGTCAGGAAGAAGCCAAGAAAAAAATTGCTGTAGCTGTTTATAATCATTATAAGCGAATCAAGCAGCCACGTGGTGCCAACGCAGTCGAGATTGATAAAAGCAATATTCTTTTTATCGGTCCGACCGGGACCGGCAAGACTCTTATGGCTCAGACTCTGGCCAGGTTGCTGAAGGTGCCGCTAGCCCTGGCTGATGCCACTACCTTGACTGAAGCTGGCTATGTCGGAGAGGATGTCGAGAATGTCATTCTGAAACTCTATCAGGCAGCTAATGGAGATCTGGAAAAAACCCAGAAAGGGATTATTTATATAGACGAAATTGATAAGATCAGTCGCAAAAGCGAAAATCCTTCTATTACCCGCGATGTTTCAGGTGAAGGCGTTCAACAAGCTCTGCTCAAGATAATAGAAGGAACCGTGGCCAATGTACCGGCCCAGGGTGGTAGAAAACATCCCTATCAGGAGTTCCTCCAGATTGATACCACAGACATTCTGTTTATCTGTGGCGGTGCTTTTGTCGGACTGGATAAGATTATCAGTCAGCGATTGGGTAAAGCCAGAGTTGGCTTTAAAGCAGATTTAAAGCGGGATATGACAGAAGGAGACTTGTTCCACCATTTGCTACCTGAAGATTTGATCAGGTATGGATTGATACCAGAACTGGTAGGGCGACTGCCGGTTATAGCCGTTTTCCACGATTTAAACAGGGATCAGCTGGTTGATATCCTAACCAAACCAAAAAATGCTATAATAAAACAGTACCAGAAGTTATTTAAAATGGAGGGTGCCGACTTGGAATTTACGCCGGAAGCCTTAGCGGCTATAGCCGATAAGGCTCAGGAAAAGAGGCTTGGAGCTAGAGGGTTAAGAGCCATCATGGAAGATTTGATGCTTGATCTGATGTTCTTTCTGCCATCGAAGAAAGTAAAAACAAAAATAGTCATAACCAGAGAAATGGTAGAGGAACAACCTCTCAGCTACGAAAAATATAGGCAGATAATTGGAGCTTAAGATGGCTGATTCTTTAGAAAACTCTGAATTAATAAAAAACGTCCCCTTGATTCCACTCAGGGACCTGGTCGTTTTTCCGGCGACTCTTGTCCCTTTTATTGTTGGCCGGCCCTCGTCTATTAAAGCCCTGGAGAGAGCTTATGAACAGGATAAGCTGATTTTCCTGTCCGCCCAGATGGATGCTTCACTGGACGGTCCTCTGCCCAAAGATATTTATTCTGTCGGTGTCATTGCCAGGATCATTAGAACAGCTAAAATTGATGAAAGAAACATGAAGGTCATTGTCGAAGGGCTGAGCCGGGCCAGAATTGATCGCTATCTGAGCACTTATCCCTATTACCAAATTGCGGCCCGAATAATTAAAAGCCTGGAAGATGATTCGCCCGAAGTGCAAGACCTACTGAAGAAGGTTCTGGCTCTCTTCGAAGAATACCTGAAGATTAATCATAGTGCCGGTCTGGATTCCATGATTCCAGCCATAAGAGAAAATTCTACCGATCGCATTGCTGATATCATAGCTTCCAATCTTTATCTGCCACTAGAAGAAAAACAGAATTTGCTGGAGACAGTTAATACCAGAGAAAGATTAAGGAGGCTTAAATTTTTATTGCAGGAAGCTCTGGAGAATATTCCGGGTAGGGAAGTTCAAGGCAGCAGTTCAAGAAGAAAGGTAAATGTCAGGGATATGGGGCAGAAAACCTTTGTGCCTGGCAGTCAGTTTAGAAAAGAAGAGCAACCAAATGAGATTGAGGAACTGCGAAAAAAAGTTTATGAAGCCCAGATGACAGCCGATGCTCAGGATAAAGCTTTAAAGGAAATCGAACGGCTGGAAAGTATGCCACCGATGTCAGCTGAGGCCACGGTTAGCAGGAATTATCTTGATTGGTTGATCTCTTTACCCTGGAACAAGAAATCCAGAGAAAAAAGAGATTTAAAAGAAGCAGAAAGAATTCTGAATGAAGATCATTATGGCCTGGAAAAGGTTAAGGAAAGAATTCTGGAGTATCTGGCTATTCGTCAGCTGGTTAAGAATCCCAAAGGAGTTATCCTGGCTTTCGTTGGCCCGCCAGGTGTAGGCAAGACCTCTCTTGGTAAATCAATTGCCCGAGCGACTGGCAGGAAATTTGTTCGTTTATCACTGGGCGGTATCAGAGATGAGGCCGAAATCCGCGGTCATCGCCGAACCTACATCGGTGCTTATCCAGGAAGAATTATTCAGATGATAAAGAGAGCCGGGACAAAGAACCCGGTCTTTCTGCTGGACGAAGTGGATAAAATGAGCATGGATTATCGGGGTGATCCGGCTGCTGCTCTGATGGAAGTGCTTGATCCAGAGCAAAATAAAGAATTTCTGGATCATTTTATTGATACCGATTTCGACCTGTCCCAGGTCATGTTTATTGTGACTGCTAACTCGATTGAGCCTATCCCCAAGCCCTTGCTGGATAGAATGGAAGCAATCAAATTGCCTGGCTACACTGAAGACGAAAAGTTGCAGATTGCCAAGCATTTTCTCATCCCCAGACAGATTAAAGCTCACGGGTTAAGCCCCAAAAATCTGGAGTTTACTGACCTGTCCATCATGAAAATTATCAGAGAATACACCAGGGAAGCAGGGGTTCGTAATCTGGAAAGAGAAATTACCTCCATCTGCCGTAAAATGGTCAAAAAAGTCGTGGTAAAGGGCAAAGACTATCACGAGAGGCTAACTCCCAAAACCATCGAAAAGTATTTAGGCGTTCCAAAGTACCGACATCTGGAAGTTGACCGTCAGAACGAGATAGGAGTGGCCCTGGGGTTAGCCTGGACAGAATTTGGCGGTGAACTGCTGACTTTCGAAGCTACTAAGATCCATGGTAAGGGTAATCTAACTTTGACTGGCCAGCTGGGGGAAATCATGCAGGAATCAGCTCAGGCTGCTTATAGCTATGTTCGGGGCAAACTGTATGAAATTAATATGGGCAAAGAAGTCGAAAAGAACTTTGATATTCATATTCATGTTCCGGAGGGAGCAATTCCCAAGGAAGGGCCATCAGCCGGTATCACTATTGCCACTGCCATTGTTTCTCTCCTGACTGATATCCCGGTTAATAAAAAAGTGGCCATGACCGGTGAAATTACTTTGCGTGGAAGGGTTTTACCGGTCGGCGGGATAAAGGAGAAACTGCTGGCCGCTTACCGCGAGGGAATCACTGATATTATTTTGCCTGTTGATAATAAACCTGACCTCAAAGATCTGCCCAAGAAATTAAAGCAGAATTTAAAGATTCACCTGGTCGAGAATATGGATCAGGTCCTGGAGGTAGCTTTAACCAGGCAATTCGGTCCAAAAAAGGGTGCTCAGGAAGCAGAAAAAAAAGATAGAGCAGATGAAACCAGTAGCAGCGCTAGCGAATCAGGGGCTGCTTCTTCCGTGGTGAAAGAGCCAGGTTTGACCAATTAATTTGTGGTTGAGTCTCAAGCCAATTTTTTAATTAAGCTTGGCAAAAGTATAAACAAATAATAATGAGGTGTAAAAGATGAAAGAATATGACCTGATTGGACTGGAAGAAAAGGATATGTCCAGCTTGAAGAAGATTGCTGATTCTCTG
>JAKPXU010000090.1 GCA_029571905.1 Acidobacteriota bacterium | reverse complement strand
CATGGAACCTATTGACCGGCGGTTTCAATCGCTGATTATTTCCAGAATAAAAATTATGTCTGACCTGGATATTTCCGAGCGACGGGTGCCTCAGGATGGGCGGTTCAGGCTAAAAATTAAAGATAAAACGATTGATTTCCGTGTTTCCATTATGCCCTGCATTTATGGTGAAGATGCTGTCATCAGAATTCTTGATAAGGAAATGATTACCGAAGCCTTTGCCGAGTTGAGGCTGGATTTGCTGGGCTTTTCTGATGAAATTCTGAGAAAATTCAGACGATATATCGTTCAGCCCTATGGTATGATTCTGGTCACCGGCCCGACCGGCAGCGGGAAAACCACCACTCTCTATGCGGCTTTAACCGAGATCAAATCTCCTGAGGATAAGATCGTTACCATTGAAGATCCAGTTGAATATCAAATCGAGGGCATCACTCAGATTCAGGTCAATGAGAAAAAGGGCCTGACTTTCGAACGGGGCTTGAGGTCAATTCTCCGCCATGACCCGGACAAAATAATGGTGGGCGAAATCCGTGATCCTGAGACGGCTCAGATCGCCATTCAATCGGCCCTGACCGGACATCTGGTCTTTACCACTGTCCACGCCAATAATGTTTTTGATGTTATTGGCCGTTTTTTACATATGCATGTTGATCCTTACAGTTTTATCTCCTCTCTTAATTGCATTCTGGCTCAAAGGCTGGTCAGGGTGCTGTGTCCGAAGTGCAAGGTGCCTGTTCATTATGACGATGTTACACTCGAGCTTTCCGGACTTCCTCCTGAAAAATACAGAGATCAGGTTTTTTATGAGCCGAAGGGTTGCCCGGAATGCCATCAGACAGGTTATCGCGGTAGGACAGCCATTGCCGAATTGCTGGAATTATCAGATGAAATCAGGGAGATGATTCTGGCGCGGAAACCTCTGTCTGAAGTGAGGAAGCTGGCTGAGTCAGAAGGCATGGTGCCAATTCGTCAATCCGGGCTGGAGAAGCTTTTCTCCGGAGTAACCAGCCTGAAAGATTTGAATAAGGTGACCTTTGTCGAGTAAAAAATGAGCATTTTTACCAGCTGGCAAAAATTCTTCTTCGAGCCGCCCGCTCCCTCAGTTGTTTTTCAGCTGGCGCCTTCCTTTCTGGCCTGCTTTCGGCCGGGACAGACGCCAACCATGAGTGAAGAATCATATTTTCAAGTCCGACTGCCTCGAGGGGTAATTGAAGCCAACTGGCTTCAGCCAAATATCAAACAGCCAGAAATAATTGAGGAACTCATTGATCAGGCTATAAATCGGCTGAAACCTGTCGGAAATTCAATCTCATTAATCTTACCCGAAATGAGCGCCAGGGCTTTAATCTTTTCAGTTGAAAACGAGCTGTTATCTGGAACTGAACTCACCAAATTTGTCGAATGGCGGTTGGAAAAAGCTCTGGCTCAACCGCTTTCTGGCCTTCGCTATTCTTATCAAACATTTAACAGTCAGGGGTTGAAAAAAATTCTGACTATCTGTTCGGGACTGACTGTGATCAAAGACTATGAAGAGCTTTTTCGTCGGAAGAAACTACAGGCTGGCAAAGTGACCATCCCTTCCGTTTCTTTAATAAATTTGCTTAATGGAACTGCCGCCGCAGATTTTCTTCTGGTTGATGTTGACTATGATTATCTCAGCCTGGTTGGAGTGATTGATGGGGTGCTGTCCATCTATCGTCAGAAGCCGCTCTGGCCTGAGACAGGCGGACTGGAAGAACAGATTCTGACTGAGGTGGAAAATACGATTCAGTTTGTTGAAGATAAAAATAGGAAAAAACCACAGCTGATTTATCTCAGGTCAGGTTGGCCAGAAACTGCTGCCTTAGTCGGGACAATAGAACAGAGCACCGGTGTCATGGTTAGCGAATTATATCCAGAGTATCCAAGATTGGCACCGCTGGTTGGAGGACAATAATGCTGCCTCGGGAGAATCATAACGGCTGGAAGGTGATCGTCAATCTGGCCAGCCAACCCAGGCGGAATGTAAGATTTTTCCGCTTTTTAAGCGGAGCTACTGCTGGTCTGACTGGAATCCTGCTGATTTTATTAATTGTGCTGAATGTTAAGAACCTCTCACTTTATCGGGTTGGAGCGGCCGGTTACCGTCACCTGGCTGAAGAAAGAGCAGCTATATCATCTGAGTATAATGAGCTTAACCGGCAAACGGAAAACTTTAAAAGAACGTTGAAAACAGCAGTAGATGAAGTCAATTCTCTTCTGACCAGGAAGTCTTTCTCCTGGACAATCTTTTTTGATGAGCTGGAACTAGTTCTGCCGGCCGGGGCCTATCTGACTAATTTGAACCCAAGCCGGAATGAAAGTGGTCTGGCTTTTAGAATAAAAGCGGGATTGGCCTCAAGGGCCGATCTGGGCCAGCTCATAAGAAACCTGGATAGTCACGGCTTCAGTAAAATAAGAGTTTTAAGCGAGAGTATTCAGGACGGTCAATTTCAGGTTGAAATGGATTTTCAGCATGGCCAAACTGAGTGAGCAATTAACAGACAAAGAAAGGAAGATTCTCAAGAGGATCGCTCTCGCCGGGCTGGTGTCGCTCGGTTTGCTCATCATCACGCTTTTTTTCTGGAGCAGGAGACTGGACAGGCTGAATGAGGAAGCTCTGGCACTTCAATCTGAGGTGGACAAGCTGGCTGCCAGAATGGAGGAGAAATTGGCAGAATTGCAATCCTGGCAGCTTACCCAGGCTGACCTGGTTGAAATGGAAGAAAATTCCTTTTATGCCGGACAGGCCGGGATCGAGGCCTTTCGCCAGGATCTCAGTCAGGTTTTTCAAAAAGCAGGTCTGCCCTTACCCTCTATAAGTTATCAGTATGAAGAAGACCAGAAAAAGGAATTCCGCCGGCTATCGGCTTCATTCGGCGTGTCGCTTTCTTATCCCAGGCTGAAAAGATTTTTGTTTGAGCTCGAAGCCTGGCCAAGAATCTGGATTTTAGATCAGATTAATTTTCAAAAGATAGACAACGCCGCAGGAATAGTTGATTTAAGACTAACGATCGCAGGCTTTTACTATGAAGAGAAATAAAAGGCGAGGTTACCTCCAGGAGCTGAAGCTGTGCCGGGCAACCAGGCTGCTTGTTTTTGTGACTATTGGTCTGAGCATTCTGATTATAAAACCTTGCTCAGGCTCAATTAATCTGTCGGGCCAGGAAAGGGATAGCCAGGAAGCTGGTCAGGAGGCAAAGGCTATAACCCGGGAGGTCTCATCTCTGGTGAAAAAGAATCTCTTACCTTCATTAGATCCGGCTTTAGCTACAGCCCGGAGAGACCTTTTCCGTCCATCATCCTTAATGGCTGAAAATAGAGTGTTGGATAATGAAGAAGAAATGGCAGATGACGAAATGATGCCGGACAGACTGACCGCCTGGCAATCAGCCGGTGGGTTTCAAACTGATCAGTCAAATACTTCGCTCTTAGAGAGCTTAGATTTTATATATAGTGGCCTTATTTTTTCCGGACAGAAGTCACTGGCCTTAATTCTGATTGATGGCCAGGCCTTAGCCCTGGCTGAGGGAGAGGAGATTATCCCCGGTCTCAGGCTGGATAAAATAACTCCTGAAGAGGTTTTAATCAGGGACAACCAGGGCAACTCCCGGAAGATTAAGGTAAAGGAGAACAGCGATGATTAAAATCGGGTCCAGAAAACTCCACTGGTTTTTTCTTGGCTTTCTGGTCATAAATATACTGGGTTGTGCTACTTTCAGTCAGTCTTACAAGTTCGGCTATCAAGCCGAGATCAATAAGAATTACGATGAAGCCATTAAATACTATGAGCAGGCGATGCTGGAAAACCCCAAAGAATCAGTTTATCGTCTGGCCCTTTTCCGGACTAAGGCCATAGCTTCCCTTGATGCGGCCGAAAAAGCCAGGCGACTGGCAGCTGAGGGGAGAAAGGAAGAGGCTCTCAATCAATATAAGAAGGCTCTGTTCTACGATCCAACCAACAGAATGATTCTGGCTGAGTATCAAGCTCTGGCCGGTGTAAAACCGGCAGTTGAGGAAAAGCCAAAAGAAGTGGTGATTGAGTCTCCTGTAAAATTAAAATACCCGCCAGAAAAGCTCAAATTAAAATTTACTGATGCCTCTTTACGGGCAATTTTCCAGGCTCTGGGAAAGTTCAGCGGTATTAACTTTTTATTTGATGAACAATTTCGGGATCTGCCTGTTTCAATTGATCTGACTGATCTGACTGTTGAACAGGCTATTAATTCACTCTGCCTGACCGGACGAGCTTTCTATCGGGTGATCGATGAGCGAACGGCGATCATCATTCCTGACAACCCGCAAAAACGAAATCAATATGAAGTCAACGCTATTAAAACTATCTACCTCTCTAACATAAATGCCCAGGACGTGCAAAATCAGCTGGCTTCTATCCTGCGGACTCAGTATAAAAGCCCCAGCATTATTGTTGACAAAACAAGAAATTCGCTGACCATCAGAGACACGCCAACAGTCGTGGCCCTGGCCGAGAAACTGCTTCAGTCCTGGGATAAGCCTAAGGGCGAGGTAATTATCGATCTGGAGATCATGGAAGTCTCCAGGACAAGACTGCAAACTATCGGCACGCAGTTCAGCCAGAACTATGGTAGCATCAGGTATACGGGCGGGCTGACTGAATTTCCAACCGACGGCTGGCTGCCGCTGGAAGGCTTCGATCTGTCTAAGTCAGAAAATTTTCAGATAACCCTGCCCTCGGTTCTCCTTCAGTTTATAGAGACTGATTCTGATACCAAAATTATCGCCCAGCCCAGGCTAAGAGGAGTTGACAGCGAGGAAATAAAATATCTGGTTGGTCAGCAAGTACCAATTCCAAGTACAACCTTTACTCCGATTGCTGCCGGCGGTATCAGCCAGCAACCAATTGTTTCCTATCAGTATCAGGATGTTGGCATTGAAGTGAATATCAAGCCAAGGTTGCATCAGGAAAATGAAGTCAGTCTGGAAATGGAAGTCAAAATTACAGCTATCGGTGGTACGGGAATCGCCGATATTCCCATTATTTCTACCCGGTCGGTCAAGAATGTGATCAGACTCAAGGATGGCGAAACCAATTTACTGGCCGGGTTACTCAAGGATGAGGAGCGGAAATCTCTGAAGGGAGTGACCGGACTGAAAAATATCCCTATTCTGGGCAGCCTTTTTTCGAGTACTGACCGGACAGTTGACCAGACTGATGTGATCCTGACCATAACTCCGCATAT
>JAKPXU010000083.1 GCA_029571905.1 Acidobacteriota bacterium | reverse complement strand
GAGGCGGTACCCGGGGACAAAGTTAAATTCACCATTGTTCTTTTTAACCAGAAGACTGGCCATAAGTTTCCAACCGGTTCAGTTGAAGATAGAATTGTCTGGATGCATGTTGAGGCGGTTGATGCCAGAGGCCAGGTTTATCATCTGCCGGTGGATAAAAAAGGCTTTGAGGGTGAAGAATACACCATTGCTGCTGATACTCTGGCTTATCAGGATATGGGTCTAGCCCTCAATGACCCGAACTTTAAGGGTGTTCAGAGAGACGGCGTGCCAGCTGGTGACCGCATTTTCCGAATGCCCTATTTTGACCCACAGGGACGAATGACCATCCAGCAGTGGAACACCAAAAGCTTGGGAGTTGATTATCGACTCGGCCCGAAAGAAACCAAGATCGAAACCTGTACCTTTGCTCTACCCGATAGCATTCCAGCTGGACCCCTGACAGTTAAGGCCACTCTTTATTATCAGCGGCTGGTTAAACCGGTAGCTGATTTTCTCGGTGTCCCGGCTGATGAGACAGAGGTAATTGAAGTTAACAGGCATCAAACCACCATCAACATCGTTGACTGAACGTTGTTGGGCGGAGGAAAAAAATGAAAAAAAATATCGGAATGGTTTTGCTCTTTCTGGCTTTGCTTTTTGTTTTTACTTCCGAAGCCTGGTCTATTCCTGCCTTTGCCCGCAAATACAGTATAAGCTGTAAGGTCTGTCATAATCCTTTTCCGAAGCTCAAACCCTATGGTGAAGAGTTTGCTGGCCATGGCTATGTGATTAAGGATCAAGAAACACCGCGCTATAACATTGACACCGGTGATAACATGCTTTCTCTTTTGCGTGAATTGCCCATCGCCATTCGCTTTGATGGTTATCTGAGCTTCGACAATGCTCACAACCAGCGATTTGATTTTTCTGCCCCCTTTGTCATCAAGTTAATGTCGGGTGGAGAAATTTCCAAAAACATTTCTTATTATTTATATTTTATTTTCACCGAGGGAGGCGAGATAGCCGGTCTGGAAGATGCTTTTATTATGTTCAACAATCTGTTCAAAACTGACCTGGATCTCTATGTCGGACAATTTCAGGTTTCAGACCCGCTTTTTAAAAGAGAATTGCGTTTAACTTATGAAGATTACAGAATTTATGGTGTTAAAGTCGGGCAGGCCAGGGCCGATCTGACCTATGATCGAGGGGTGATGCTGACCTACGGCCTGCCGACCGGTACTGACCTGACTCTGGAAATTGTTAATGGCATGGGCCTCGATCCGGTTGATGATTTTGAAACATTTGACGCTGATAAATATAAAAATTTCCTGGTGCGGATCTCACAGAATTTCTCACCGGAACTCAGAGCTGGAGCCTTTGGCTATTTTGGAAAAGAAAGACAGAACAATGCCAATGATAGCCTGTGGATGGCAGGTGGCGACCTGACCTGGTCTCAGCCAAAAGTTGAATTTAATGTCCAGTATCTTTTCAGGGAGGACAAAAATCCTTATTTTTTAATAGCTGAGCCAGAAAAAATTCAAACCCAGGGTGGATTTGCTGAACTGCTTTATTTCC
>JAKPXU010000067.1 GCA_029571905.1 Acidobacteriota bacterium | reverse complement strand
ATTGAAATTTTTCCTGAAGGAAACTGGTCAGCCAGCCACCTATGGCAAATTCATTACCTGATTCAAAGAAAAGAATAAAAGCTCCGAGCCAGAGAAGCTTTGAGCTGGCAATTTTTTTAATCTCCTTTATAGGAAAGCCCTGTGCCTGCTTGGGTCGGGGGAAATAAAAAACAGAAAAAAGAACAAAAGGAACAAGGCTCAAGGCAGCGGCAATCAGGATAACAGAGCGCAGCCCCAGCTGGTGGAGGAAAGTGCCGATAATGAGAGGAATAAGCATCGCTCCGATGCCGAAAAAAATTCCGAGAAAATTCAAAGCAGCTGCCCGCCTGGAAGGATGAAGGTCATTTATCAGGGCATTGCTCCCACCATTCAGCACACCACCGGCCAGCCCAAGAATAATCACCGAACAAAGCACAGGATAATAGCTGGCCGAAAAAGCCAGACCAGCAAAAGACAGGCTGACCAGCAGTGAGCTTCCGGCTAAAAATATTTTAAAACCAAATCTATCAACCAGTGGCCCAAAAAAAAGAGAGGAGATAAGCATCCCCAGGTTCATAAAAAAGAAAAGATTGCCAGCCTGAGCTTTATCCAGATTAAGAAGAGAACTTAGCTGGGGCAAGATGGCGCCTAAAATCGCCATGACAATACCGAAAATAAAAATGCCGGCTGAGCTGGCTGCCGTCAATTTTCTGGCTGAGTTCTGAACTTTACTGTCCTCTTCTTCCTTTTCGGCTTTTTCCAGGATTTCTTTCTCTTCGTCAGATTGGAAATTATTCATTCTTTCGCCTCCAGGTAGTGCAGCCTTTTCTTTTCAAAGACAGACTGTCACTCATTTCCCTATTTTCGATGAGACTTTCAATAATTTATCTCCTGGTTCATCTTCGTTGATGAACTAGTTTTATGCCACGATCCAAGCTTCATGCCTTATTTGTCTTCCTGGCTTTCCCTTTTGAACGGCCGGCCTTTTTTTTGCTTCCGTGAGGCTGCTTGCTGTTCACTGGTATTAATGGTCGGCTGTAGAAAAAGCGAGTAAAAGCCTCATAAACGCGGTCATTGTGATCAGGAGCTACTCCTGGCACATTAGGAGAAACAAAAGTTGGAGTCAACTGACCACGGGAGGCCAGCAGGGCGGCGGTCTCGGCTACGAGTGACATGGCTATGGAAACCGCCGCCACTGTCGAACCTGCCCCCACCTTTTCCGGCTGCCCAACATCAACCAGAGCATCTTCAGGCGGAACGCAATTATCAATGGCGATATCAGCCAGCTCAGGCAAAAATTGGCCAGAAGAATGTGATGGCCTGGAAACCTTCATATTGGCCTGACTCGAAACACTGATGACCTTAACTCCCTTAGCTTTGACCCCGAGGGCAACCTCAATCGGGGCAGCATTTCGTCCGCCATGAGAGAAGATGATAATCACATCTCCCGGTCGGAAATCATAGCTTTGAAGAAAAACCTTTTCATAGCCTTCCTGTCTTTCAATCCAGAGCAATTCTCTGGCTCCGCCCGGGCCGATGACATTGTGCCACATGAGTCTCGGATCATAAAGAGGATAAAAACCAACAAAGCTGCCATAACGCGGAAAGACATCCATGACCGGTATAACCGAATGTCCGCTGCCAAAAAGATAGACTCGGTTACCACTGCCTATGGCCCTGGCCATGAGCTCTGCTCCCTTCTGGATTTTATCCAGCTGAGTTTTTTGAATTTTCGAAATGATGGCTTTAATTTTTTCTAAATATCTGATTCCAGACATGACTTTCTCCCTTCTCTTTATTTTTATCTTCTGCTCAAATATTTTTCTTTCCTATCACTTTTTTTTCTCTTCCTGTCTTCTCCAACCTGCTCAGGGTCATTAAGCAAAGATAAAACCAACCTGGCACAGCCGAGTAGAGCCGCCTCCTGCCCCAAGGAAGACAGAACAATTTCTACTTCCTTTGCAGCCAGAGGTTGGGCCCAGAGCTTAAAATTTTTCTTAACCGGCTCAAAAAAAAGATCGGCCGACTTAAAGAGGCCGCCGCCCAGAACAATCATTTCTGGATTAAACAGGCTGACCAGATTGGCTACTCCCATGGCCAGAAAGTTTTGAATCTTACTGACAATCTTAACTGCTTCTGGCTGACCGGCCCGAGCCGCCTCACACAGAACCTCGACCGGATTTTTAGCTGGCTCGAACTGGCATCGCTGCCGCCGAGAAAAAAGTTCAGGATGCTGTCGGATAAATTCCTTTGATTGCTGATAAAGAGCCCGACCGCCAGCCTCGGCTTCAAAACAGCCAGTTTTTTGGTAGGATGCTTTGAACTCTGGATTAAGAGCCAGCCAGCCGGCTGCCCCGGCCAGGTCAGACTGGCCATGGATGACGCGGCCATCAACTATAATTCCGGCCCCGATTCCTGTCCCGACGGCCAGATAAATGACATTTTTCTTGCCGCGAGCAGCACCCCGCCAGGCCTCACCTTCGACATAAGCTGTCCGATCGCTGACAGCTGAGAAGGGGCAGTCTAACTTTTTCTGCAGGTAGGGCAGGAGCCTAAAGTCTTTCCAATCTTTGATGTTCGGTGCCCAGACAAGACCGGAGGCCGGGTTGACGAGACCGGGGACACAGAGCCCGATAGCCCCAACTTCGAGCTGCCTTTTTCTGGCTTCGGCCTGAAGCTGCAGGACCAGGGAGACAACGGCTTCGGCTGCCTCTATTCCTCCAGCTTCTGGAGTTTCCAGATGAGCCTGGAAAAGCAAACGGCCCGAGGTGCTGACCAGCCCGGAGGCAATTTTCGTCCCGCCGATATCAATGGCTCCCAGGACCAGTGTTTTATCTTTCATTCTCTTTTTTGTTCTGGTTAAGCTTTTAACATCAGCCATTATTTCCCCATCTTTTCAATCAGAAAAACCCTGACCTGCTGGGGTTCCAGCTCCAGTTCAAGAGATGTGCGACCGTCCTGTCGGCCAGTGGGAACAGCCTGACCTGTTTCCAGATCTTTCCAGCTGGCTTCTTTCCAGGGCAGAATCATCAAGAGCTGGCTTTTGACCTTTTCTCCGCCGCGATTAAAGACAAAGAGCAAGCGGTATCCCGGTCCATTCAGGTATTTGGCTTCGATTAAAGCATTGGCTGAAGAAAGTTTTATTTCCGGATCAGGCTTTATTCCCAGCCAGGCAGCCAGTCCGGTGAAAAGACTTCTGTTGTTCTTATTTCCAAAATGATGATAAGCCAGGCCAGGAAAAGAACCGGCCACAAGGGCCCGTCCTCGTCCATGTGATTTTAAAACCAGAAGAGGTTCGCCGTCCTGACTTTTAGCCAGTACCTCTGCCTCTTTATCTTTAACTTCAAAACTTTCTTCAAAAAAGACCGTGTCCAGCTCGTCACCGCTTCTAAGATAGGGCAAAGCCGGGTGATTCTGACTTATAATCATCCGGCCGATTTTTTCCACCGGTAGAAGTCTTGCTTCCCGGCAGCCAAAAATCTGATCGAGACCGCCTCCCGGGATGGTGGGGAAAGCCTGCCCTTTTTCGTCCAGCCAGCCTGCTCTGGCCTCACTCAGCAAGGTCCCGCCGTCTTCCACATATTTGATCAGTTCGCCGATATAGGGACGGGAAATCATGACAGGATAAGGCAAAATAATCAAACGATAATCTTTCGCCTTTTCCTTCAAATCGCTCACATCTAAAAAATCAACTTTAATCCCCTGCTCATAAAAGGCCCGATGAAGGCCCTGCAGGGATTCGCTCAGGCTGTTATAGCCGACCGGTCGACCTTCGGATGTGAAAGACTGCTGGCCGCCGGCCATCTGAGCCAATCGGTTATAAAGGAGAGCAACATCTGCCGGCGGCGATTGGGTTTTTAAAAACAAATCCATATTCCGGTTGATAACACCGGCAATCTTACCCGCCGCCTCTGCCCTGGGCGTGATTCTTCCATCGAGATCTACTAACCCATAACCACCAGCTTCATAGCCAGAAGACATCGGGTAGTAGGCATAAATATTAATGGCACGGGCGCCGCTTCCCACCAGACTCCACATCCAGTCACGGAGATCATCAGCTGTCACTGGCAGGCTGACCTTGAGGCCAAAGACACCATAACCAGCTTGAAGTTCGCCGACATAAAAGCCATTATTCTCCCAGGCCATCGAACGGGCAAAATCAATACCGGCCGCTCTAAAGAAAGGCGACCAGGGGCGCAGGGCTCCGGCATGTTTCGGATAAATGGAAACACCATAATAGTCAACGCTGTGATTCATCTTGCGGTCATCAGGTGTTCCATCCCAGGCTGGCTGGCTGAACAATCCCGGAATAGCGGAATGGCTCGTAACCACCGTCTCGGGTAGAATTTTTTTGATAGCCTGAGCCTTAAGGGCCAGGTCCTCGGCCAGCTTGTCAGTAATAAATTCCTGCCAATCAAGATAATCGGTGTAGGTCAGGATGGTGCCAAAGCGTGGCG
Organism: Acidobacteriota bacterium; assembly: GCA_029571905.1. GTDB lineage: Bacteria > Acidobacteriota > Aminicenantia > Aminicenantales > Saccharicenantaceae > Saccharicenans. Next base: position 1,206 of record JAKPXU010000067.1, on the reverse strand, counting down.
GCTCAACCTCCGAGAAGGATTTAAACGTGCGATGCCAGGCTTCATTGACCGCTTCTATTGTTTGGTATTTCTTTTCCAGCCACTGCCTGAACCTGGCCTGGCTCGAGTGACAATAACAAAACTGAAGATAATTCAGGTTACCGAGGTGATAAACTTCAGACCAGTTAATGATGTGGGGCTCGCTCCACAGATCCCAGCCATAAAAAGCCGGTTTCCCCTTGACCGCCCTGGCTGCTTCGCTAAAAAAATTAAGAATTTTGGCCTGGACACCGGGGTGATCGAAACAATAGCCGGGAGCTGCCTGGGAGTGAATTTTTAAATCATTAGAAGCCACGAAAGCCGAGTCTGGATATTTCTGACCAACCCACTCAGGAGCAGAATCGATATAAACCTGGCAGATGACCTTCAGCCCAACTTCACCGGCCAAATCAGTGAGGAGCCTCAGGGCTGAGAAATCGTAATGGCCTTCCTCTTTTTCATTATAAGCCCATTCAATCCAGCAGCGGACGGTGTTAAATCCCAGCTTTTTTATTTGCTCCAGATCTTTCTTCCAGGTGGCAGCAGAAGCTGGTGTGACTTTTTCTATCATCGGAGCCCTGACCTTTCCGCCGGTGTACCAGACCGAGACAGGAAAGAAACTGGCCTTCTGATCAGAGGCCAGAGGCTCGGTGCTTACACCACCAGAGCCGTCAGCATTGGTTAAAAGCGGAGACATTATCAGGGCCAAAGATAGACAGCTAAAAAATAAGATGATTTTTTTCCCCATAAATCACACTCCTTTTTAGTTACCGGCTTAAATTAACATCCGGTCTCGGCTTGCCGGCTGACCTTCTTGCACGCTATTATTATTAAGTGTTATTAAAAATCTATCATTTTCCCCTGATTTTTCAGCCTTTCTGCCTGGCTGGTTTAACTTCTCAATTAGCTATTCTCCAGACCATCTGGACTTAATCACAGATGGTAACAGAATCTCTGGCCTGATATTCTTTCTATCTGTCTCCTTGATAGTTAATGGACTGATAAACCACCGGGAGTAATTCCGGCCGACCATTGACCACATCGCCGGTAATTTCCCAGATGATGAAGCCGGCTACTTTCTTTTCCAGAAGATATTGACCCTTTTTTTGAATTGATCTTTTATCATCAAAAGAGAGCAGTGTCTTTTTAGAAGGACTCAGAAGATAAGGGACCTCCGCACAGTTGTCC
>JAKPXU010000062.1 GCA_029571905.1 Acidobacteriota bacterium | reverse complement strand
TGGTAGCGATGGACACCATTCGTTACTGGATCGAGACCAAGCCAGAAGCTCTTTTTCAGGCGATCCAGAAAGTAGACATTCTGTTTGCCAATGAAGAAGAGGCACGCCTTTTAAGCAGTGAATTCAATCTGGTCAGGGCTGGTCGCCAGCTTCAGTCCTCGGGCCCAAAGATAATCATTGTCAAGAAAGGGGAGCACGGGGCCATGGTTTTTGGCCGTAATTTTGTCTTCAGCGTGGTGGCCAATCCGTGTGAGAACGTAGTTGATCCAACAGGAGCTGGAGATGCCTTTGCCGGTGCTTTCCTTGGCTACCTGGCCAGCCTTGGGAAATTTAACCGCCGTGAAATAAAAAAGGCAGCTGTCTATGGCAATCTGGTTGCTTCTCTGGCTATTGAAGATTTTGGCCTGGCCGGTTTGCTCCGAGCTTCAGAGCTTGATCTCATCCAGAGATATAAGGATTTTAAAAAAATCGTTTCATTTTAGAGGTCAAGATATAATAAAATCTTCATATCGAGTTTGGAAATAATTTTTTGGGGGTGGCAAGTATGAACATAAAAAATTTAAAACCGCCGCTTGAACCTTTCCGCATTAAGACCGTGGAAAGGATTAAGCCGACCAGCCGCCGGGAAAGAGAAAACATTCTGAAAGAGGCTGGCTTTAATGTCTTCAATATTCCGGCTGAGAAAGTCTTAATTGACCTGCTGACTGATTCCGGCACCTCAGCGATGAGTGATCAACAATGGGCTGGTTTGATGGTTGGTGATGAGTCTTACGCTGGAGCTAGAAGTTTCTATCACTTCGAAGCAGCCGTTAAAAACATCTTTTGCTTTAAACATGTTATTCCGGCTCATCAGGGCCGGGCGGCAGAAAGAATTCTGTTCGGGGCTATGGTCAAAAAGGGAGATTCGGTCCCGAGTAATAATCATTTTGATACAACCAGAGCTAATATTGAAGCCAGGGAAGCTGCAGCAGTTGACCTGGTTGTTGACGAGGCTTATGATCCTGATTCTGATTTTCCGTTTAAGGGTGATCTGGACACGACCAAGCTGAAAAAGTTTATTGAAAAAAAGGGAACAAAAAAGATACCACTGGCTATGCTGACCATTACTAATAACAGTGGCGGCGGTCAGCCGGTTTCAATTAAAAATATTAAAGAGGTCAGTCAGATCTGCAAGCAGCACAAAATCCCGCTTTTCTTTGATGCCTGCCGTTTTGCTGAGAATGCTTAT
>JAKPXU010000053.1 GCA_029571905.1 Acidobacteriota bacterium | reverse complement strand
TTCCGAAGCTGGCAGGCCGTCAACTGGATCGGTTTGAATGAAATCTTCAATGGCTGGATTCTGATAAACAGCTTCGGCCAACCGCCCATCAAGATTAAATTGCTCAGTCAGCCGGTAAGCCCTGACGACTTTACTTTCCTGGGCCTTTTTAAGTGCTTCTTTGTCTATTTCATTGATTTTGTTTTGCCCGATCCCCTGAGCCCCAAAGCCTGGAGCCAGGAAGAAAAATGATGAAAATACCAGAGCAATGAAAGTCCTGGCCAAGGTCATTGCTTCTTTCCTCCCTCTAAAAATCAAAAACCCCAATCATTAATCTTTGGTCGCACCCATCTTCTATAAATTGAAAAAACTTCTAATCTTTATAATTTGATCATCTCTCCGTTTAATTATTTTATCAAATGTCCATCCGCATCGAGAAAATATATTTCTCCCAGCCCCAATTCTTTTAAGGGCTTTTCCAGTTTTGATCTGTCGCCGACCACTACCCAGATCAGACTTTCTGGATGAAGAACTTGTTTGGCTGCCCTATTTAGATCTCCAATTTTGAGGCCACTTATTCTGGCTGGGTATTTTTCAAAATAATCATCAGGCAGATTAAAATTGACCAGTTCAATGAGAGAACTTTCCACGCCGGCCATAGTTTCCCACAGGCCGGGCAGCTGATTGACGCGGCTTCTTCGGGCATTCTGATATTCATTTTCAGAAATGGGCTTATTGGTCAGCAGGCTCTTGATTTCGCCTTGAATTTCCTCAATGGTCTCTTTCGTTTTATCGGCCTGAACAGGAGCTACCACCAGAAATGGCCTCTGGCCACGAGCCTCGATAAGAGTGGAAAAGACTCCATAGCTCCAGTGTTTGTCTTCCCTTATATTCATATTCAGTCTGGAAACAAAATCCCCGCCCAGAACGAAATTCATCAGATCAATAGCCAGAGCCTCAGGATCAGAAGAGGAGGGAGCTGGCAGGCCAGCTATAACCACTGACTGGGGAGCTTCTGGCCGATCAAGGAGATAAACGGCCGGCTGCTTTCTGAGTGGAACTTTAGCAATATTCTTTTTCGGGACATCCCCCGCCGCCCAGTTCTTAAAAACCTTTTCAACTTCAGACTTAACTTCTTTCATGGTTATATCCCCAACAATAATCAGGGTCGAATGATTGGGCTTAAACCAGGCTTGATGATATTTGACCAGATCCTCTCTTTTGATCTGGCTGACCGTGGCTTCATAACCGGAGCCGGTTAAGGGGTGACCATAAGCATGATTTTCGCCGTAAATCAGGCCAGGCAAAATTCTGATGGCCAGCCCTACTGGTGAAAATTTTTCCTGCTGAATTCTGGCCAGCTGGATTTTCCTTATTCTCTCAAAGTCGGCTTGAGGAAAAGCTGGATGGAGAATCAGGTCCGAATAGATATCAAGGGCCGGGGTCAATTTATCTTTAAGAACACCAAGGCTAACAAAGGAGAAATCCAGGGCCGAACCTGCCTGAAGCTCAGCTCCGAGTAAAGCCAGTTGTTCGCTGATCTCGAGGCTAGATCTTTTTTCTGTTCCTTCATCCAGCATCTGCATGACTAAAGAAGCTGTCCCGGGAAGAGCAAACTGATCAGCTGCACAACCGGCATCAATGATTAAGCTCATCTCAACATAAGGGATCGAATGGCGTTCAGCCAGGATCAAATTTAATCCATTGCTCAGTTTTGTTTTCTCAATTCTGGGAAAGGTCGGGGTTGGTGGCTGGCCCGGTTCAGGCAGCTTCTGACGGTCAATGTCAGTTTTAATAGTAGAAAGCTGTGGATAAGGCAAAACTTCCAGGACATAGACGCCATCTGACAACCATTTTCGAGCTGTCTCTTTAATTATATCCGGGCTGGCCTGCCGGACATGACGAAGATTTTCTTTATAATAATCAGGCCGGCCGGTAAAGGTTTCGGCCCGGGCCAGAAGATCGGCTTTGCCAGAGAACCCGCCGACCTTTTCCAGGCCTTTAATAAAATTGGTCAGGTAGCCTGTTCTGACTCTCTCCAGTTCTTCTGGCTTCGGGCCTGACTCCAGAAAACTAGCCAGCTCCTCATCAATAGCCTTTTCTACTCTGGATAATTCTACCCCTGGTTTAACATCGGCTATGATATAAAAAAGTCCGGCGATTTCTCTTAGATCAACAAAAGCCGAGACTGAATCAGCCAGCACGTCAGTATAAACCAGGCGTTTGTATAGCCTGGAATTTTTCCCTTCGCCCAGAATACTGCTGGCCAGGTCAAGATAATCAGCTTCGTCCGTTCCCCATTGGGGGATATTCCAGATCTTATAAAGCCGAGCTTGTGGCACACGGTCCTGAACTTGCTGACGATGTTCACCGCTTCTTTTCGCTATCCAGGCGGCTTGCCTGGCTATGGGTGGAGAAGGTGGAATATTGCCAAAGTATTTTTTTACTTTGGCCAGAGCCTCTGCTGGCTTGATGTCGCCTGAAATGACAATCACCGCATTGTTTGGCCCATAATAAGTCGAAAACCAGTTATGGACATCTTCGATAGAAGCTTGGTTGAGGTCCTCGATGGAGCCCCCGACACTCCAGGAATAAGGATGTCCAGCCGGAAAAACGGCTCTGGCAATTAACTCTTCGGTAACGGCATAAGGCTCATTGGCATATTGACGAAGCTCGTTCTGAACTACCCCACGCTGTTCATCGAGTTTAGCTTGATTGATGGCACCTTTTAGAAAGCCCATCCGGTCCGACTCGAGCCAGAGAACCAGATCAAGTGAGGAAACAGGGACAGTTTCAAAATAATTAGTTCGGTCTTCATTAGTCGTCCCATTGAGATCGGTAGCTCCCACTTGCTGGAGAGGTTTAAAGTAATCATCGTTGTAATGTTCACTGCCATTGAACATCAGATGCTCAAAAAGGTGAGCAAAGCCGGTCTTGCCTGGTTTTTCATCTTTGGAACCAACATGATACCAGATATTAAAAGCCACAATCGGGGCCTTATGGTCTTCATGGAGAATAACAGTTAGACCATTAGGCAGGATATGTTTTTCATAAGGGATATCAATTTCACCTTTAGTTTGAGCAGATAGATCAGCGCTCGTGCCCATCAGAAAAAGGGATAAGAGACTTAAAAACACAGCTGAAATAGCCAGCGAGTTGCCAGCTAAAAGAGAAATTCTCTGCCTGAACGTTTTCATCAAAACCTCCATTTATTATATGATGTCAGCCACGCTCTTTTTTATCAAATGAGCTTTTGGCGCCGCGGCCAGCTCAGCCAGCTATTTCCTGACCAAGTTCGAAAGCCTGGCGTCGGTAGAGGGCTTCTTTTTTAGCCAGCCCTCTATCCTGCAAGCTGGCTCCGATTATTCCCACCAGCTCGGATTCGAGATAATTGAACATATCCTTATAAGCCTGAATGGCATTGACGGCGCCAGAGCTGGCCAGATCATGATCAGCGAAAGTGAAAATTAAACCTATTTTTTTGTTTTTAAAGCAGGTATAATCGTCGCCGCCAAAAGCATACCAGCGGTCAATGAATAATTTCATCTGGGCGTTGATGGTAAACCAGTAAATTGGATGCACCAGAACAATGCCTCTGACCTTTTTGAGAAGAGGGTAAAGTTTAATCATATCGTCTTCCTGAACACACTGCCCCGGGCCTGCCTGACGGCAGTGATCACAGGCCTGACAGGGATTGATTTTTAACTGGGCGAGGTTAATGATTTCAGACTCTCCGTTGCCCCTTTTTACTCCCCGGGCAGCCGCCCTGGCCAGGCTGGCTCCATAGCTATCT
>JAKPXU010000020.1 GCA_029571905.1 Acidobacteriota bacterium | reverse complement strand
GCCACTGGCGCATGACCAGAAGGAGGGTATAAGCAATATTAGAGTTCTGTACAGACCTGGTTCCTTACTTGGCAACGCTGTCCTTGAGTGCCTTGCCTGCCTTGAAGCGTGGGGCTTTCCTGGCTTTGATCTTTATGGTGGCACCTGTCCTGGGGTTGATACCTTCACGGGCGGCCCTTTTCACAACGTCAAAGGTTCCGAACCCTACCAGGGTTACCTTGTCACCTTTTTTAAGGGTTCCCATGATCGAATCAAAGATCGCATTGATGGCCTTTTCTACAGCTGCCTTAGGAAGTCCTGACTTCTGTGCGACAACACCAATCAAATTGGCTTTTGTCATGTTAATGCCTCCTCTTTTAAATACCGTGTGGCTACGGTTTTTTTGTTCATTTTCAGCCGCCTCTCCCCCACTACCCTTCTCCGAGGGTCGAAAAATGGCCAGCGGGATCTGGCGGCAAACTTCCTACTGTGTTTCGGTGTAAAGAATCAAGTGATACTTGTTATTGTCTTCCTTTATTGTGATCTCTATAATTGAGTTCCCCTCAGGAGGCAAGACGCCACCGTCAAAAATCACAAGGCGGGACTTTTTTGCTAGAGGTGCCAGTCTTATAAGGTACCCCTTCCCTCTTTTCCTGTTCCTGATCAGTCTTGATGCTTCGCACCTTGGGGAAAAGGAAAAACTATGGAAACCCTTTTTTCTCGGCTCACCCATGGCAAGTGCCTTTGCCCACCTGGTACCTGGACCTGACCCTGTCAGCTGCGATCTGTAATTGCCAAGAGCGGCACTCTTTCTTGCCATGAAAGAGTGGCTTATGTACCTAATGGCTATGTATCCAGCATGATAATTTATGGCATTGACAAGCTGGCTGATCGCCATGTCTTTCTGGCCTGATCCAATCATCTCTTCAAGTTTCGAGACAACGGTGGCAGTTTCCGCATACTTGATGCCGAAATCTCTGAAAAGGTCGCCGACCAGAAGCTTCACGTCATAGAGCCTGGGGGCTTCAGCATCTGACACCCCAGCGGAAGCAGCAAGCCTCTTGATAGCTTCCTTCCTGGCATTTTGATTGTTATCTTTCTCGTGAGAAAGAATAGCCCTCACAACATGCTCAATATCCCCGTTTTCAAGACTTGCTATGAGACTCTTTCTGATCTCAACCGCCTTGGCCCATTGCTTTGACTGATCCTCAAGGATGGACCTCATCTGGTCTCTCTGCGAGTATGTCGGGTGGAGAATGTATTTGTATCTTGTTCCCAATGGGGCATCCACCTGTGGTTTAGCTTGGCAGCCCAGAAAGGTTTTCATAGAAATCGTCTGGGAGATTCTGGTGTGAAAAGCTCTTCTTCCCATTGTTCCCATGGGAACCGGTATTATTTCTGGACGGGCCACTCTGCGGCCGCGGGCTGCTTCTTTTATCGGTCTGCTGTTGGCGGGGTGTTCTCGAGAAATGGTTCTGGGCTGATGGCTGAGAACTGTTTATTTTACTGCTCGGCAAGCCGGTTATCTTTCCTTCGAAATCGTCAACCACTATCTCTGTGAGCTGTACAGGGGTTTTGTCCTGTCCAGCGATAATTCTGTACTCTAGGGATCCTTCAAGGTACACCGGGGTCCCCCTTTTGCAGTTGTCTTTGACGACTTTTGCCCATGAACCATGGGCAACGATATTGTGAGTGGCCTTTTTGATCTTTGGCTGGTTGCCTGGAACCGATAACTTTCGGATGGTTTCCATGCTGAACACCGCATGAAAGCTCTCCTGATTTTCAAC
>JAKPXU010000018.1 GCA_029571905.1 Acidobacteriota bacterium | reverse complement strand
AGGGCTTTCCTATAAAGGAGATTAAAAAAATTGCCAGCTCAAAGCTTCTCTGGCTCGGAGCTTTTATTCTTTTCTTTGAATCAGGTAATGAATTTGCCATAGGTGGCTGGCTGACCAGTTTCCTTCAGGAAAAATTTCAATTTGGCCTTAATGAAGCAGCTCTCGTCCTTTCCGGTTACTGGCTTTTTTTGATGGTAGGACGTCTGACTTTTCCACTTCTCAACCGCTGGATAAAGAGAGAAACGATTGTTTTTATCAGTGCTGCTTTAGCCCTGGTCTCAGTCAGTGGCTGGCTGCTTGCGCCGCTTAAAGGTCTGGCCATAATTTTTGCTCTCCTCACAGGCTATGGCCTGGCTGCCATTTATCCCACCACTCTGGCTGTTATCGGAGATGAGTTTCCAGCTTTTTCAGGAACAGCTTTTTCTCTGGCCATCAGCACCGGCCTGGTCGGTGGTATGATTTCTCCCTGGCTGGTCGGTCAGATCAGCCAGTATCATTCACTTCAAGTTGGCTTGCTTGTTCCCGTTTTCAGCCTGTTTTTAATTATGGTTCTTCAGACCATTCTCACCAGAGAAAGGTCTGGCCAGAAAATTGTTGGGTCAAAAAGTTGAATGGATAAAACCCCGAAAGGCGACACCTACCACCAATGGAGAAAATGGTAAAAAATAAATTAAGTCTATGAAAAGAAGGAAAGGGAAAATGGCGACAAAATTAATAAGATCAAAACGGCGGGGAAGCAGATTAATTTTAGGGCTGCTACTGGCCTTCTGTTTGCTGGCGGCCGGCCTGGCTGAGGCTCAAGAGCAGGCGGTGGAGCTTATCGTCCGTGGAGACGACATGGGCATGACGCACTCGGCCAATGAAGCCTTTGAGCTGGCTTTTAAGCGGGGGGTTATCACCTGCGGTGGGTTAATTGTTCCCTCTCCCTGGTTTGAAGATGCGGTTAGCAGATGTCTCGAACATCGAGATTGGTCAGTGGGCGTACATCTGTGCGTCAATGCTGAATGGAAAAACTATCGCTGGCGGCCGGTTCTGCCTTATGATCTGGTTTCGAGCCTGGTTGACAGGGATGGATTTTTTTATCCAACAGCTGAGGCTTTTCTGGCTGGGGGACCGAGGGTGGAAGAAGTGGAAAAGGAGCTCAGGGCACAAATTGAGCGGGCACTGGCCTGTGGACTTAAACCTGATTATCTCGATACCCACATGGACAGTCTGGAAACAAAAGAAGAATTCAGGCAGGTGGTCAAAAAACTGGCTCGTGAATATGACTTACCCGTCTCTGGCTGGTGCGGTGAAGACCGTGAATTTTTTGATATTTATAATGTTGCGCCGGAAGAGAAAGAAAAGGTCTTAATCGAAAAATTGAAAAGCGCCAAGCCAGGCCTTTATCTCCTGGTTGTCCATCCCGGGCTGGATACCCCGGAGGAAAGGGCCCTGGTTGATCAAAATCCAGATGGCCTCAAAAATGTTTTCCTTTATCGTTCGGCTGAAGTTAGAGCTATAACCAGCCCCAAGGTGAAAAAAGTTATCAGCCAGAGAAAAATCAGGCTGCTGAATTACCGCCAGCTAAAGGCTGAAGGCAGGACAGGGGTCAACTGATGGTTAGCTGCTGAAAGTCAGGGCTTTTCTCACGACAGTCCGAAAATTCAAGTTGCTTCTATAAAAATGGTAAAATAAAAAATAGTCCAGGATAAAAAAATGGAGCAAGACTATGACCAGACAGGTGATTAAGGGCAATCTGGTTTTGCCGGAAAAAGTGGTGGAAGATGGCCTTCTCTTTATTGAGGATGGCCGGATAGTAGAGATATTGGAGGCCAGCGTGGCCGGCGACTTGCCTGACTCACCCGCAATCATTGATTATCACGGCTTCTGGGTTACACCGGGCCTGATTGATGTCCATCTTCACGGGGCAAGAGGCAAAGAAGCCATGGATGGCGAGGTGGAAAGCATTAGAGAGATGGCCAGGCATCAGGCCTCCTGCGGCGTCACCGGTTTTTTCCCAACCACCTTAACGGCCAGCCAGGAAGCTCTTCTCCGGGCGATCGAAGCGGTGCGAAGAGCCAGCAAAGAGAGTCTGCCTTCAGAAGTTCTTGGTGTTCATCTTGAAGGTCCCTATATCAGCCAGAAAAGGAAAGGAGCGCAGGATCCTAAATATGTGAGAGAAATTAATCAAAAAGAGCTGCAGGACTTGAAATCGGTTCTCGGAGATTTAAAGACCCTGGTTACTCTGGCTCCTGAAGTGGGTCAAAATTTAACTTACATACCCGAGCTGGTCAAGTCAGGCTGGACAGTTTCAGTTGGCCACAGTGATGCTACCTATGATGAAGCTTGTAAAGCCTTTTCGGCTGGAGCCAACCATGCCACCCATCTTTTTAATGCCTGGCGCGAGTTTCATCATCGCGAACCAGGAGGAATAGGAGCTGCGCTGGATGAAGATCAGGTTTTTGTGGAGTTAATTGCTGACGGAATCCATATTCATCCTTCTTTTATCAGGCTGGCTATTTTCCGCAAAGGTGTGGATCGGGTTTGTCTGATCACTGACTCTCTCAAAGAAGTGGGCCTGCCTGATGGTACTTACACCTGGGGCGAGCTTCAGGTAGTTCTCAAGGGCCGGGAAATAAGACTCAAGGATAGCGGTGTCCTGGCTGGCTCGGTACTTCATCTTAATCATGGCGTGCGTAATGTTCTTAGCTGGACAGGGCTATCTGTGCCAGAAGTGGTCAGAATGGCAACTTTGACTCCAGCCAAAAGTGTCGGGCTGGAAGCGAGTGTGGGAAGTCTCGAGCCGGGGAAAAAGGCTAATGTGGCTATTTTTGATAGAAACTTCGAGACGGTGGCGACTTTCGTCCGGGGAGAAAAAGTTTATTCAGGAGAAGGTGACCGTCGCTAAAGGCTCAACTATCATGGACTTTAAAAGACAAGGGAGGGGGTAAGTAATGAGGGAAAAAATAAAAAGGAAAGCTGGTTTCATCCGTCTCAGCGGGCTTATATTTATATTGCTCATCAGCTTGACTCAGTTGAATGCTAGTGGGTTGGTGAAGTCAAGAGCCATTCAGTCTAAAACCACAGGTGAAAAGCCCTGGTCTGGCTTTAAATTTCAGCCTGCTGGTCCCAACCTGGCGGGCTTTCCCGCCTGTTCTTTTACCCGACCTTTTGGTTTTAAAATGAAATCTTTTGGCCGTACTGCAGCTGCTGGTAACATTGATAATGATCCGGAAGGCAGTGCCTGTCCGGTGGGCGGTCTGGGCGCACCCGGCTTTGAGTGGACGATGAGCGGTAATTTCCGTTACTGGTTTTTAAAGTCGGGCTGGTATGTTGACGATAATCTGCCGGCTGATGCTTTTCATGTTTATTTTAAAAGAGGAAAGCAGAAGATTGTCCGAACGATAGCCACCGACCGGCCGGCATCTGCCCTGCAAAGCTGGCCATACCTTGAGTCATCCAACCAGGCAGAATATTATGCCCTTTATCCGCGGAGCGGTGTTTCTCTGGAAAAAATGAAGGGCTGGCCGGTCAAATTGGCGGTGGTGCAATTTTCGCCGGTTATTCCACATAACTATAAAGAGACAAGCTACCCGGTAGCTATCTACAAATGGTTAGCCAGGAATACCACCTCGGAATCGGTTGAAGTCTCCATCATGCTGACCTGGGAAAATATGGTCGGCTGGGACACTCACTGGCCCGGGGGAACGACGCCCGTGACTCAGTTTGTCTGGGATAAGAAGAGCCACGGCCACTACAGTGAATTTGTGGCTGACGGCCAGAGGAAAGGCTTAATTTTTAAAGGCCGCAGGTTTGATGTCAGGCGGGATTCAGGACTGGTTGGAACTATGGCCATCGCTACTCTTCAAGTGCCGGGAAGCGAAGTGACCTATCTAACTGATTTTGATCCCACCGGAGATGGTCTGGAGGTCATGGGACCTTTTTCTTCGTCAGGAAAGCTACCTTCAAAAGAGGCAGGAAGTAATAAAACTTCAAGAGTAGCTTCAGCTCTCTGCCTCAGTTTTAAATTAAAACCTGGTCAACAGCTGGAAATTCCCTTTGTTATCAGCTGGGATTTTCCCTATTACGAATTTGAAAAGGGAGTAAAATACAGGAAGAAATATACAGAATATTTTGGGTCTGATGGACAGAGAGCCATGAATATTGCCTTTGAAGCCCTGGATAAATATCAGGAGTGGGAAAAGGCCATCGTCGGCTGGCAGAAGGAAATTGTGGATCGGAAAGACTGGCCTCTGTGGTTTAAGCAGCTTCTTTTTAACGAGCTTTATGTTTTGAGCGAAACCAGCCTGTGGGAAGCGACAACTGATTTGTTTACTTATCTCGAGAGTGCCGATTATTTAATGTATGGGACTTTTGATGTTGACTCCTATTGCTGGCAAATACTCGAGCTCTGGCCAGAGCTCGAGATGAAAAATATCGGCTTTTTCGCTCAGGCTTTAAACCAGTTTGACCCCGCCTATAAAATTTATCAATATAACGAGACTTATCCCAATGAGGTCCCGGCCAGCAAAAAAGGCTATTATTGGAATATAAACAAAGAGCGGGGCATGATCCCTCACGATCTGGGTTCCCCTCGAGTTCGACCCTGGGTGGTCCTCAATGCCTTTGACTGGCAGAATGGTAATGTCTGGAAAGATCTCAATCCTAAGTTCCCGTTGCGCGCTCTGCGTGACTATCTGGCTTTAGGCCGGCCGGATGTTGATTTTCTGTCAGAATTGATGTTGGCTTCAGTCCTGACGCTGGATACTCTGGAGAAAAAATTTGGTGACCCGGCGTCTCATCTTCCACAAAACGAAGGTATTCCTGATCAAACCTATGATACCTGGCGAATGAAAGGCACCAGCGCCTATGTTGGTCTCCTCTGGTTGAGTTCTCTTCAGGCGACAAACAAAATGGGTGAGCTGCTATTGGCCAGCGGTGTCGAAGAGATAGGGCACCAAAAAATTAAAGATATCAAAAAAAGGTATACAGAATGGATTGAAACAGGCCGGAAAGGCCTGGCTGATCTCTGGGATTCCGAGCGTCATTATTTTCATATTGACGCGGAGACTGATGACATTATGACTGACCAGCTTTTTGGCCTGTGGTATGGGGCGATGATTGGCCTTGATCAACCTGAGCCTTTATTCCCGGCTGAACAGACCAGGACTGCTCTCCAGACAATCTTCAAAAATAATGTCCTTGGTTATGGTGATGGATTGATGGGGGCGGTTAACGGGCGCCGCTCCGATGGCAGCCAGCTTTTGAGTCAGCAGGGCGATGAGGTCTGGGTGGGAACAGCTTATGCTTTTGCCAGCAATTGCTTCCTCCACGGTCTGGAGAAAGAAGGCTGGCAGACCATCTACGGGCTTTATCGCGTAGTCTGGAGCCCGGAGGGACAGGGCTATTTTTTCAAAACGCCTGAGGCTTATCTCCATCCGGATGAAAAGCTCTGGAATGATCCCTCTAAAAACTATGGTGAGAACCTTTTCCGGGCGATGAAATATATGAGACCGGGGGCAGTCTGGGCAGTTTACCGGGCACTACTTAATTCAGAATCAAGATAAGATTAGCTAAAAGGAGGCAAGAAGATAAGATTGATAAAAGGAGAGGAATGAAAAATATTAACTGGTTAAGAAGAACTGTTCTCATATTCTATAATTTAGCGGATAGTTGATGGAGATTGGTAGATGAGCCGGAAAAACGAAGATAGAAGTCGAGCCAGAGCACCATCCGAGAAAGCCCCTTCCAGGGGGGCAAAAAGGCTTGCTTTCCTGTTGCTGATTATTGCTCTGCTGGTGGTCGGCGTCTTCTTATATCAACATGTTTTTTGTCCCGCATCCCCCCTTCAGGAGTTCTGGAAAAAGGCAGGAGTTGACCAACCCAACGTTCTGCTGGTGACCATGGATACAACTCGGGCCGATCATTTGCCTCTTTATGGATATTCTGCTGTGGAAACCCCGAATCTCAACGAGCTTGGCTCGAAAGGGGTGGTCTTTGAGCAATGTGCTACCACTTCTCCTCTGACTCTGCCGGCTCACTGTTCGATTCTGACCGGTTTTTATCCTCCTTACCATGGCGTGCGGGTTAATGGCAATAATGCTTTAAGAGATGACCTGACCACTCTCGCAGAAGTTTTTTCCTCTGCCGGTTACGGGACTGCCGCCTTTATTGGCGCTTTTGTTCTTGATGGCCGCTGGGGACTCAAACAGGGCTTTAATTATTATGATGACCAGTTTGACTTAAAAAAATACAAACAGCTTGACCTTGGCCTGGTTCAAAGGCCAGGTGACGAAGTAGTTGACTCGGCCCTGGACTGGCTCGAAGAGAATCAGGGGCAGCCTTTTTTTGCCTGGGTTCATCTTTATGATCCACATCTCCCTTACCAGCCGCCAGAACCCTATTTGTCCAGGTACAATTATTCCCCACCGATCAGTCTTTATGATGGCGAAATCGCTTTCATGGATGAGCAGATTGGTCGGCTTTCTAAGTGGCTGAAAGCCAATGGACTCGGGGAGAAAACCATTATGGTCCTGGTCGGCGATCATGGCGAAGGTCTGGGCGAACATGGTGAGCTGGCTCACGGTTATTTTATTTATGATTATGCTGTCCATGTTCCGCTCATCATTTCGACTCCCGATAAAAGGTTTCAAGGTAAACGTGTCTCTCTCGAAGTTAGTACAGTTGATATCTTCCCAACGGTGGCGGAACTGGCCGGTTTGGAAGCCAGAACATCTCAGGGCCGTTCCCTGGTTCAGATCATGGCGGGCCGGAAAGAAAAAGAAATTCCAGCCTACTGCGAGTCAATGAGTCCCAGCTTGCACTATGGCTGGAGTCCGCTACTGGGCTTGAGAACCAGCCAGTTTAAGTTCATTGATGCGCCTCGTCCGGAGCTTTACGATCTTAAAAATGATCCTGAGGAAAACACTGATGTTCAGAATAAATTTCCTCAAGTTGGACTCAATTATAAGAAAGACCTTGATTCTCTGCTGGAAAAGATCAGTCAAGGCGCGCCCGAGCCTCAAGCGGCTGACCTCGACGCTGAGACCGTCCAGCGGTTGGCGGCTCTGGGTTATATTGGGGCCTCGGTCAAGCTCAAAACCAGGCCAGCTAAAGAGCTGGCTGATCCCAAGGACAAGCTGGAAGTTTATGAATTAATTCAACAGTCTGGCGATTTGATCAATCAGGATAAATACCAGGAAGCTGCTGCCTATCTGGAAAGGGCTCTCAGCCTTGATCCAGCCATACCCCAGGCCAGGCTGCTGCTCTCTACCTGTTATGCTGAACTTGGCCGAAGAGATGAAGCCAAAAGGCTTCTCGACACTATCCTGAAAGAAGATCCAGATTCTATTCAAGCTCTGATTGGATTAGCCAATCTATTGCTGGAAGAAGGGCGGGACGAAGAGGTCATTTCTTTAAGCAAGAAAGCACTTTCAATTGATGACAGAAATACCCAGGCTTATACCCTGATCGGTGAAGTCTATCTGAGAAAAGAAGAGCCGGATAAAGCCTTACCCTATTTGGAAAAAGCTCTGGAGATTCAGCCCAAAATTACCAGAAATCAATTCAATTTAGCCTTATGTCTGGCCGGTCTCAAGCAGCATGATCGAGCTGAAAGCTTATTCAAAGAGGTTCTTGGCGACTATCCCCGCTTTCCGCTGGCCAATTATCATTTAGGCTTGCTCTATGAAGAACAAGGCAAACTGGCTGAGGCCCAACAGGCCTATGAAAAAGAAATAGAATACTATCCCCATCATTTCCGGGCGAGATTTAACCTGGGCAAAATCCTGCTGGCCCGGGGAGATTTCACTGGCTATATGCAGCAAATGGAAAAAGTTATAGAGCTCGCTCCGGAGGAAGCCGAGGGTTATCTGTTTTATGCCAGGGGAAAACTTCTCCGTCAAGACAGCCCGGAGGATATCCTGAAACTCATTAATACCGGTTTAAGTCTGGCTAAAACCTCTGAGCTAAAAGCCCTGGGCTATTATCTTCTGGCTGATGTTTATAACCGGCTCGGTCAGTCACAGAAAGTTGAGGAAGCGCTGGCCAGAGCCAATCAATATAACAATCAAACGGAGAATGAAAAAAATGAAGAAACCACTTAAGATTTTTCTGGTTCTCTTAATGTGTATTTTCAGTTTCGGTTTTCTTTTTGGGCAATATCGAGAATATCACCTCTTCGGTCTGGTCGTCGACTCTCAGCAGCAGCCACTGGCCGGGGTGGAGCTCTTCCTCCAGGATGTAAATACCAGCCGGAATTATCGGGTTAAGACCGATAAGAACGGAAAGTATGTTCTGTCAGGATTACCCCACGGAAGATACCGTGTGACTGTAAAAAAAGATGGATATGAAACCAGGACTTTTGACTGGGATTTCTCCGCTCCTCAGGAAAGAATGCAAAAGGTCGAAATGGAGACAATTGTTCTGGCCAGTGAGCAACAGGTCAAATTAGCCACTCGAGCCAAGGAAGCCCAGCAGGCAGTGAATGAATCCATGGAAAAGATAAAAAAAGGTGATCTGGAGGGTGCTCTGAAGATACTGAGCGAGCTGGCCAGGGATTATCCTGATGATTCTAATGTCCGCTATCTGCTCGGGCTAACCTATGGCCGTCTGCAGAGATATCAGGAAGCAGTGGCGGAATTGACCAGAGTGACTGAACTGGTGCCAGAATTTGCTCCTGCCTACCTTCAGCTTGGCTATTGCTATCAGAGCTTGAATGATCAGGACAAAGCTCTTGAGTATTATAAAAAAGCGGCAGAACTTGACCCCTCAAACCCGGCCAATCTCTACAATCTGGGTCTTATTCTTTTCGAGAAAAATCAAATAGACGAGGCTCAAGGTTATTTTGAACGAGCTCTGGCCATCAAAGCGGATGATGCCGATACCCTGGAAATGATCGGTCGATGTTATGTCAACAAAGGCGATTTGCCCCGGGCACTGGAGTTTCTGGAAAAAGCCCGTGGGCTTACCACCGATGAAGAAAAAATAAAGATCCTGGATAAATTCATTGCTACTCTGAAGGAGCAGATTAAAAAATAATCCGAGGAACTGATTTTGATCGAGCTAACTAAAAAATTTATTGCCGGGAAAAAGGGCTTGACATCAGATATATTCCGTAGCTAAAAGATAAGTTGGGAGAACATGTATAGAAGGAAGGAGGTGGGAATGCCAGTACTTAAAAAAAAGGGTCTTAGGGTATCTTCCTGCCTGTTGGTCAAAGCAGGAAGAGAGAGCAAGGTGAAGAACAGGAGGGAAAAATGAAAATCTTTAAATGGCGGAAAAGTATTTTCTGCCTGAGCCTGGTCATTATTTTGCTGGCTCCCTCATTAAGATCCCAGACAATCGAATACGGCAAGATTACCGGAACAGTAGTGGATGAAGAAGGAGCCCCGCTGCCGGGAGCGACCGTTGAAATTGCCAGTTCTGCTTTAATGGGTGGAAAGAGAGCTACCCAGACCTCAGCCCGCGGCACTTTTGTCTTTCTGAACTTACCACCTGGTAGATATACTATAACCGTTTCACTCCCCGGATTTAAGACTACCAGACAGGAAAATATAATTGTGACGGCCGGTTCTTCTCTGGTAGTGGACATCAAGATGGAAATCGGCAAGTTAGAAGAAACGGTAACGGTCACTGCCGCTGGGCCGGTGGTTGATGCCAAAACTTCAACTATTTCTACCAACCTGCAAAGTGAGCTGCTGGCTAAATTACCAACCAGCCGTGACGCTTTTTATGATCTGGCTCTAACCACGCCTGGTATGGTCGCTCAGGGTAAAGATGGTAGCTGGCTGCCCAGCCCCAATGCTTATGGTGGCACTTCTAATGAGAACGTATTTTTAATCAATGGCGTCAATACGACTAACCCCCGATCAGCCTCCTATGGTTCTCTGGTCAATGTTAACTACAATGCAGTAGAAGAGGTCAGGGTGATTGCTCTTGGTTCCAAGGCTGAATATGGCAGCTATTCAGGCGTGGCTATCGATGTCTTAACCAAATCAGGCAGCAACGATTTCCACGGTAATTTCAGTGTCTACGGTGTTCCCAAAGACTGGGTAGCTGATAATCAGCCCAAACCGTCCACACCAGGAACAGCGGTGGAAATGGGCAATTTTGGGCCATATGGCGAAAAATTTTACATTGGCCCCGGTGATGATATCCTGAATAAAACCACTAAGAATTATGAATTCAATCTAACGGCGGGCGGTCCAATCAAAAAAGACAAAGTCTGGTTTTATGGTGGGATCGATTATGTTCGCAGTAATTCGAAAACACCTTTCTGGCCAGTACCTAATAGATATTGGGGAAGGCTGGCTGATTTGAAATTAACGGCTGAACCGTGGACTAATCATCGTGCCTGGGTTGCTTACCATTACGAAAAAAATAAAGGTGATGGCTGGACCTGGAATCCTCACTGGGATCCGACCATGACCTATGGCCAGAATAGTGAAACCAACAGTATTTCTGCCCAATGGCAGTGGATGGCTTCAGGCAAAACGGTCTTCACTGTTAAATGGCTGGGCTTCTGGAGAGATGATAAGCCGTTTATTCCTGATGATGCTCCTGACCATCCTGGCTATATTAACTGGTGGAAATGGGCCGCCTACGGAGTCAATGGAGCTATGCCTAATGTCGAAGCTCAAAAGTCGAGCCGTAATACATTACAGGCTGATGTTTCCTATTATGCTGAACATTTCCTGGGTGAGCATGATATAAAATTCGGCATCCAGTATACCAAGGGTCGAGGCAACTGGATGGGTGGCTATTTCCACAATTATGCCAACTTCGCTTATCCAGCTCCCTGGACACAGAACATCAACTATTTACGCAACTGGTATGGAGTAACTGGTCTTGTTTTCTACAACCGGCAAACCTGGCTGAATCCATTCCTTACGGTCAGAACTGCTGACCAGATTGGTGGCTTTTTTGATGACCAGTGGACACCTTTCAAAAGACTGACCATTAACCTTGGTTTCCGCTATGACCGAATGACCACCAAATATGGAAAGGGCAAGGTTTATGAATATGCTTCGACACCAGACGAGATAAACTCCCCACCTTCAGTCATAAGGGAAAGAGAAGGAACTGGAAATATTTTTGATTTCAAAAACTTCTCGCCGCGGGTTGGCTTGACCTGGGCTATCACCAGCGACATGAAGACTATTTTCCGGGCCAGCTACGGCCGCTATTATCTGCCTTTGAGCGTTGAGTACCTGAGACGATTTGGTCCTGATATGCCCATGGCTGATATCAAGTATATCTTTTATACCATTCCCTTTGACCTCGTAGACCTGGATGGAGACAATCTCATTTCTTCAGCCGAGACG
>JAKPXU010000224.1 GCA_029571905.1 Acidobacteriota bacterium | reverse complement strand
AAACTAAAATTCACTGTAGACGGCCGGCAATGTCTGGGCGATCAAGGAATGACCATTTTCGAGGCGGCTAAAGCCAACAGGATTTATATTCCTGTTCTCTGCCACTATGAAGGACTTAAGCCTGTCGGCAGCTGTCGGATTTGCTCGGTCCTGGTCAACGGCCGGTGGATGGCTGCCTGTACACAACCTTTATCTGAAGGCATGGCTATAGAAAATGATACCCCTCAGGTTAATGAATACCGTCGGGCGATTGTGGAGATGCTCCTGGCCGAAGGCAATCACTTCTGCCCGGCCTGTGAGAAAAGCGGCAATTGTGAACTTCAGGCTTTAGCCTACCGTTTCGGAATTCTGGTCCCGCGCTTCCCCTATCAGTTTCCTAAGCGAAAGATCGAAGCCTATCCCGGCTTTTTGCTCGAGCATAACCGTTGTATTCAGTGCCAGCGCTGTGTCCGTGGTATTCAAACTGAAAACAGCCAGAAAATTTTCACTATGAAGGACCGTTCAAAGGATATCAAGGTAAATGTCGACCGTAAACTGGCAACTAAACTCAGCCCGGATCAGATCCAGAAAGCCATGGATATCTGTCCGGTCGGGGCTATTCTCAAAAAAGAGGTTGGCTTTATTCGTCCCATTGGCCAGAGAAAATACGATCACCAGCCCATCGGCAGTGAGATTGAAGGGCAAAAGTGAGGTTTGAAGATGAGCAGTAAACCAGTAATTGCCACAGCCTCGTTAGCCGGTTGTTTCGGCTGTCATATGTCTTTTCTTGACATAGACGAAAGGCTGCTAGAACTCATTGAGCTGGTCGAGTTTGACAAATCGCCTATTGACGATTTGAAAACTTTTACCCGACCAGTTGATATTGGCTTAATTGAAGGTGGCTGCTGCAATGCCGAGAACGTCGAAGTTTTGCACTCCTTCCGAAAAAATTGCCGGATCCTGGTCTCGGTTGGAGAATGTGCAGTCATGGGCGGGCTGCCGGCCATGCGCAATACTATTTCCCTCCAAGAATGCCTGGAAGAAGCTTACTTGAATTCGCCCACGGTTGCCCCGGAAGACAGGGTAATTCCTAATGATGAAGAACTGCCTCTTCTGCTTGATCGGGTTTATCCCTGCCATGAAATAGTCAAAATTGATTATTTTCTGCCGGGCTGTCCGCCATCTGCTGATCTCATCTGGGAAGCCCTGACTGCTTTAGTTCAAAGCAGGCCGATAAAGCTTGATTATCAACTGATTAAATATGATTGAGGTTTAAGACCATGGCCAGAAAAATAACTATAGAACCGGTGACGAGAGTCGAAGGACACGGTAAGGTCACTATCCATCTTGATGATGAAGGGCGCGTTTCTCAGGCCCGATTTCATGTGGTTGAGTTCCGTGGCTTTGAGCGTTTTGTTCAGGGGAGACCCTACTGGGAAATTCCAGTTCTCGTCCAGCGGCTGTGCGGCATTTGCCCGGTGAGCCATCACCTGGCCGGGGCCAAAGCGATGGATATCATTGCCGGTGTGCCGCCTGAAAAGCTCACGCCGACCGCAGAAAAAATAAGACGGTTGATGCATTACGGACAGATGCTCCAATCCCATGCGCTTCACTTCTTCCATTTATCTTCACCTGACTTTCTTTTTGGCTTTGACGGCGATCCGGCTGTTCGTAACATAATCGGCGTGGCTAAGTTCCACCGAGAGCTGGCTGTCCATGGTGTCATCCTCAGAAAGTTTGGGCAGGAGATAATTAAAGCCACTGCCGGCAAAAGAATCCATGGAACAGGAGCTATACCAGGAGGCGTCAATAAAAGTCTTACGCCGGAGGAAAGAGATTATTTTCTGAAGTCACCAGCTCCCAACAACATTGATACCATCATTGATTGGGCCCAGGAAGCGGTTGAGGTCTTTAAAAAATTGCATCAGGAAAATAAAGATGTCATGGACAATTTTGCTGCTTTTCCCTCCAATCACCTGAGTCTGGTACGGAAGGACGGAGCTCTGGATTTTTACCATGGCGTCTTGAGAGCGGTTGATGCCGAAGGGCGCAAAGTTCTCAATGATGTTGATTATCAGGACTACCTCAAATACATCGGAGAGGAGGTCAGGCCCTGGAGCTATATGAAGTTCCCTTATCTCAAGAAATTGGGGAAAGAGAAAGGCTGGTACCGGGTCGGTCCGATCGCCAGACTCAACACCTGCGATTATATTCCCAGCCCTCGAGCCCAGCGGGAATTTGAAATCTACAAAGCCTATACCAGCGGGAAACCTAACAATATGACTCTCCACAGCCACTGGGCCAGGCTAATTGAACTTCTCCATGCCGCCGAGGTGATTAAAGACCTCCTCAATGACAAAGACATCACTGGTGAGAAACTGGTCAAAAAAGGCAAAAAACAGCTAAAGGGAGTTGGCCTGGTTGAAGCGCCACGCGGGACACTCTTCCATCATTACCGGATAAATAAAGACGATCAGGTGACGATGGCTAACCTCATTGTCTCTACAACCAATAACAACGAAGCCTACAATCAGGCTGTCCGCTGGGTAGCAGACAAGTACATCTCAGAAAAACCAGAAATAACTGAAGGCATGCTTAACCGGGTGGAAGTGGCTATCCGGGCTTACGATCCCTGCCTGAGCTGCGCCACTCATGCCATCGGTCAGATGCCGCTTCAGGTTGACCTTTATGATGCCAGAGGTCAGCTCATCGGCAGCAAAAGGAAATAGTGAGCAAGCACGAAGCCAGAAACATTAAAATACTGGTTTTTGGCCTGGGTAACCCCGGGCGTCAGGATGATGGCCTGGGGCCTGAGGTTATCAGCCGTCTCGAAAAAGCTAAACTTCCCGGGTTAACACTCGAAGCTGATTATCAACTCCAGGTAGAAGACGCCCTACTTTTTTCTGAGCAGCAACTGGTGGTGGTTGTCGACGCTTTAAAATCAGGGAAAAAGCCCTGCGTTTTTAAAAAGATAAAGCCCGTTGAGGATTCAAGCTTTACCACCCATCACCTTTCTCCAGAAGCTCTTCTTTACCTGACGCAGGTCCTCTATGAGAAAAACCCGGAAGTCTGGCTGCTGGGTATCAGGGGTTATCGATTTTCACTCGGAGAAAAGCTCAGTCAGAAAGCCCGAGGAAATTTTGAGGAAGCCTATAGATTTCTGGTTAAGTTGTTAAAAGCAGTCATATCTTCCGGGCAGCCTTCTGCTATAATTGACTTTCTATCGGCAACATCATCTCGAGGTGAAAAAAATGGAGCAAAAGAAAAAAGAGCTGCTGGTTCTTGAGGATATCCTGGGCTCAAATAAAAAAATTGCTGACCAGATCAGAAAGAAGCTGGAAGAGCATGGCATTCTAGCCATTAATCTGCTGAGCGCTCCCGGTTCGGGTAAAACCTCGCTTCTCGAGAAAATCGGCTTGAAGCTTAAAGATAGCTGCCGGCTCGGCGTGATTGAGGGCGATATAGAAACAGAAAGAGATGCCGAAAGAATCAGAAAAATCGGTCTTCCGGCCTGGCAGATTACGACCCATGGTGCCTGTCACCTTGAGGCTAAAATGCTGGCTCAAATCTTCGACCAAATACCGGCCGATCTTGATTTTTTGTTTATAGAAAACGTGGGC
Organism: Acidobacteriota bacterium; assembly: GCA_029571905.1. Classification (GTDB taxonomy): domain Bacteria; phylum Acidobacteriota; class Aminicenantia; order Aminicenantales; family Saccharicenantaceae; genus Saccharicenans. Next base: position 6,358 of record JAKPXU010000224.1, on the reverse strand, counting down.
AATCTGGTCTGTCCGGCCAGTTTTGACCTGGGTGAAGGATTGCGTTTTGTTTTGCTGTCGGTACCAGAAGGCGATGATAAGCCTCAAAAATATCCAGAAGCTTTCATCACCTCACAGGTTCTGGTTCTGACCAAATGCGACCTTCTGCCCTATCTGCCTTTTGACACTGACCGCGTCATCAAGGAAGCTCTGGAAATTAATCCACATCTTAAAGTTTTCAAAACTTCCGCCACGAGTGGAGAAGGCCTGGATGAGCTGTGTGCCTTTTTAGAAGCAGAACTCAAACAGAGGCGCGGTCAGCATGCATGAGCTGTCACTCGTAGCTGACCTGTTTACTATCATTGAGGAACAGGCCAGCCGGGCCGGAGCAAAAAGGGTCACTAAGGTCGTTGTTTCAGTCGGAGAGTTGTCTGGAGTTGTGCCGGAGCTTTTTCGTTCTGCTTTTCAGAGTTACAAAAAGGGAACGATTGCTGATAAAGCCAGGTTGCAGCTTAAAATGGTTAAAATCAAATTTAAATGCCGGAGCTGCGGCCACGAACTTACCGCCAGAAATATAATGGACGAATCCTTTTCTTATGTCTGCCCGGCCTGTGGTTCAAAGGATATGGAGCTTATCGCCGGGCGTGACCTTTATCTCGAAAAACTCGAGATAGAAACCTGAGCTGCCGCCTGGCAGGCTCTGTTAAAAGGCTGTTTGGCTATAATCCCATTATCAGGGAGAAGAAAAATACAGGCGCTCTAAAAATATCGGGAGGCGTCAGGATGGTGGAGAATAATAGCAGTGGTCGTCAGTTCTGGCACCAGCTGAAAAGTCTCTGTTAAAGAGACTCCTATTTCTTCGCCTTTTAATAGTTCCAGAATCTTTTTCTGATCCTCAAGCTGAGGGAAAGAAGGATAGCCAGGGCTGAGCCTTCGGCCACGGTATTTTTTCTTAAGGCAAGCAGCATAATCCGGCCGGCCTTTAGCCTCGAGCCCCAGTTCCTGTCTTATTTTAAAATGAACATATTCAGCCAGAGCTTCAGTTAACTCGGCACCAAGACCATGCCAGAGAAAATAATCGGCATAATCGCCTTGGGCCCACTTTTCTTTAATAAATTTGTCAAGTTTATGGCCGCTGGTCACTAAGGAAAAGGCCACTACATCTTTTTGCTCTGTTTCTGCGGGCAAAAAGAAATCGGCCAGGCTTGTCTCGGGGAAAGATTTAAGAGCAGGAAAACTAAAGACCAGTGGCGAATCGTCACTTTCGTGTCTTAAGACCATGAGCTTATTTTTCTGACTGCAGGCAGGAAAATAACCATAAGTAGCCTGAAACTGTAGTAGCTTTTTGTGGCGAGCTTCTTCCAGAAAACTGGAAAGAAGCGCTTTTGGAATGAGGCGGGAGTTCGCGGGCAGGTTGGTCTTTTCTCTTAACTGCCAGCGCGCGGAAACGAGGACTTTGACATTCAGAAAAGGCAGAACTTTCTCTGGAGGTATTCTCTTCAACCGACGGCTTCCCCAGAAAGGCGGCAGCGGTATTTCCTCAGGAGCTAACCGCCTGATTTTAATCTCTTCTTTTGTTATTTCTTTACTGTTCATCCTGCCATCCTTACACCCGGGCTTTGGCCTCTTTAAATTTAAAATACTCGGCAAAGGTAACTGCTTTTAACTTCTATAAGCCCACCCTGCCTGCTGATTTTTCTTCTCCTTCAGCCAGCTTTTTCATAATATCTAAAGCCGCCATGGCATCCCGTCCATAATAGACATCGCCTCCGTAGGCAGGTTTTAAGACTTTCTCGACAAAGCTTCTCTCCAGAGCCGCTCCGCCACACAGAACCGGAATTTTAAGGCTATGTTCTCTTAACGCCTCTAAATAATCTTTCATCACCCAGCAGGATTTAACCAGCAAGCCGCTCAAGCCGACGGCCTGCGGCTTAAACTCTTCGATGGCTTTTATGATCTCATCCACATTCTGGTTTATGCCCAGGTTAATAACTTCAAAGCCATTGGCTTCAAGAATCAAAGCAACCAGGTTCTTGCCGATGTCATGGACGTCGCCTTTGACTGTGGCCAGGACAATTTTACCTTTTCTCTCTCTGGCACCATCTGCCGGAAGGTACGGTTTTAAAATCGTCAAAGCCTTCTTAACCGTTTCGGCGGACTTGAGTACAAAGGGCAGCGGCAGATTCTGGCTGCTGAAAAGCTCCCCAACTCTGTCCATGCCTTTTAAAAGGAAATTATTGATTATTTGAAGCGAAGTATATTTTTTGAGAAGCACCCGGATAAGTGTTTCAATCTGAGTCGTCTCTCCATTTACCACCGCTTCCAGCAGCGCTTCCTCTGCCGGGATATTCTGCCGGGAAGATGACGCTGCCGTCTTCGAAGATAGCGCTGATTTTACGGCGAGAAGCTCAGTTAGCGGATCATAGCCAGGGCAGCGGCGGTTTAAAACTAAATCTTTTCCCAGTCTTAAAATTTTCTCCGGTATCATGGGGAGTGGAATCATTTTTGAATGATGGATGATAGCCGCATCCAGCCCGGCCTCCAGAGCTAAAGACAAAAAGATAGAATTTATATAAGGTCTGAGTTCTCCTGGCAAACCGTAGGAGACATTGCTTATGCCCAGAATCGTCTGGCTCTGTGGAAATTTTTCCTTGAGAAGCCTGATAGCAGTTAAAGTCTGGCAGCCAGCCTCATCATAGTTGCTGTCTCCACTGGCCAGGGAAAAAGTCAGCGGATCAAAGAAAATATCAGATGGCTTAAAATTATTTTTGTTAACCAGAAGGTCATAAAGCCTCAAAGCAATTCTCAGTTTTTCCTCAGCCGTTCTCGCCAGACCACTCTCATCAATGGTCAGGGCAACCACTGCTGCCCCAAATTCCTTAGCCAGAGCGATAATCTCCTGCGCCCGGACGCCTCCATCTTCAAGGTTAATCGAGTTAATAATGACTTTACCACCATAGTTCTTAAGGGCAACTTCCAGAGCCGAAGTGTTGCTGCTATCTACCATGACAGGAATTTCCAGATTTAGATTTAATTTCGACATGAAAATTTCAAAATCGGCTGCTTCCTCCCGGCCAGGAGTAGCAAGAGCCACATCGGTCAGATGAGCTCCTTCGCGCTGCTGTTCAAGTGCTACCCCCAACATCGCTTCAAAATTTTCCTCCAGCAGCAGTCGCCTGAAGGCCTGGCTGCCATTGACATTGGTCCTCTCGGCAATAATCAGGGGCCGCGGCTTGACCCGAAAAGGCTGAGCCCTGAAGGTCGAAGCACAGCCAGGTGAAAAACGATAATTTCTTCGGGCGGGATAAAGATTATCGACTTCTCTGACGACCGCCTTTAAATGCTCGCGTGTTGTTCCGCAGCAGCCACCAACCAGACTAACCCCGAACTCTTGAACGAATCTCTTTATTTCTGTGGCCAGTGCCTCAGGAGAAAGATCATAGATATATTCACCGTCTCTAAGGACAGGTCGGCCGGCATTGGGCAGAGCAGAAATAAGAAAAGGCGAGTTCTTTTTTAAGATACGAAGCGCCTCAATCATGACCTGTGGACCATCGCCGCAGTTTAGCCCCAGAGAGAAAAGGGGAAAACTGGAGAGAGCCGTAATGAGGGTCAGCATGTCTGTTCCGAGGAGTAGGCGTCCCGTCGCATCAACCGTCACGGTGACTATAACCGGCAGTCTTTGTTTTTTTTCTTTTTGTACCCTGAAGATAGCAGACAGAGCGGCTTTTATCTGAAGAAGATCCTGGGCAGTTTCGATCTGAAGAAGATCAACCCCTCCCTCAATCAGACCCAAGACCTGCTCGTAATAAGAATCGTTCAATTCATCAAAAGCGATCTGCCCCAGACTAAGTAATTTTTTCCCGGGACCAATTGAGCCGGAAACAAATCGCGGGCGGTCAGAGCTGGAAAAAGAAGAGGCCACTTCACGCGCCAGCCGAGCTGCAGCCAGATTAATTTCGTAAGCTTTATCCTCAAGTCCGTATTCTTCAAGGACAGGGCGATTGGCTCCAAAGGTGTTAGTTTCAATGACTTCACAACCAGCTCCAAGAAAGGAAGCGTGGATTTCACTTACCACCTGAGGCCGCGAAAGATTTAGAATTTCGTAGCAGCCTTCCTTCCCCAGGAAGTCATCTGGAGTCAGGTGGTATTTCTGGAGACTTGTGCCCATAGCACCGTCAAAAATTATTACCTTCTCCTTAACTCTTTTCTCAATATTATTTTCTTTTTTCCTGCTCATGTTCTCACCTGTTGGCTTCACCTTTTAAACAAAATCTTCAGCAAATCTATGACCGGGTCCTTCTGGCTCATGGTAAAAATATGAATTCCCGGGGCACCTACCTCGAGCAGTTTTTCAGCCAGTTCTAAGCCAAACTTCAAGCCCGTCTTTTTTTCTTCTTCGGCCGTCCGGCAGGCCTGAAACTCCTCAACCATGGCCGGTGGCAGGGTGACCCCAAAAGTGGCCGGTATTTTAGCCAGCTGTTTTTGATTATAGAGCAGTTTAAAGCCAGGCAAAACCGGCACACTTATTCCTGCCTGTTTTAACCGCTTCAAATAACTTTGATAAATTTCTGCTGAAAAAAACATCTGAGTAATAACAAATCGGGCACCGGCTTCAATCTTCTCTTCGAGATGGAAAAGGTCAAACTCCAGGCTGGGAGACTCAGGATGCTTTTCCGGGTAGCCAGCCACGCCGCAGCAAAAATCAGTTGCCGCAGCTGGTTTGACTCCTTCCAGGTAATAACCGTGATTTAAATTGTCGATCTGCTTAACCAGCTCACAGGCATAAGTGGGGCCGCCAGGCTCCGGCCTGAATTCTTTTTCTGCTGGTTGCGGGTCACCACGGATAACAAATATGTTCTCCAGCCCGAGGTAATGAAGTTCAAGCAGAGCATCTTCCAGTTCATAGCGGTTATAGCCGGCACAGATTAGATGTGGCACCGTTTCTACACCGAACTTGTGCTTCAAGCTGGCTGATATGGCTACCGTTCCCGGCCTTTTCTGCCGGCGAATTTTAATTTTCTGACCATTTTCGACTGAAATTCCATTTTGGGGCTGGTGAAAGGTAACACTGATAAACAGAGGATCAAACTGAAGAAAAGGATCAATCAGCCGGTACAGGTCCTCAACATTTGAACCTTTATCGGGCGGCAGAATTTCCAGAGAAAGCACTGGCTTTTTTCTACCGGTCAGAGCTTCGCTTACTTTCATCTTTCCTCCTGCGCTGAGATTTTTAGCAGAGATAGATGGGGTCTAAAAACTTTTTGAGAGACTCCCGAACACAGGAATGGCCATTACAGAAAGCCTGCTGACGAAAGAAGCAAGCAGATCTTCTGGCCGATTAAGGCCTGGTGAAGGGACCCGGCACAGGCTCTATCTTCAAGCCATTCCCGTGCCCGGGTTAGACATTATCATTGAGGAGCAAAATTCTTTGATTTTATAAGAATAAAAACGCTCTTTAGAAGGATAGCAGACCACACCGGCTAAACTTTTTTCAGCCAGATGCTTGGTGCTCATGTTGCCTTTTAACTAACACAAATAAGATAACCTGTCAAGAGAGCTTTCCCGAAATTTATAGAATTGACGGAATCTATTTAAAATGTTAGATTATTTCCTCAATAAAAAATAATAATTCAAAGAGCCAAATTAAGATAAATTGAAAAAGCAGGCCTATAATTATTCCAAGCTTCAGGCCGAGCGAGACAACGAGAGTAAGCAGTATTCAGAGGAGCTTACCGGGCTGTTTCCGTCCGAGTCTGAGGTTCCAGAAAAGTTCCGCCTGAATTCTAATCTCGATCAGTACAGAATCCTTATCAACGGGCAGATTACTCCCTGGAAAGGAGCTCTAACCGAGGTATTTTCTCCTATTTATATAAGAAAGGAGAATTCCCTGGTCAGGAAAAGAATTGGCTCGTACCCTGAGATGACCCACCTGGCAGCATCCAGGGCTCTGGATTCTGCCAGCCGAGCTTTTTCCTCTGGAAAGGGAAAGTGGCCTTTACTTCCTGTATCTAAGCGTATCGAATCTATTGAAACGTTTCTGGAAAGATTAGAAAACCAAAAAGAAAACATTCTCAGAACTCTCATCTGGGAAATCGCCAAGCCCTACCATGAGCTTGAAGATGAATTGGAAAGGACCAGGCAATATATTGAACAGGTTATCAAGGTTGCCTGCCAGAAAGAAAAAGATTCTCTCCGGCCGCGAAGAGAAAAGGGAATCATAGGCCTTATCCATGATGAGCCTTATGGAATTGCTCTATGTCTGGGACCATATAACTATCCTCTTTTTGAAACTTTCAGCCTGGTTTTACCTGCTCTCTTAGCAGGCAACGTGGTGATAATCAAACCTCCAAAATTTGGGGTTTTATTTTTCGACTTT
>JAKPXU010000218.1 GCA_029571905.1 Acidobacteriota bacterium | reverse complement strand
ATGGCGGCCAGGCCGATAAATTTTAGATAACCACAGGCTTTGTTCCTATCCATTTCTCGCATTAAAGGCTTAACTCTGAAGATTAAAAGCGAAATTAATTTTTATTATATGGGAAATCGGAGCCTTTAGCAAAATCCCGCTCTCCGCCAATATCTCTGCCAATCTTAAAATAAATCAAAACTCAACAGGGCTGGCCTCCTGGTGACTTTGTCTGGCCTTTCTCCGCCACAAAAAAAACTGAAGCTATTGAACATTGGCCAGGTTTTTATTATTCTGAAACCTTACAGACGATTTTTTAGTTTCATCTGTAGCCACAGATTGGCAACTGGCCCACCTTGAAGACAGGCAGGACTTTCTCCTGCTGGATTAAGCATTAAACCTGGAAAGGAAATTGCTCAATGAAAAAACAAATTACTTTCCATCATTGTGACCGCTCAGCAGAGAGGAGAGAATTGCTGCTTATCTGCCTGGTGTTTCTTTCTTTTATTTTGTCTTCTCCAGCCAGCGGCTTCTACCTATCATCAGCGACTATAACCGAACAGGGAAATAAGGAAAAACAACTGGCAGTTGAGACTGGCTCGGAAATCACTCGGGAGACGATAACTCAGGTGCAGGTTAAAGCAGGTAAACAGCCAGAGACTCAGGAAAAAGCTACCAACACTCAGGAAGAAAAACAATCCGGAAAAGAGTCAGAAACTGAAACCCAGGAAGCCTCTGACCAGAATAAAAACAGAACGATTAAGGACTGGCTTGACCCCTGGAAAAAAACTCTGGAATTAAGCTATGTGGTCACAGGTGGGAACACGGTTACTTCTTCCTTCAGCCTGGGCAGTACCCTGCTCAAGACTCCCAATGAACGTGACTCTTACTTTCTTAAAACCTTTTTCCTCAGAACTCACTCCACTACGATTAACCAGAAAGCTGTCGGGAGCGAAGATAGTTTCAGCCTGATCGAAGACAAGACTCGAAAACTAACAGCTGAAAATTATCTTATTCAGGCTCAGTATGACCACCGGCCAACCGGAAGACTCCTGACCAATCTGGGTTTTAGCTGGGACAGAAATAAATTTGCTGGTGTGGAAGGGCGGGCTCTGGGGACTGCCGGGGCTGGCCTCATCCTGGCAGATTCGGATTCAACCAAGATGAAAATGTCAGCTGGCTTGAGCTTCACCATCAGAAAATACAGCGGGCAGAACGTCTCCTCATTTTTTGGCTTTCAGTATGCTTTTTCCTGGAAACAAAAGCTCCTCGACAATTCTTCCCTTGAGACCGGTTTTGTTTTCGACGACAATATCAAACACTTGAGTGACTGGCATTACGACTGGACGACCAGCCTTATGGCCCCGTTGACCAAATCTTTAGCTCTCAAAGCGAGCGTGAGGGTCATGAAAAACAACCGGCCGCCAGAGGCCGCGGTGCCACTTTATGGCCCTGATAATGTCGATACCGGATTGACTGTTCTGGTTCCCAAGCAAAAAGTGGATACCTTTTTTACCACAACGATTGTTCTTAATTTCTAAGCTGTGACTTTTTCGGCCAGCTGTTGAAAATTGAAGACGACTGGCTTATGATGTTTCGAGATATAACCTGAATTTGATTAATTATCGTTAGCCCGGCAAGGGAGAAAAGTTTTGAAGGCTAAACAGTCGAAAAATGAATTAACTCAAAAAGATAACTTCCAACGTCCTTCCGGACGAGCTTATGACGAACTCAGACCGATGGTTATTAAACCTGATTACCTGGATTTTGCGGAAGGCTCCGCCTATATTGAAATGGGCAAAACGCGAGTGGTAGCTACCGCTTCAATTGAGGACAAGGTGCCACCTTTTCTTAAAGGCAGCGGCAGTGGCTGGATCACCGCTGAGTATTCGATGCTTCCCCGG
>JAKPXU010000206.1 GCA_029571905.1 Acidobacteriota bacterium | reverse complement strand
TTCGGCGATGGCTGGTTCAAAAGCCCCGTCGTGATGGCCATGTCCACCCAGGTCAATCCAGTTGCTGCGGCTCCAGGTCAGTCCATCATCATCAGAATAGAAGGAGCAAACCACCAGCCGTCCTGGATTAGAAACTAAATGCTGGAGAGGAACCACCACCCGGCCAGAAGAGGTCTGAATCAAGCCAAAAAAATTCGGGTTGTAGCCAGAGAGAAGCCTCTGGTTATCAATCCAGGTTTTCCCGCCGTCCTGGCTCCGGATTGACCAGACTTCCAGCTGGCAGTCACCGGGCTCATTCTTCTCCTGGTCCCAGTTGAATCTTTTGTGGGTAAAATTAAGGTAAACGAGAATGAGGACGTTGTCTTTTGTCCGAAGAAGATAATAAGAAGCTGGCTCTTTTGAATTGAGACCCGAGCAGACAAAAACTGGTTCGGACCAGCTACGGCCGCAGTCATAACTTAATGAAAATCCCTTTTCATCGACAGTGGCCAGGGCTCCATCAGCCATCAAAACAAAAGGCCCTTTTTTGGCGATGTCAAGTGTCTGGCCAGAAGGATGCACCCAGACGGGTTTATCAGCAGGAAATGAATTCCAGGAAAGCGCCAGCATCATCCCGGTCAAAACCAGGCTGGTTAAAAAGAAATTGTGCTTCATCATATTTTGCACTTTAGCTTTTTATATTCTTTTTAAATCTGAATCGCGAGATCTTTAGCGACCGAACCGCAGCAGATCACGGCTACAACTGCCGGTGCATCTGGTACAGGAGAAGCAATCAGGCCTCAGAACCGAGCCCTTAACGATCTCGGCAACCGCCGGACAGGGAGATTTAATTATACAGGATTGACAGTCGGTGCAGTCATCTTTCTTTTTAATCACCCGAAAGAGGGCGATCTGTTCGACCACGTTGGTCATCAGACCAACCGGACAGACTAAGTAACAGAAGGGACGATAGGTAAAAAAGGCAAAGATAATAGTTAAAATAAGCGGTAAAAAGTTGACGAGATTATCAACCAGAGCAGCTGCCCAGTTCCATTCATAGCCATGGAAGGCATTGATATAATCATAAAGCGACAGCGGAACAACCCGGCCGTTAGAAACAGTATGGATAACCGCTGTCCAGCTCAGAAAAATGAAGGCTATGAAAATCAAAATTCTAATGGTCTGGGTCAGCCGGAAATTGAGCTTGTATCTTTTTATTTTTAATTTATCGGCCAGCATGGAGATAAGCTCCTGAATGGCCCCGACCGGGCAGATCCAACCGCAAAAAAGCTTTGGCCCGATTAAGGTCAAGAATAAAATGACCGCCAGAAAGACAATCATGGGGAGGCCAAAACCGTAAAGGATAGACTTGGTCACCGTGCAGACCGGGGAGGGATGCATCGAGAAACCGGAAAAAAACTTAATCCCTAAATTGGCTGAAACACCATAGAGGAAAGTTGAAACCAGCAAAATCAGCACTTTAAGTCGATTATTCATCTTCCTGGAGAGCAGCAAAATTAGAACCAGGCCGGAAATGATGAGCATAGTCAGGAACTTGGGTCTCATTAAAAACTCAAGAAAAGTGGGTGCCGCCTGACGCCCCTGCCCCCCTCCGCTCCCGGTTCTCTCCTGGGCCAGAGCCAGAACGGGCAGGCTCAACAGACTGGCCAAACACAACCAGAGGTTAAAACGCCGAAAGTTTCTCTTTAACATACCGGCCTTCTCCTTTTCCTGGGATGAGTTTTCTATCATGCCAGAAGAAGAAAAAAAAGTAAAACAGAAAACAGAGTAAATAGAAATCTCAAAAATATATCTGCGCTAATTTTACTTCAAAAGTGGACAACAATGATATAATTAATAAAAATGTGACGGGAATAAAAGAGGTTAAAAATGAGCCAATTATTTTCCCCAATTAGAATTAGGGGACTGGAATTTAAAAATAGAATTTTTGTCTCGCCAATGTGTCAGTACTCAGCCAGAGACAGCCAGCCGACTGACTGGCATTTAGTTCATTATGGCAGCCGCGCAGTAGGTGGCGCTGCCTGTCTGATAATGGAAGCAACGGCTGTTTCACCAGAAGGCCGGATTTCGCCTGATGATTTGGGTCTGTGGTCAGATGATTTCATTCCGGCGTTCAAGAGAATCACCGATTTTATTAAAACTCAGAACGTTGTTCCCGGCATTCAGCTGGCGCATGCCGGCCGTAAGGCTTCTGTCTCCGCTCCCTGGAAGGGTGATGGCCCTTTAAAAAAAGAAGAGGGAGCCTGGCCGGTCATTGCTCCCTCCGCCATCCCCTTCGACCGCAACTTCCCTGTCCCGAGGGAAATGTCGCCTGAAGACATCGAATTCGTCAAGAGAAAATTCATTGAAGCAGCAATCAGAGGTGTTAAAGCTGGCTTTGAGCTCATCGAAATTCACCAGGCTCATGGCTTTCTCGTTCATCAATTCCTTTCCCCTCTCTCCAATAAGAGAATTGATAGCTATGGAGGCAGTCTCGAGAATAGATGCCGTTTAGCTCTGGAGATAACTAAAGGAATCAGGGAAAATATTCCTGACAATTTGCCGCTCTTGGTCAGAGTCTCCTCTACAGACTGGGTAGAAAACGGCTGGGACATTGAACAATCCGTCTTTTTGGCTCATAAGCTCAAAGAAGTCGGTGTGGATTTAATTGATTGCTCATCCGGTGGCAATGTTCCCAACGCTAAAATTCCAGCCGGGCCTGGCTATCAACTGCCTTTCTCAGAGCGAATAAAAAAAGAAGTGAAGATTCTAACTGGCGGGGTCGGATTTATCACTTCACCGGAGCAGGCCGAAACAGTCATCCGGAGTGGGCAGGCTGATATTGTTCTTCTGGGCAGAGAATTTCTGCGTCACCCCTACTGGCCGCTAGAAGCAGCTAAAAAGCTGCGGGCTGAAATTAAGTGGCCCGAACAATATCTAAGAGCAAAAAATTGAGGAGCTAATTTCGATTGAGGGAGACCTTCAAGAAGGCAGCCACTCTCACTCACGCTGATGCCGTCAGAGAACCGGGTGATTCCGAAGAAGCCAGGCCAGCTGTCCACAGCTAAGCTTGCTCCTTTTAAGCCAGGAACCATTTTTTTATTAATCTATTTATTTCTTTTCTTCCAGAGAGTTAAGTTGTAAAATTCCGGCCAGGTAAATCAATGGCCACAACTCAACCAGATCTGCCGCCTTCCTACTGGGAGCTTCAAAAAAAACAAAGGATTGTTTCCACTCTTTTATTTATTTTTCTTTTTATTTTCTATCTGGTTGCTATCGGCCTGCTTCTGACCATAATTCTCCTTGGAGGGCAGGTTTTCCTGCCTGGCTCCAATCCATTTTCCTCTTCGAATTTATTTCTATATGCAGCAGTCGCCACTTTACTGGCGGCAGTGGTCACGGTCTTAAACTTTCTCCAGGCAAAAAAGGCTGGGGCCAGTTATATTCTGAGCAATCTTCGTGCTTACCCACCAGACCCTGATGACCGTTATCATTTGAGTTTTATTAATGTGGCTGAAGAGATGAAAATTTCTTCCGGGCTTCCTCGCCTTAAAACCTATGTTATCCCTTCGGTCAACGTCAATTCGCTTTCTCTCCTCGACAAGGGCAATGTTCCAGCTATAGCTGTGACTGAAGGTCTTCTGGCCGAAGCCTCGCGAGATGAGCTTCAGGCCGTCGTCGCCCATGAAGTTGCTCATATTCGGGCAGGTGACACTTTTCTTTTGACTTTAATCTGTTCGTTGACAGCTTTTTATGAAAAGTTCCTGGATTCGCTGGAAAAAAAGTCGGATTACCAGTCTGGCTTTCAGCTTTCCCGGTCCGGCCAGAGAGTGACATCCGCCCCGTTAGCCTATTTGGCCAGCTCCATCTCCTTTCTTTTGATTAAATTTTTTACCATGCTCGTTTCGCAGAATCGGGAGCTACTGGCTGATGCCACCGCCGTGGAGTTAAGCCGGGATCCAGCTGCTCTGTCCCGAATCATTTATAAGGCCTGGCTGGCCAATTCTTATCTGGGGGACACGACTATGCTGACACCTCTTTTTCTGGTCCCGCCTGACTCAAAAGAAATTGCTGATAGCCGCTGGAGCCGGCTGTTCAATACTCATCCACCTGTAGAGAGAAGGCTGGCCCTGCTGGCCGGGATGACTCACCGGACAGTAGAAGAAATAAAAAATGAGGTGAGACAGCGGGAAAAGCTGAGAGAAGACAGCCGTCTGGTCATAAAGTCTTCTTCTGAAAATGACAGTCCTGAAAAAGAAAAAGCTATCCTGAAATTGCAGGAACAGGCCGAAAATGAACTCCATAAAGCTGAGGTCTGGGAAATAAGACAGGCCTCAGGGAAATGGGCGGGGGCGTTTACTCTGGGCGCTTTGATTTCCCAGCCTGCTTTCAGCCCGGGTATCAGAGTAAGAAACCTCAAAGAAAACAGGGAAGGACGGGCCCGCGAATTTCCCCAGATCAGGTTTGCCCTTTATCGCCAGGCAAAAAATCAGCCAGTTGACCCGGCTTTAACCCATCTCTGTCCTGCTTGCCAGGTGCCACTTCAAGAGTCTTTTTATGAAGGAGTTCAGATTAAAATCTGCCCTCTTTGCTCCGGCCGCCAGGTTAGAATGGAAGATATCGAAAAAATTCTGGCTCGCCAGGAATATGATTTTTCACCGGGCCTTAAAGAAAAAGCCAGCCTATATCAGCAAGCTCTGCTCAACCCAGAAAAAAGGACCTTAGCTTTCCCAGGAAAGAAATCGTTACTCTGCCCGGAATGCGGTCTGCAACTGGCTACCAAGCCTTTTAATTATTATTATGTTTTCCCTGTTTATAAATGTTATAAATGCCAGTTGATCTGGTTTGAGCCAGACGAACTGGAGGTTTTGCAAATTCTCTTCCAGAGCCGGGAGGACTGAAGGAAAAACTTTTTAACTGCCCATCAGGGCCAGGCCAGAGGTGAAATTCAAGCCAGGCTGGTAGAGGAAATCTTCATCTCGGTCTTAAAGATGGATAACTGTCGAGACAGGGGGAATTTCATCTGGACAATCACCTCTAAGGGTGATTGAAGATGAGTAATTGAAGTGGGATAAATAAGTTGCATTGGCCGAAATCCCAGTTTGGGGTTAATTTTTGAAAGAGGGTAAGACCATGGCAAAGAACAAAATTTTGCTCATAGACTTCGATAACGAGTTCTTGAAGTTCCTCAGCCGGATTCTGGGGGATGAAGGTTATGAAGTTCAGACAGCAACCGACGGACTGGCCGGCTTTGAAAAATTTTCAGAATTTCAGCCGGATCTGGTCATCATGGAAGCTATGCTGCCGAAATTTCACGGCTTCGAACTCTGTTCACGCATTACCTCTCATCCAACCAAGAAAGCGCCAGTTATCATTGTTACTGGCATTTACAAGGACGCGGTCTATAAGACAGAGGCTTTAAGAAGCCTGGGAGCCTCGGCCTTTTTTGAAAAGCCATTAAACCTTGAAGCTCTTCTGGCTAAAGTCTATGAGCTGATCGGCAAGCCAGAAGTTAAAAAACACCAGGTCAAAAAGGAAGATGAAGACCTTGATGAATTACTTAAACAAGCTCTGTCCTCAGCCTACACTCCTGGCCAGCCAGCAGAGACTAACCGCCCGGTCGACAGAACACCCAGGAGAGAAGAAAGCAGGAAAACTCCAGCCGCTTCTCAGGATGATGAGATAGATCTGATTTTAAAATCAAAGCTCAAAGATCTGATTTCGACTCCTGAGAAAAAAATTCAAGAAAGAACCTCTCGCCAGCAAGTAGCTCCCGCCGCTCCGGTCAAGAAAGCTGAACCTGCCAGGCAGCCAGCAAGGAATGAAGTTAAAAAACCGCAGCCAGCTGCCAGTCAGACACCCCCTGGTAGTCCAACCGCCAAGAAGCCTGTCGAAAAAGAAGCAAAACCAGCTGGACTCAGTCAACCCCCTAAGTTCGAACCAAAAACCAGCCAGAAATCAGAGACGGAGAGAAGTTTCACCGCTTCACCGATTGATTATGACGAGAGTCAGAAAGTAGCTGGGCCGGCGGTTAATCCTTTCAAAGCTTATACCGATAGCAGCGAAGAGAAAAAAGCCGGCAAGAAATTAACAATCAAATATATTGGTCTGGCGGCGGCTTTTCTGGCCGTTATCGGTCTAATTGCCTTTCTGACTCTGGATAGGAAAAAGTCTTCTGACTTTTCTCCCCAGACGGTTAATCAGATTAATCAGACGGCTGCCCTGCAGACGGCTGAAACAAACGAGACAGCAACAGCTCCCGCCACAGAAAGCCAGACCAAAGAGGAAGATATAAATAAAGAAATAGAAAAGCAGATGGCCAGTTACCGCAACCAGCAGAACCGGACGGAAAAAAGTTCGGAAACAGCTGGCAACCAGAATACCAAAGTCAGTCAGGCGGTTAAAACTCAGGCCAGAAACCAACCGCCAGCAGCAGTTGCTCCTATAATTCCTCAAGAAACGCCAAAGATTGAGATAAATATGGAGAGCGGGCAGACTGGCTCTGCTCAGGATCAGTCCACCACTGCTGCTGCCACACAAACCGAAGAGAGCAAAGCTGAACAAGTGGAGCCGCCCCCATCGACGACTCAAACCAAACAGGAAGAGCAGCTTGTTGATCTTACCATTCAAAAAGCCAAGCCAGGGGAAATTGTTCCACTCTCCATGGTCGATGTTGAACCTAAATTGATTAAAAGTGTTGACCCTGTCTATCCAGAAGTTGACCGCCGAGCGGGGATCACGGGAAATATTATCGTTAATACACTGATTTCAGAAAATGGCGATGTGTTGGAGGCGGTTGTTGTCCGGGGAATTAAAGGATCAGTTGCTCTGGAAAAAGAGGTTGTTTCTGCCGTCAAAAAATGGAAGTTCTTGCCAGCAGAAAAAGATGGTGTTAAAGTAAAGGTTTGGAAACCAATTACTATTGGTTTTGGCTTAAATAAATAAACCGGAGAGAAGTAAGGAGTCAAAGAGATGGGCATCTCAAAAGAACAAGAGGAACTTTATAAGAAGACTCTGGAAGATGTACGCAGCCAGCTTTCAGCTATTGACGCCGAGGTTGAAAGGGAATTGCAGCGGGTCAGGCAGACTCTGGCTCAGCTGCAGGAGCAGAAGAAATCACTGAAGATGGTCTATCAGGGAATTGCCAAACTGCTTGGAATTGAAAGTGATCTGGAAGAAGATTCAGCAGAAACAACCATTCCGAAGATGTAATCGTCGTCTTTATAGAAGCAACCTGGCCAGATCCTCAGCCTTTTGTAATCAATCAGAGCTAACCTAAAGAGCAGGTTCCTACCTTGCCAAATAGCGCTTTTTAGAGTATTTTTATACTTTAAATTTTACCCTGGATGTCCTGATGTTTGTTCTTATAGGCTTTCTGATAGGGTTTTTTGCAGCTGTTCCGGTAGGTCCGGTCAATATTTACATTATCTCCCAGACACTGAAAAGGGACTTTTTTCATGGGATGATAGCCGGGCTATCCACCGCTCTGCTTGACCTGACTTTCTGTTTAGTTTCTCTTATAGGCTTTTTCCATATTTCCTTAAATCTATCCGGTTATACTCAATGGCTGAAAGTAGGGGCAGCGGCCATTCTGTTCTTTCTTGGCTTGAAGCTATTTCATGATGCCAGGAATTTCAAGCTTAATACCGGAAACAATGGACCAATCGCCAAAAGTGCCCGGCCTTTGCTCGGGGTGGTTTTGCTTTATGTTTCCAATCCATCCCTTTATGCCTTCTGGATTGGTGTGGCCGGAGCAGTGACCGCCCATGGTCTGCTCAAAAACGGCTTCTGGCCAGCTATTTTATTTGCTTTTTCCTGTAGTCTGGGGGCTCTCCTCTGGTATTTCTTCCTGGTCAGACTGGTTTCCCATCATCAAGCTAAATTTCAAGAAACAACCTTTAAAAAAATGCTTTTCATTCTTGGCTCTTTCTTGATTGCCTTTGCTATTTTCACTTTCATTTCCGCTTTTGCCAATATCAAATTAGCCGGACAGGTTTTCTAATTTCCAGACGGTTAACAGTAGTTTTATTTTTGCTTATCTTTCTGCTAATATCCTAATCTATGACCGGGGAGTTAATTCTACCAAAAGATACCGAGGTCTTGAGGCCGGAGTTTATCTTACTTGAGGCTTCCGCCGGTACCGGTAAAACTCATGCCCTGACCTTAAGGTTTGCTCAATTTCTGCTGTCAGATAAAATCAGGAATAACCAGCTCAATCAAATTCTGGCCATTACCTTCACTCATAACGCGGCCAATGAAATGAAAGACAGGATAATTGGCTGGCTTAAAGCCACCTACTTCGGTCAGGATGCCGCCCGTCTGAAGGACATTAAAGAGCTGGTCAGTCTGCCGGAAGAAGCTTTTCCCGAGCGGGCCGAAGAGAAGCTCCAATACCTTTTTGACCATTACAGCGATTTTCAGGTCACAACCATTGACAGCTTCATGACTGACGTTTTTAAGGCTTCTGCCATTGAAATGGGCTTCAGCCCTGACTTTGAGATTACCCTCAATACTGCTCCGGTTATTAACTACGCCTTTTACCGTTATTTAAGAAATATTACAGCCGAATCAGAAGATGGACAGTTACTGCTCAGGATTACGGATAGCCTTAAAGAAATGAAAGGCAGTGATAAAGCCTTCCTCTGGAATC
Source organism: Acidobacteriota bacterium (assembly GCA_029571905.1). GTDB lineage: Bacteria > Acidobacteriota > Aminicenantia > Aminicenantales > Saccharicenantaceae > Saccharicenans. Next base: position 19,760 of record JAKPXU010000206.1, on the reverse strand, counting down.
CGGCTGATGAAATTCTCGAGACCTTTACTCAGTTCTATCGAAAACTGGAGGCTCTTTACCGCCAACCAGAAATTAAAAGACCGGAGGAGTTCCAGCTGGGGCTCGAGAAAGCTGAAGGTGACTGGCAGGGCTCTCTACAAAAATTGCGTCAGCTCTTGAAAAATACACCTCTGGAAAGAGCTGAGCGCTCGGCCATCTGGCGACGTTTAAACTCAGATAATATAAGAGACTGGTTTGATTGCTCGTTTAAAACTGACCCCGTCAAAAAAACAGAATCGCCTGATCTGCAGGCGATTTATCAAGAAGTTATTAAGTGCCTGGATGATTTTAAAGAAAAGCTAAAAAAATATAAAAGGCTCTATGCCGCCTCTTATTTTCAGCCTCATCTTCAGGTTTATCACCGGCTCCTCGACCATCTTGATTTTATCAAAAAAGAAAAGGGCCTGATTTTTCTAGACGATGTCAATCGCCATCTGGCTGCTTATCTTCAGACCGGAGTGGTGCCCGACATCTATCTTTGCCTCGGTGGCCAGATTTACCATTTCCTGATTGATGAATTTCAGGATACCTCCCCTATTCAATGGAAGAATCTGGTACCACTGATCGATAATGCCCTTTCCCAGGGTGGAAGTTTATTCATCGTAGGCGACACCAAGCAGGCTATTTATGGCTTCCGGGAAGCAGATTATCAGATCATGGTCGACCTGAAAAAAGGTGACGAAAAATTCTATTCAGTTGAGGTCTGTGTCAAACCGCTGGTTACCAACCGCCGTAGCCGGCAAGCTATCCTTGATTTTGTCTCCAGCATCTTTCCCAGAGGCATCAGGGAGATGAGCGTTGGCAAAGATAACCAGAAAATGACTGAAAAGATAGATAACTGGAAGAAAGCCGCCAACAGCAGCGGGTTGGATAACTTCGAATGTCAGGGAGTTGACGATAAAACTCGAGGTGGTGGTGACATTTTTCCCGGTTATGTGGAAATGGAGTTTTTTCAGCCACCGAGGAAATCAAAAAATAAAGACGAACAGGCCGAAGACAACGGCCAGGAATTCCGCTCGGGCACAGAGGCAGAAGAAGAGGTCGAGCAGGAAGATTCAGCCCTCAAAAAAAGAGTTCAGGAACTTATCGCTGATCTCCAGGAACGCGGATACGGGTATTCAGATATAACAATTTTAGCCTACAAAAATGAGACTGTGGTCAGGGCTGCCTCCTGGTTAAATGAGAAACAAATCCCCTTTATCACCTTTTCTTCTCTTGATATCAGACAACGGCCGATTATCAAAGAAATTCTGGCTCTGCTGCAGTTTCTTGATTTTCCACTCGATAATCTGAATTTTTCTATTTTTCTTCTGGGCAATCTCTTTAAAAACAAGCTCAAAGCTGATGGCCATTCAGAACAGGAAAGAGGACAGCTAATCGAATTCATCCTGGACAGCAGACTCAGGAGCGGCCAGAAAGATTATCCCCTTTACACTTATTTCAAGCAAGAATATCAGGATCTCTGGGAGTCATATTTTGAGCCTCTTTACAGAACAGTTGGCTATTTGCCTCTTTATGATCTGGTCAGCGATATCTATCGCACTTTTTCTGTTTTTGATCCTGAACTTACCGGCGATGAGCAATCTGCCCTGATTAAACTTCTGGAAGTTATAAAACAATTTGAGGGCCAGGGCGGCAGCAATCTCCGGGATTTTATTCGATTTTCTGGAGAAGAAATAGAAGACAATTCAGTTTGGACAGTTGATGTTCCGGAAAGCATTAAAGCGGTCAGGATAATGACCATCCATAAAGCCAAGGGGCTGGAATCGCCGGTGGTCATTTTACCGCTTTACACCGAACACTCCCCGTCTATTCCTTTTTTCCTTCAGCCAGAGGAAAGCAGCCAGGGAGCGGTGAAAGTCAAGGTTCTCAAGCTTTCCAGAGATATTATTTCCGACGACGAAGAACTGAATGGTATCTACGAGGAAACCTCGAGAAAGGAACTGGCCAATCGACTGAATACTTTTTATGTCGCCCTGACCAGAGCGAAGGAAGAGCTCTATATTCTGGGACAGCGGGGCCATAGAAAATATTTTCCTTTTGACTTTTTAGAATCACTCGGTTTTTCGCTCGAAAAGAAATTTCAATCGGCTGAAAAGAAACCGGTGAGAAAAGCCAGGCCAATGACCGACAGCCGTCCGAGCGAGCCAGAAATACCGTATTCACCTCTCAATTTTCTCCCTGAAGCTCAGGACAGATTCCGTCTGGTTAAACATCTCCCCCATTACCGCCAGGAGAGGCGTGGCGAGTTAATTCATGCCATCCTTGAGAAAATTGATTTTCTGGAAGAGAACCTTGAAGAGCAACTGGAAAAAATCATCTCTGGCCGGGCCTTCCGAAAATATCAGCCAGAAGAAAAGGAAGAGGCTAGAAAATCTGTCCTCCAGTTTTTAAAGCAACCGGAGGTGGCTGAGTTTTTTAGACGGCGACCAGGACGAGAAGTAAGAACAGAAGTAGAAATGGTAAACAGACGGGGCGAGCTTTACCGCACAGATCGTCTGCTGATTGAACCCAAGGGGATCTCGATTATTGATTTTAAAACAGGACAGTTCCCGGATGAGGCTGTTAAGAAAGGTCATACCGAGCAAGTAAAAAACTATAAGACGATACTCGAAGAAATATATCCAGGCAGAAAGATAAGTGGCTGGCTTCTTTATATTGATTCTGCTGAGCGTGAGGAGGTTCTTTGAAAGTAACCATTGTTCCGGCCGGGGTAAATCTCATTGAGCTTTTGGCCAGACACTTAGTGGCTTCCTCTACTGACTTCAGCCGTATCCTGGTCGTTTTCCCCGAGCAAAGGCCAGGTCATTATCTGAGGAAGACTCTCGGCGAAATGATCGGCCGCAGTTTCCTGCCTCCCTCTATCTTTTCCCTGGATGAGTTTATTGATTTTTCCTACAGCCGCTTTCTTCAGAGAGATGAACCTCTGCTCGAAACGGTGGAGGCGATCAGCCTCTTATATAACTTAAATGAGGCCAATCTGGAAAACTCTTTTCGCGGGCAGAAAGAGTCGAGGCTGACCTTTGATGAGTTTTTTTCTGTCGGCAATAAGATATGGCAGGATCTCGAAGAGCTCAAAATGGGGTTGGTCACAACGGATAAGTTCCTGGCCATAGATGAGCTGGCCGGTGAAAAAATACCAGAGAAAACCAGAGCCAGACTGCAAAAAATGTCTTATTTTTATGAACATTTTTACCGGGAGGTGGAACGCCGGGGCTTTTCAACTCCGGCCAGCCGGCTCGAAAAAGTTCTGGAAAAAATTGAACCTGGCTGGTTTAGCTCTTTTGACGAAGTTATTCTGGCCGGTTTTTACCTTCTGACCGCAGCCGAATTTGAACTGCTCAATAGAGTGCTGGAGTCAGAAAGTACCAGATTATTTGTCCTCAAAGGGACCGGCTGGGAAGACCTGATGAAAAGAATCAGAGCTGATCGGTCAGAAATAGAGGAAATTGAAGGGCCGGAAGAAAGTCCCGAGCCCCAGCTTGAATTCTGCCAGAGTCCGGACAGTCACGGTCAGCTTTTTCACCTCAATAATCTTCTTGAGGATAAGATTTCGCGGCCGGCGGAGCTCAGCGAAAAACAGGTCATCGTTCTCCCGGCAGTTGAAACTTTAATTCCGGTTGTTGAACAGACCCTGGCCCGGCTGCCAGAGATGGCTTACAATATTTCTGTCGGTTATCCCCTGACCAGAACCCCACTTTATAATTTCTTTGACTCGCTTTTTAAGCTGCTGGAAACAGCTGAAGAAGACAGCTCAGGTGGAGCTTCCAGCTTGCCCCCCGAGCAAAGGTTCAGGCTCTATGTCCCTGATTATCTTAATTTTGTTCTTCATCCTTATACCAAAAATATCTATTTCCCGACAGTACCCAGGACAGCCGAACACACCAGAATACTCTTTCATCTAATGGAAAATAATTTTAACCAGAAAAAGGGCCGGCTTTTCTGGTCGCTGGAGGAAATGGCTGCTGATCCAGATCTCAGGGACAGTCTGGAAAAATACACCGGCGAAAATCCGGCACATCCTCGAAGCTCTGAATTTATTCAGCATCTTCGCTTGATACACCAGCAGACTATTATTCCTTTCCTGAGCCTTAAAAATATCAATGATTTCGCAGCCAAATTAATTCGTCTGCTGGACTTTATTTCAGAGGAAAGCACTGCGCCTCTTCATGTTTTGTTTGAGCCTTATGCCCGCGCTTTCTACAGCCAACTGGAAATTCTCCAGAGCCAGCTGCTGACCGGACAGAACTTCAGCCGGCGTTCGGGTTATTTTCAGCTATTCCGGCGTTTGTTCTCGGAAGCCCGCGTCCGCTTTCCAGGCACACCACTTCGTGGCCTGCAGGTTCTTGGTTTCTGGGAAACACGTTGCCTCCAGTTTGATGATGTTTATTTTCTCGACCTGAACGATGACGTTCTGCCCGGGACTAGCAAAGTTGACTCGCTTCTTCCTGCGCCCTTAAGAAAGGCTCTTGGCCTCCGTTATCATGAAAGTCTGGAAAAAAGAATTGAATATTATCTCAGCCTGTTAGTAGCTGGAGCGAAAAAAGTCCATTATTTCTTTATCGAAAATGATAAAAAACAGAAAAGTCGCTATTTGGAAAAAGCTATCTGGAAAAAGCAAAAGAAAGAAAAAGAAACTGACGAAAACAAATATGTTAAGAAGGTCATCTACCGTCTGGCTCTGCAGACACCGAGCCCCCCTGATATCCCCAAAACAGAAAAAATCCTTCACTATCTCGACAATATGACCTTTAGCGCTTCCAGTCTGAACACCTATCTTAAGTGTCCGGTTGAGTTTTTCTATGCTTATATTCTCGGCCTGAGTGAAAAAGAAGAACTGACCGAATCACTGGAAAATGACGAAATTGGTACGCTGGTTCACGCCATTTTAAGACAGTATTTCTGGCCGTACCGCCAGAAAAAACTCCCGGATAAAATCGAGGGCGCCAGGTTAAAAAAACTGATCAATGACGAATTTAACCAACGGCGCTATCCTTCACCTCTCACCGGCAGTTTCTTTTTGATGAGAAAACAGATAGAACAGCATTTAGAGGAATTTCTCCTGGCTTACCAGCAAAAAGTGGTCCTGGAGCTGGAAGCTGCCCGGCAGAACCTGACCCTGCTGGCGCTCGAAAAGGATCTAAGACGCGATTACGAGCTTGGTCCAGAGACCTTTCATCTTGAGGGAAAGATTGACCGGATAGAAAAGCGTGGCGAGTATCTTTGTCTCCTTGATTATAAGACTTCAGCCAGCGAAAAGAACCAGGTAATTAACATTGATAAGCTCGAGCTTGAAGATCGAAGCTCCTGGCCCCAGGCTATAAAAAGCCTACAGCTTCCTTTCTATCAGCTTCTGGCTTCAGCCGAGTATAAACTGCCGCCCGAAGATATTTATTCTGCGGTCATCATTCTGGGCAGGAACCATCTCAACGACAAGATTGAATATTCGCCCCTTAAAACCAAAAATGGAAAAAAGCGTAAAGACAAAGAGGACAAAATTTTCCCGTTATCCGAATCAGACGAAGAGAAGTTAAAGCGCTCAGAAAATTTCCGGAAAATAAAACAGGTAATTGATAAGCTGCTCCTGGAAATTGTCGATGGGAGCCAGCCTTTTTCGGCCAGATTCAAGGATAAAGACAGTTGCACCTATTGCCCTTTTACCAGTTTTTGCGGGCAGTAGTCGCCACTAAGCCTGGATCACTTATTACCTTTGACCAGCGGCCCACGCTCCGGTTCTGAATTATCACCGCCAGCGAAATCCGAATAATAATCTCTTTTCTGACAAGGAAGGTTCTAAACAACTCGGGGTTTCTCCGTTTTTGCCTGGGAAAATTGAGTATTAATCTGACCCGTCAATAAATAATAGTTAGCAAGAAGACCAAGAAATAGTAAACTTTTTGACCGGGCTTTTCGTTTATACTAACTAAAGAAAGATGAGGTAAGCATGTTAAAATTCTTACTCTGGCTGATCTTGTTTGTTCTTTGCTGGCCACTGGCTCTGGCTGCTCTGATTCTATATCCACTGGTCTGGCTCCTGTCACTGCCTTTCCGTTTGCTGGGCATAACAGTTAAGGCTGCTTTTGACCTGCTTAAAGCCATTTTAACTCTGCCTGCCCGTTGCCTTAACAAGCTGGCCGCTTAAGAGAAAGAAAGGCTGGTTTCGCTTAGACCTGATTAAAGCCGGCTCGTTTGATCCGGTGGCCAGTGGATAGGCGGGTAGGCGGTGGTGTCTTATGCTTTTTTATTCATTTATCTCTCTACTCTTTATCTTTTCTTCTTTTGCCCTTCTATTTACCCCGGCCAAAGAAAAACCTCTTTGGCCCTGAACCCGGTCATTAGCTTTGTCCCTTCAGCTGGGATAAAATTAAGAGCCATGGAAATCAGAATAGAAAAAATAGTTTATCCTGGCCGGTCACTTGGCCTTTACGAGAGGCAGGTTGTCTTTACCGATGAAGGTCTGCCCGGCGAACTGGTCAGAGTTGAAATTCTGGCCAAGAGAAAAAACTTTCTCGAAGCAAAAACAGTGGAGATTCTTGAACCAGTACCTGACCGAATCGAACCTCGCTGCTCTCATTACCGGGCCTGCTCTCCCTATCAGATTATGACCTATGAACTCGAAACTAAAATCAAATCAGGGCAGCTGGCTGAAATTCTCAGCCGTTTTAAAGTTCCATATCCTCCCGCCGGTGGAAAATTGCCTGACCTCGTCCCTTCACCTCAAACCTACGGCTACCGAAATAAAATCAAGCTGGCTGTTGTCTGGCAAAGCCCGCAGCCATTTCTGGCCTACCATGAACCAGGTTCTCAAACTGACCTTCTGCCGGTCGAAAATTGCGCCCTGGTCAGTAGCGAAGCAAATTCCCTGCTTTCCGCCTTTAAAGAATTAATCGAGACTTCTCCCCTTCCCGCCATCAGCCAGATTGAAATCCGCCAGAGTTTCTCTTCAAGAGCACTTGTGGCCATCCTTTATAGTGAAAACAAACTGGGCCTGGCCGAAGCGACCCGCAGCTGGTTGCCCCGGTTGAGTGCCCAGCCTGGCCTGACAGGAGTTGCTGGCCTTCTTAACCGCGACCCTGGAGCCAGGCCGACTCCTCTCTACGGTCAGCTCGATCTTGAGGAAAAATTCGGAAAAGTTAACCTGCGCTATGGCCCTGAATGCTTTTTCCAGGTTAATCCGCCGCAGTTACTGAAAGTGGTCGAGGAGCTTAAGACCTGGCTTAAAGAAAGTAAGCCGGCTCGCCTTCTCGATTTATATGCTGGAGTGGGCACCTTCAGTTTTTTTCTTTCCAACCTGGCTTCACAGGTTCTGGCCGTAGAATCAGAGCCAGCCAATGTTTTTTACTTTAAGGAGAATCTTAGACTGAACGAGGCAGGCAATATCAATCTCATCGCCGGGCGCGTCGAGCAAAGACTGAAAGAAATAACCACCTTCCAGCCGGAGGTGGCGATGCTCGACCCTCCACGTAAGGGTCTCGAGCCAGAGTTAATTGTCACTTTAAAAAAGATTCCCCTGCGCTCAATTTTTTATCTTTCCTGCGATCCGGCCACTCTGGCTCGTGATCTAAACCGGTTTCGGCCAGAATTTGAGCCCCAAACCATCAGGGCTTTTGACTTTTTCCCCCGAACACCGCATCTTGAAGTCTTAAGCCGGCTCGAACGGGCAGATTAACTTCTGGCTGATCACTTACTTGCTGCTTATTGAAATTTTCCGGCCAGCTGGCCGCAGGCAGCAGCAATGTCTATCCCTTTTGATTGCCTGATGGTCACCCGAACTTTTCTTTCCTCCAGCCACTTCTTAAACCGCTCAACTTCTTCTTCCGCCGGCGGCTGCCATTTAAAGCCAGCAACCGGACTATAGGCAATGAGATTTACTTTAGCTTTTAGCCGGCGCGAAATGGCAGCCAGGGCTTCGGCGTCATAAAGTGAATCATTAAAGCCACCGATAACAATGTATTCCAGCGTGAGCTGCCGCCCGCCCGCCTGAAGGTAATCCTCGGCCGCTTTGATCAGTTCCTCCAGCGGATATTTTTTGTTGACCGGCATCAACTGAGTTCTTTTGTCATCAATCGCACTATGAATCGACAGGGAGAGATTAATCTGCAACTCAAAGTTCACTAACTTTTTTAAACCAGGTATCAGGCCAACCGTAGAAACAGTTATTCTTCTGGCCCCCATGGCCAGTCCGTTCTGGTCGTTGAGAATTCTGATAGCTTTAAGGACATTGTCCAGATTATCCAGAGGCTCACCCATACCCATCAAGACGAAGTTGGTTGGCTGGTGGCCATAGTTATATTTGAGGTTCAAAACCTGCGAGACAATTTCTCCGGCCTCCAGATTCCGTTTAAAACCATGGAGCCCACTGGCACAAAAAGCACAGTGGAATTTGCAACCGACCTGGGTAGAAAGGCAAAAGGTCTGCCTCTTTCCGGCTGGAATCATGACCGTCTCAATAAAATTGCCGTCCAGAAGCTCAAAAAGATATTTGACCGTTCCATCCTTAGAATTGACTTTCTCCTTTAGCTGGAGGGGGTTAATTATAAAATCCGCCTCAAGTTGCTGCCTCAAGTCGAGTGGTAAATCAGTAAATTCCGACGGCTGGCTTTTGCCCGCCTGATAAACCCACCTGAAAATCTGGCCGGCCCGGTATGACGGCTGTCCGCTCCTCCTGAGATAGGTTTCAAGCTCTGCCCGAGTCCAGGAGGTTAGAAGTTTCTTTTCGCTCATTAAATCCTTCCTCTTTAAGCCAATTTAAGTTTAAGGAAATTCAAACCGGCCAGCCAATCCCCACACCCTTTTCCTTGACTCTTCTATTTCTTAGATTTCTTAATCTTAAAAGTTGGCTGAATATTTTACCCACAACTCGCCGGCCAGCTTCCAGTAATCGGCCACTGCCTGTTCGGCCTGCTTCTGACAGTAATTGGTAAGAAAATCTCTGGCTTTTTCCGGGTCTTCCTGATAAAGCTTCAGCGCTTCGGCTTCGATCGCCGCCTGCTGCTCAAAAGCCTTATCTTCCAGTTGCTTCCAGACTCGGGCCGCTTCTTCTTTCATTTCCTGATAACGGAAGGTAACAAGTTTACTGACTGTTCTAAAAGCCCACCAGGCACAATCGCGGCGGTAAGCTCCGCGGCCATCAATTTCATAGGAAGAAGGCATGTGCTTTATTCCAGCATAAAAAGGTAAATGGGGCGTCGTCGCTGGATTATCATAGCCAAGCCAGACCACCCCGCCGATGGCCGGCGGCAGCCATTTTCTCGACTGGGTAATTTGAAGATAAGTGGCGGTTGGCGAACAGATGGTTCTTTCCCGTTTTAACCGCAAAAGTTCCCGCCAGTCAGCATTCATAAACGGATTGGCTACCGGGCTTTTTACAACCTGATTTTTCCTGTTAACCGTCAGCAGGCTGGCCGTCAGATCAAATTCTGTTCCTTCATAAGTATCACGGAAGATTTCAAGTAAATCTTTGATAGTCACTTTTTTTTCGGGCTTAACCGAAAAAGGATAATTTTCGGCATTGGGATCAAGTTTGAGGGAGGGAGCCAGCAGGCTGAGGACCCGCCATTCTCTCCGCCGGCAATAGAGGCTGTATCTTGATTCTGGGGCATAGGCATAGCAAAATTCAAAAGGCTGGCCGCTTTCTTCTTTCCACCAGCCAAATTCTTTAGCCAGGCTTATCACGTTGGCTGAAGCCAGAAAATAATTTTTATTTTTCAGGTCAAGCTGCCTGATACGGCTGGCATTGGCTGAAACCCCGACCTCACCATCGGGTATTCTCTGGGCTGCCCAGACGGCCCCCTTCCGGCCTTTACCCGGGCCATAAATCTCAAATAACCAGACCTCATCCGGGTCAGCCAGAGTCAGGCATTCGCCCCAATCGTTATAGCCGTATTCCCTGGTGAGCTCATCAGCTATTCTGATGGCTTCTCTGGCCGTTCTTGCCCGCTCCAGCATCAGCCGTAAAAGTTCCGGGGCATCGAGCAACCCTTCATCGCTTTTGAGCTCCCGCCGCCCGCCGATAGTTGTCTCTCCAGCGGCCAGCTGCCATTCGTTCATAAAAGGATAAGCTGCATTGAAATAAGCATAGGTCTCAGCCACCTGTGGAATCTCACCCACCGGCACACGGTCCGGATCATTGAAGCTTTTCAGCCTTTTTGGTTCAAAATAAATTTCGGCTCTTTCGCCCGGCTGGTGTTTCTGGTGTGGAACAATGTTAATCCAGGTGCGGTCAGTGTTGCTGTCACAGGAATGGGAGGTCATGGTTGAACCGTCGGCTGAAGCCAGACGCCCGACCATGATGCTTGTACAGGAATCAAAGTCCAGCAAGTCGGGTTCTGTCCAGGCCATCTGCTCTTTTTGAATAAGAGCGGCTCTGCCTCCTGGAGAGAAACTTAAAACCAGGCAAAGGCCACAAGCTGCGGCCAGTAAAGAAGCTAAACTATTAAATTTAAACCTGAAACGCCTCATTTTTTCTCCTGTTATTGAGACTCAATATATTGAGCCAGCCACTTGTCGGCCGTTTGGCTAGCTCATACAAAAAGGGCTTGCCTTTTCGAGCAAGCCCCTGAAAGATCATCTTTTGTTGCTGCTTTGATTTAAAACTAAAATCTCACCCGGATTATTTGGCTTCAGTTTCGAATTTAGCCAGCAGATCAGAAACAGCGTCTTTATGAACCATAAAGGTCAGCATTTTCAGTTTGACAAAATCATCTCTGAACATTTCATAGCCCTTAAAAGGTCCGCGGTGCGCCCCGCCGCCTGAATCTTTAATTAAAAACCAGGTGTGATCTTCCTGCTGGGCCAGACCAACAGCATGAATGGCATGATCGTCGGTTGAGGTCCGATTATAAAATCTGAATTCCCGGCTGTCCTGATTGATGAAAGCAGGCAGAATATCGAAGGTCGGCACAACGGCCAGCCCCTCATCACCGCTGATTCCTGGCTCGGAAACATCTCCGCCGAAAGCCAGTGAATAGCCTTTTTGGAGCGAATTGACTATAGCCTGGTAAAACTCGTCCAAAGGAACATTATAATAGTCCTGGCTGTGCCACCAATTATCTGGAGCTTTATACTCGCCTTTGGTATAAAAGGGCACATATTTAAAGGACATAAAACAGACATAATCATCAAGCGGGAGCTGCAAGACATTATCAAGGTATTCTTTGGGGGTCATTTTCTGCCCGTTAACCTCAACGGTGGCTGGTGGTTCACCCAGATACTTGTTGAGAATCAATTTCACGTAAGAAATAGCTTTTTCCTCATCCCAGTATTCATTTTTCTGGCAAAAATCGAGATAATTCTTGATTTCTTGAAACAGTTTGGAATGATCATGTTCGGTCTGTCCAGGCAAAAGTCCGGTATAGGCACTTTCCGGAACTGCCCCATATTGTTTCATCATGGCGGTGACAGCATTTGATTCTGAGCCTTCTCCCAGGAAAGAATTTCCTTTTTCCCGAATAAAGCGGCGGGCTTTTTCCACATACTGCCAGTAAACCGTATACATCTCTGATAATTTGATTTCACCCCTGCCCAGCCTTTTGAGCTCAGATTCAAGGAAAGAAGTGGTGGCGAAACACCAGCAGGTTCCAGTGCGGTATTGTTTGACCGGCGGCAGATGAAAGACCTGCTGAAAATCAGTGACAGCCGCCGGGTGACTGATGGTGGAAAAATCGATCGATAAATATTCTCTCTTACGCCCGTTAAATTCTCTTGTCTTGTAAATAGCCTCATCCAGAGTCTGAATTTCCTGCTGGCCAATCTGAACAACCGTTTTCTGAACAGTTGGTGCCTGTGTCTCCTGCTTCTGTCCCTGGCAGCTAACTGACCAGAGAAGAGAAAAAACAACCAGAGAAACCAGCAACAACTCTTTTAACTTTTTATTCATTTAATCCTCCAAAAATATTTTTCTACGGACAGGATACTTCAACTGCCGCCCTTAATTCAACCTAAAATACATCAGGTGCGGTTTGACGGCGGACAGCTTATCTGCTATAAAGCATTATTCAACTTTCAACTGGCTGGTCTTAATCTGATGGCCAGCCGAGGTCAGTAAATTAACAAAGATGAACGCAATTCAATATTCTGGCGAATGGCTAGCTTTAGTTTCCGCTGTTGCCTGGGCAGTGGCTGTTATTCTCTTCAGAAAAAGCAGCTTGACTGTTCATCCTATTGGCCTTAATCTGGGCAAAAATCTTCTGGCCATTGTCCTGATTGCTCTGACCAGTCTGATAACCGGAGCCAGCTTGTGGCCGGCTGTATCTCCCAGGACGACCTGGTTGCTTTTCCTCAGTGGCTTTCTGGGAATCGCCCTCTCTGATACTCTTTTCCTCTGGACCCTGAAGCTCATTGGGGCCAGCCTGACCGCCATTGTGGACAGCGTTTATACTCCATTTGTTATCATCCTGTCTTTTATTTTTCTGGGCGAGCGCCTCAACTGGCATCAGCTGATTGGGGTCGCTCTGATTGCTCTGGCCGTGGTCATTATCGCCAGAAACCAATCTGATAGCCCGGATGGCCCCGCTTCCCGTCGAAACCTTTTCCTGGGCATCATCATGGGGACAACAGGTATGGCTCTGGTGGCGGTGGCAGTAATTATAATCAAGCCTGTGCTAAGCAATGTTCCCGTCGTCTGGGCAACTGGAGTCAGGCTGGCCGGGGGGACCTTGCCTTTACTTCTTCTACCCATAATCCCGCAATTCAGATATATGTTTACTCCACTTCTCAATTTGAACAACTGGAAAAATCTGGCTCCAGCCTCTTTCCTGGGGACTTATTTATCACTTCTTTTCTGGATCGGCGGAATTAAATATGCTTTTGCTTCAATTACGGCCGCCTTAAGCCAGCTAAGCACTATTTTCGTCTTTGTTCTGGCTGCTCTTTTCCTCAAAGAAAAGGTGACCAGGACAAGGATTCTAGCCGTCATTATGGCCTTTCTGGGTGCCTTTCTGGCCATCTATTAATATAAAATTAATCAAAATCATGCCTCCCCAGGCGATGACCCGACGGCAGCTTATTAGCCTCCTGCCCATATTGCTAAGGTTATTTTGTTAATTTATAATTTTAAAATAAATAGAGCTTCAAAGTTTGCATCTTGACTTTAATCAACCTGGTGCTAATCTATCTAACAAAAAATTGAGGCTGGAGAGCCAGACGGTAAAATGGAGAACAAACAATGGTCAATTTAAAAAACAAGAAGGGAGCTATCGGCATCCTCACTGGTGGTGGGGATGTCCCCGGTTTAAATCCGGCTATCAGAGCTATTACCATTAGAGCCATAAAGGAAGGCTACCGGGTGATCGGCATCCGCCGTGGCTGGGCCGGACTGATTGAAATGACCCGTGATCCACAAGCCGACAATCAGGAATATTATACGGAATTAACCGAAGAACTTGTGGATCGGGTCGGCCGAACCGGTGGAACTTTCCTTCACACCTCCCGCACGAGGCCCAGCAGTGTTCCCGATGTCAATGTGCCGGTTCACCTGCGCGACAAATACAACCAGAAAGTCAATGACCTGACCGAGGAAGTTTTAAAGAATCTAGATTATCTGGATATAGAATATTTGATTCCAATCGGTGGCGACGACACCCTGAGTTATGCGGTTCACCTCCATCAGCTCGGAGTGAAAATCCTGGCTATCCCCAAAACGATGGATAATGATGTTCCGGGAACTGATTACTGCATTGGCTATTCGACCTGTGTGACCAGAACGATCAGCCTGACTCATGCTCTGCGGACCACCGCCGGCTCGCACGAACGCTTCCTGGTCATCGAGGTTTTTGGCCGCTATGCCGGTTATACGGCTCTGTTACCCACCATGGCCGGTGCTGCCGACCGCTGTGTTATTCCTGAATACAAATTTAACGTCGAGAAGCTGTGCGAACTGCTGAGCGAGGATCGCCGTTCCAATCCGAGCCATTATTCAGTGGCGCTGGTTTCGGAAGGAGCAGCTTTTGAAGGCGAAGATATGATCTTTGAAAGCCAGGAGACCGATATGTATGGCCATAAGAAGCTCGGCGGCATTGGTGATCGGGTGTCTTCCATGCTGAGGGAATTATCTCCAAAATACAATAACGGCCGCCGAATAAACGTCATCAATCAGAAACTTGGTTATCTCGTCCGCTGTGGCGACCCCGACGCCATTGATTCCATCGTGCCTATGGCTTATGGCAACCTGGCTCTGGATCTGGTTATGGAGAATAAAATGGGGCGGATGGTCTGTTTGCGAAATGGTGAATACGACCATATTCCTCTCGAAATAGTTACCAGCTATAAAAAACGGATAGACCTGGATAAATATTATGACCGGGAGAGGCTGCGGCCACTATACAAGAATTTCTATCAGAAGCCATTCCTGATATTAACAGCGGATTGAACTAGATGTAGAAATAACTGATCAGCCACTAAAACCAGATAGTAAAAAATGCCGGTTTATGTTATATATGAGGTTATGATGGAGCCAAGCCAGAAAGAAAATAAGTCAATAAGCCGGGCCCACGAAAGGCGCCTGTTCTGTGGTCTGCTTTTAGTTATTGTTGGAGTCATCTTACTGCTGGAAGAGCTGGAAGTTATTAACTTTGGCCAGAAACTGGCTAATTATTGGCCGGCTATTTTTATCCTTATTGGCTTCTTGATTTACATTGCCCGAGGGGCAAGAAAATCGGGTTCAGCCCTTTTCCTTATTTTGCTGGGAACTTTTATGATCCTGATTAAAATTGAAAAGATTAATCGTTATCTCTGGCCATCACTCCTGATTCTGGTCGGATTGTGGCTACTTTTCAGGCCAGGCTCTAAACAAAAAATTAAGACTACAGATGAAAGAAGTAACCAAAAACAGCAGTCATCATAAGAAGTCAGGCCTATTCTGGTTTCTGGCCATTCTTCTGACTATCGGTCTGGCCATCTATCAGCGCCTGACTGGTCCCACCTATCCGGTTAAGGGTGAGGTTTCTTTTCTTGGCGAGAAAATCAGCTATAAATTGCCAAGAAGCGCCGAAAATCTAGCCGACTGTCCGCTGATAATTAATTTGCCGGCCAGCCTGGTCGGGCAGCAGGTTGAGGGGTATTTAAGATTCAGGCAATTGGGTGGAGATAAGCCCTGGAATATTCTGTCCATGCAGGCTAATGGCCAGCAGCTCAAGGGCTTTCTACCCAAACAACCTCCAGCAGGCAAGCTTGAATATTTTGTCCACCTGGTCAGGGACAGCCAGGAAATATCTCTGACCGGAGAGAGACCGATTGTCATCAGGTTTAAAGGTAAGGTTTCCACCCCGATTCTGCTGGCCCATATTCTGGTCATGTTTCTCGGCATGCTTTTTTCGATGAGAGCCGGTCTGGCTGCTCTTAATCCATCCGAAAAACCAGGCAGCTATGCTAAATGGGCAGCCGCTATGATTTTTCTCGGTGGATTCATTTTGGGGCCGATCATCCAGAAAATGGCCTTTGGCTACTTCTGGACTGGCTTCCCGCTCGGCAGAGACCTGACCGACACCAAAACACTGATTATCATGATTGGCTGGCTGGCCGCCCTCCTCAGCGGCAGGCGAACCGAACCAAAAAAGACCTGGGTTCTGGCTGCTTCCCTTCTGACTCTGGTCCTTTATCTGATTCCCCATTCACTGCTGGGTTCTTAAATCAGTTTTTATAGAAATGGCGCCTGAGTTATTCAAATTAATTATTCTAAAATCCCCCAGAAAGGATAAAATTTCGCCTGGGAGAAGCCAGCTAGGACGTTTTTCTTCTCGGCTTTCAGGTTCTGAGGTCTTCTGCCTTTAGACGAACTGATAAAACTTTAACAGTTAAAGGTGAGGAATGCCTGGATTCTTGCTTTTAATCTCGGTCTTTATTTCTTTTAATTTCATCCAACCAGGTGGAGAAGCTTTCTGTTTTCTAACTTTGCTTAAGGCCGACAGTCGGCTTACCTATACCCTTTAGGCCAGCATCTGAGGACAAAAACATTTCGGCGGTTGGGTTCAGTTATATAAAAAGGCTGGCTGGTGAGGAGCCAAGGTTTCAAAGGAAAAGGAAGCGGGGCTAAGGAGGATCCCTCTCCAGCCAGCAAATCGATTATAATCAATAAATTTTGAGGCTGTCAATATGGCAACTCATCTTATCAAGAATTGAGATAAAAATGTTTCATCGGACTACCGGCCACCCCTGGCCAGAAATTCCATGGCTTTTCTCTCGCCTTTCATCCCTGAGTTTCTTCAACCATCCACCTCAGAAGAGTTACCAGCTCTTCGGCCTGGTTCACCCTGAAATCAGCCGGCACCTGCTGGTTAAACTGATGTTCAAAGAGGATAAAAACGACCTGTTTATTTTCTTCCCTTTCATAATTTTCCACCATCAAGCGATCGGCTTCAGTATCACCAATATGGCAGACGGGAGGCTGGAACCCGGTTTGAGCTAAAAGATATTTTAGTGGATAAGGGGCTGGTTTGCGGGCGTCAACTGCAGGCAGGTCATCTTCAGTTATAAGATAATCGAAATATCGATAAAGTTTGTGCCGCTCAAAAGTCAGATCTAAATCTTCTCGCGTCCGGCCAGTGATGACTGCCATAATTCCAGCTAATTTTCTTATCTCAGCCAGAATTTGAGGGGCAACTCTCAAATCTTCCTGTGACTGGTAACGATGATATATATTTTCAAAGATAATTCTTACTTCTTTATATTCTGGCAACTTGATATCTAATACCCGACCAAGATCATAAAACTTGCGATAGTCAGGTGGACCCGGTAAAGCCAGCTTAAGAAACTCACTTAAGGCCAGCTCGCTCTGATAGTAAACCAGGCTGGCAACAGTTGCGTCCCAATCATTATTTAGCTTCAAGGCAGCCTTCAGGTTAAGAATCTCCTTTTGAGAAACCGGTCGGTCTAAATATTTGCCAACTGTCTCAGCTAAAGCTCGATGATAGGTCTGACTGACTTCCACCAGAACGCCATCCACATCAAAAGAAACAATCACCTTATCCTCCTTGCCTGACCGACAATTGATCTGTTAATCAGGCAGAATCAAGCCGGTAGAAGACTGACAACAGTCAGCAGCCAGACATAATTTCGGCCGTGTTTAACATCTGAAGACTAGAAGGTTATAATAGCCACCGTCTGAAGACAAGATGGACCTCAATAAAATTTTGTACCCAACCGATCTGACCAGAGCCAGGCAGATTCAGGAGGAACTCCTCGGCCAGTTAAAGCTTCAACCGCTTCGGAAAGAACCTTCCTTTCTGGCAGCCGCTGATGCCACCTTCAGCCAGGAGGAAGTTCTGGCTGCTGTTGTTCTTTTTAGTTTCCCAGACCTGAAGCTTGTCGAGACTCAAGTTGTCAGGCAGCCGATTTCGTTTCCCTATCGCTCCGGCTATTTATCTTTCAGGGAAGGACCGGCTATTCTTAGCGGTCTATCCAAACTGTCGCCACGACCGGATCTTATTCTGCTTGACGGTCAGGGAATCGCTCATCCTAAAAAAATGGGCCTGGCCACTTTTGTGGGGATAATCTCCGGCCTGCCCTCGATCGGTTGTGCTAAATCTCATCTGGTAGGAACCTACCAGGAGCCTGGCCGGGAAAAAGGCTGCTTCAGCCCGATCGAGTTAAAAGGCGAAATTGTTGGCTATTGTTTCCGAAGCAGAACAGGTGTTAAGCCACTTTTTATTTCGCCTGGCCACCTGATCGACCTCAAAGACAGCCTGAAAATAGTCAAGGCCTGCCTTGGTCCTTTTCGCCTGCCCGAGCCATTAAGGCAGGCCCATCAAGTAACGGCCAGGTGGCGTCAGGTCCCCTGGTTGATTTAGAGTGGAGCCAGAGACAGAGCGCGGGTACCTGCTTTATTTCTCATTTTAATAAACACTTGATTTTTCCCGAAAATTGCTTATATTTATAGTAATCCTATAGGATTAATAGTATATAAGGAGAAATCGATGATTGAACCTGAAATAAATACAGAGCTAAAACTGGTTAAGAGGCTTAACTGTCCGGATGGAACTGAAGCTGAGCAGCCAGGAGTTGATGACTTGAGCTCTTTCCATCCATTCTTGCCGGTTCCTGAGCCAGCCGGGATACTCGCTGAAGACCAAGAAGAAAAGGGCTCTTCTTCCTCCGATCTGGTTAAAGTCTATCTTCAGGATATGGGTCGGATTTCGCTTCTGTCGAAAGAAAACGAAGTGGAACTGGCCAGGCAAATAGAAAGAGCAGAAATGGGCCTGATAACAGCTGTCTTAAAGACTGATTTAAGTCTGGAAGTGGTCGAATTTCTCTACCAGGAGATAAAAAACAATCAGGAGGAGGTCAGCCGCTGGTTTAATCTGCCCGAAAATGACTACAGTCCGACCAGCCTCAACCGAACGGCGCAGCAGGCACTGACCAGACTGACTTCTATCCGGGAACTGGCTCTCAAGCTTAAATCCCTGTCAGCTAATAAGAAAACCCAATTCAGTAGGGCCAGACTGGGAGTAAAAATCAGGCAGCAAGTCCTAGAACTGAACCTGCGCTGGGACAAAAAATACGAGCTGGTGGACAGGGTCAGGCAGAATCTAAAGGATAAAGCCAGCACGGCTTCTGCCTCAGAACAGCCTCAATGGCAAAGAATTGAAGAGCAAATCGACAGAGCCACCCAGCTCAGGCGAGAGGCTCTCAATCAGCTGGTAGCCGCCAATTTGAGACTGGTCGTTTCCATTGCCAAAAAATTTCAGAATCATGGCTTAAATCTTCTGGATCTCATTCAGGAAGGCAATCTCGGATTGATCAGGGCAGCCGAAAAATTTGACTACCACCGCGGACATAAATTCTCCACTTATGCTACCTGGTGGATCCGCCAATCCATTACCAGAGCTATCGCCGATCAGGCCAGAACTGTCCGGATGCCAGTTCACCTGGTTGAGACCATTCAGCGGATGAAAAAAATTGCTCAGAAACATTTTCAAAATGAAGGCCACGAGCCGTCAGAAAAGGAGCTGGCCAACCTGACGGGCCTCGATGAGGATCAGATTGTTGATCTGATTGGGCTTTCTCAGGAGGAAGTTTCTCTGGAAACACCGGTTAATGACCAGGGCGATTCTGTTCTGGCTGATTTTATTGAGGATAACCGGGCAGCCAACCCAATCGAATCCTATATCAGAGCCAGTTTAAGGGAAAACCTGAACCAGGCCATTGCCCATCTGTCAGAGAGGGAAAAAGAAATCATTATCAGACGTTATGGTTTAAAAGACGGGCACGAATATACTTTATCAGAGATCGGCCAGCATTTTCATCTGACCAGGGAAAGAATCAGACAGATAGAACTGCGGGCCTTAAAGAAAATAAGGGAATCGCAGCTGGGGCAGATTCTCAAATCCTTTCAGCCATCATAACTAATTTATTATCTGCTACTTAGCCCAACTTTCAAGCCCCCCGACGGCTGGCCTGGGGTCTTTTTTCCTTGCCAAGAAGGGCTTTTTCTGTTAGTCTTATAAAACAAACTTAATCACTTGATGGATACTGCTCGAGATGACCGGGGTTCAAATAAAAAGAGTCAGTTTAATAGCTCCCTCTACCTGTTTGCCCAGATCCGAGAAAAGCCTGGTCAAACAGACTATACGCCGTCTGACCACTATTCTCGGTCAGGTTGAAACTGATGTCAGCCCCTACCTTTTTTCCAGCGACGGACTGATTGACCACGTCACCGCTTCCCTGGAAGACCGGGCCGAAAACTTCAAAGAAGCTATCAGAAAATCAGACCTCATTATCTCGGTAAC
>JAKPXU010000205.1 GCA_029571905.1 Acidobacteriota bacterium | reverse complement strand
CCGACGCCTGAAGTCATTGCTGCCTGGCAGGCGGCATTGAGACAGGTCTTCAAACATTATTTCCAGCAGGGTTATGCGGTCGTCGACTTTTCTTTTGGCGAAAAATGTTATTATGTTTTGAGCAACAGACTTAAAAACATTGTGCCCGCAGAAGGCGGGGCCCAGAAAAGGTTTTTAAAAAGCCAAAAAGCTAAAAAGCTAAAGAACCAACTGGCCGGAAGGCTAAATGGCTGAGGCTTAAATCGGTCGGGTTGGGCCAGAAGAGAAGACCTTCTAGCTATGTTAGCCAGGCGGCCTTGATTACTGGATTAGAGGTTAAATTTAACTTGAAAAATTAAATTGGAAAGGCAGGGATAAAATGGCCATTGACCGAATCGAACTTAATTTTATGCGTCTTCCTTATGTCCATTTTTTTGAGACAAGTTTTGGTCGCTCCTATGATCGGACTTTTATTATTGTCAGAGTCTATGAGGGTGGAGTGGTTGGCTACGGCGAATGCGTGGCGGAAGAAAAGCCGCTCTATTCAGGTGAAACGACGGAGACAGCCTGGCATATCCTCAAAGATTTTCTGGTGCCGCTGGTCTTTAAGCAAGGGATTGTTGAACCCGAGGATTTTTATACGGCCGCGAAGATTTTTAAAGAAAACAGAATGGCCAAAGCAGGCCTGGAACTGGCCCTCTGGGATTTAAAAGCGAAAAAGCAGGGACTCCCACTCTATAAGCTTTACGGTGGGGTAAGAGAGGAAATTGCCGCTGGAGTCAGCGCCGGCATTGAGGATTCGATTCCGGATCTTCTCAATATGATCGAAAATTATCGGTCTCAGGGTTACGAGCGCATCAAGATAAAAATCAAACCAGGCTGGGACATCGAGGTCTGCCAGGCCATAAGGGAAAAATATCCAGAGCTTCTCCTTCAGGCTGATGCCAACGGCATTTATTCGCCTGAAGAGGCCGACCATCTGCGTGAGCTCGATGCTTTTAAGCTCCTCATGCTGGAACAACCCTTCCCGCCTTATGATTTGTGGGAACACAGTCAACTCCAGAAAAAAATGAGCACACCGCTTTGTCTGGATGAAAGCATCATCTCTTATGAAACGACTAAAGCCGCCCTGGAAATGGGTAGCTGCCGGATCATCAATATCAAAGTCGGGCGGGTTGGCGGTGTCGTAGAGGTGCGGAAAATTCACGACTACTGCCAGCGCTATGGGGTCGGGGTGTGGTGCGGTGGGATGCTGGAAAGCGGCATCGGCCGTGCCCATAATTTGCACATCGCCACTTTGCCTGATTTTAAATATCCCAACGACCTTTCAGCCAGTGCCCGATATTACGCCGAAGATCTGATAGAACCACCAATTGTCTTGAGCCGCCCGGGCTATGTGCGGGTGCCGGAAGGACCGGGTATTGGAGTTAATCCAGTTGAGGAGAGAATCGAAAAGGCGACGATCAAAAAGGAAGTTCTAAAGCCCTGAGCATTTTTAGAATCAGTATAAATTTATAATGAGTCTAAAAACAGGCTTAAAAGGGAATCGAAGCTGAACAGCCCAGAAAAATAAGAGGCGAGCCAGATAAATAAGGGACGAGGCTGGAACCTCAAAGTGTAGCCGAGCCGTAACTCAGCGATACAGTGAGGCCGAAAGGGAAAATGATAGACTGAGGGCGCGATGGCAGGTAAGATAGATATCAAGATAGACAAATCATAGAAAGGTGGCGGAATAAAAATCAAATGAAGAAACTGATAATTCTGGGAGCAGGAACAGGCGGCACAATTATGGCTAACAAACTGGCCGGGCCGCTCCGCAGGCGTGGCTGGAAGATAACGATTGTTGACCGGGATGATAACCATTATTATCAGCCGGGTTTTTTGCTTGTTCCCTTTGGTCTTTATCAGCCGGAAGATCTGGTCAGGCGGCGCTCGGCACTTCTGCCGGGGGACGTTGAGTTTATAACGAAAGAAGTTGAGGAGATTAAGCCTGAAAAGAAGGCCATAAAGCTGGCTGACGGTGAAGAGCTGGGCTATGACCTTCTCCTTATCGCCACTGGTAATCATATCTGCCCGGAGGAAACACCCGGTCTGCTGGATGGCTGGCGGCAGAATATTTTTGATTATTATTCCCTCGATGGAGCCGCGGCTCTGGCCAGTAAACTCGAACAATTCAAGGAAGGAACCCTGGTCGTCCACATTAGCGAAATGCCAATTAAATGCAACGTCTCGCCACTCGAATTTGCCTTCCTGGCTGATTGGTATTGCAGGAAGCGGGGAGTCCGGGATAATATCAAAATTATTTATCTAACGCCTATCTCGGGAGCTTTTACCAAACCGGTGGCCACCCGTTTTCTGGGCGATCTTCAGGCTGAAAAACAAATTGAAGTCGAAAGTTTTTTCATGACAGAAAAAGTTGAGGCGGCAGATGGTAAGGTCATTGGCTATGACGGTAGGCAGGTAGCTTTTGACCTGCTGGTGACCATCCCGACCAACATGGGCTCAGAGTTAATAAAAAGGTCAGATCTGGGTGATGAGATGAATTATGTCCCGGTGGATAAAAGCGGCTTTCGCTCTGAAAAGTATGCGGATATTTTTGTTATCGGCGATGCGGCTGCTACCAACTGGACTAAAGCCGGAGCGGTTGTCCATTTTGCCTCGGAAATTCTCGATGAAATTATCCTGGCGGAAATTGATGGGAAAAAAGCAGAGGAAGAGTTTGACGGCCACGCCAATTGCTTTATAGAGACGGGCTTCGGGCGGGCGGTGGTTATTGATTATAATGAGAAAGTCGAGCCACTGCCCGGGAAATACCCCATTCCAATCATCGGGCCTATGTCACTTCTTAAAGAGACGCGGATTAACCACTGGTCAAAGCTGGCCTTTGAATGGGTTTACTGGCACTGGCTGCTTAAAGGCAAGCCAATTCCGTTTGTCCCAGCCCGGATGAGCCTGATTGGCAAAAAAGATGTTCGTAAAGATGGGGTCTAAAGATGGGGTCGGGCCTCAGTAATTTGTTTATTATCAATCATTTAGTTGTTATCGTGCCTGATCCAGAGTGATATAAACCCGAAGTCTAAAAACCGGATTGTTATATTCTTCCGCCTACCAGTCCCCGGGACTATTTTGACTGGGTCCGTGCGAACTTATTGATTATA
>JAKPXU010000167.1 GCA_029571905.1 Acidobacteriota bacterium | reverse complement strand
CAGAATTGCTTTTAATTTTTTGTTCTGGGTATAAATAACCATGAAGAAGCGACTGGCGATGAATTCTATCTGTCCTGTTCCCTTTCAGCTAAATACCGCCCTTCTGAAAAGAGTTTTGATGACTGCCTTAAGCCGGGGTGGCGATTTCGCCGATCTTTTTTTGGAATACCGAACATCCCTTTCAATATTAATGGAAGAAGACATTATAAAAGAAAGTGAAGAAACGTTGACAGCCGGTTTGGGAATAAGGGTAATTAAGAAAGACAGGACAGGCTATGCCTATGCCAACGATTTAGATGAGCAAAAACTGATCAAGGCAGCCAGAGCAGCTGCTGCCATTGCCGATCAAAGAATCAGCCAGCCGAGGGCTATCGTCTTCCGCCCCATCAGAGTAAAAAATCGGGTAGCACGAGTAGAAAAACTGGCCACAGCCTCCCCCCTGGATGAAAAAGTCGATCTGGTCAGGCGTGCCTATCAGGCAGCTTTAAATTATGATCCAGCCATAAAAAAAGTTCAGGTTACTTATGGCGAATCGACCCAGCATATCTGGATATTAAATTCAGAAGGAGTCTCAGTTAAGGACAGTCGTCCGATGGTCAGACTAACCGTTCATTCACTGGCTGAAAGAGAGGGGCACTGGGAATCCGGCTATTATGGTGGTGGCGGCCGGGTTGGCCTGGAGTATTTCAAAACTTCTATGACACCAGAAACTATAGGTAGTGAATCAGCCCGGGAAGCCTGCTTATTGCTGGAAGCATCTGAAGCGCCGGCCGGGTCCTGGCCGATAATTCTCTCGGCTGGTCACAGCGGCGTTCTTATTCATGAAGCGGTCGGTCATCTGCTCGAAGCCGACTTTATCAGAAAAAAGACTTCTATTTTCTGGAACAAACTCGGTCAGAAAGTGGCTTCGGAGCAGGTCACTATCTATGATGACCCAACCATTCCCGGCTTTCGCGGCTCTTATAATATCGATGACGAAGGAACCAGGCCGGAAAAGACTCTCGTTATTGACCGAGGCGTCATTAAAGAGTTCCTTCAGGATAAGCTGTCAGCCAGACTGATGGGGAAAAAGGCCAATGGACACGGCCGAAGACAGGACTTTTCTCACTGGCCCTTGCCCAGAATGAGCAACACTTATCTGGCTCCAGGTGAATATGCACCCGAGGAAATAATTCATTCGGTCAAAAAAGGGTTTTATGTCGGCCACTTATCTGGAGGCCAGGTAGAAGATTCAGGCCAATTTACTTTTTCAGTCACTCTGGGATTTTTGATTGAGAATGGCAGATTGACCAGGCCGGTCAAACAGGCTACCTTAATCGGAACTAATCTGGACATACTGCAAAAAGTTGAAATGGTCGGGCAAGACCTAGACTTTGGCCTGCAGACAGCCACCTGTGGCAAAGATGGTCAGCAGGTCCCGGTCAATGATGGCTGTCCAACAATGAAAATTACCGGGATGACCATTGGAGGACAGTTATGAAAGCCAGAAAAACTCGCCGTCAGGACCTGAGGTCTCTGGCCGAGAAACTGGTCGGAGTGGGGCTGAAAGCAGGTGCAGATGAGATTGAGGTCACTATTTATGACGGCCATCAGTATGAAGTTCAAGTCAGACAGCAACAGATAGAAAATCTGGTTGAAGCTGATCCCAGATATTGTTCTGTGCGGATTTTTAAAGACAAAAGAAAAGCCACTTTTAGCACTTCAGATCTAAGCTGGCCAACTCTTTATTCACTGGTCAAAAAAGCCATCATCAGAGCCAGCCGTACCCAACCTGATGAACTGGCCGGGCTGCCGCCAACTGCCAGGTATAAAGTTGACGAATTGTCCTTAAAACTGGCCGATAAGGCTCTGATGGTCTTAAAACCAGAAGCAAAAATAAAGATGACCATGGAAACAGAAAGAATAGGCCTGTCTGATTGCCGGATTATCAATTCTTTTGGAGCCAGGTTTGAAACCAATGAACTAAAAACAATTCTGGTCAGTTCCAATGGATTTAGTGGTGACTACTTCGAGACTGAAGCCAGCCTTAGTCTGGGCCTGCAGGCGGGAGACGGCAACCAGTTGGTTGAGGATTACTGGTTTTCATCAGCACGCCATTTGAAGGATCTGGCTTCGCCAGAGGAAATTGCCAGGAAAGCTATAGAAAGAACTGTCCGCCAGCTAAATACACGGAAAATAGAGACTCAGGAGGTCCCGGTGATTTTTGAACCGACCATGACCTCCTGGCTTCTAGCTTTTCTTTTTCAATGTGTCTCTGGCCAGGCTGTTTATCAAAGGACAACTTTTCTGGCTTACCGCCTGGGCGAAAAGATAGGTAATGATAAGATCCTGGTCCTGGACGATGGCCTGCTGCCTGGCAAACTTGGCTCCAGGCCATTTGATGCTGAAGGCGTCCCTACCCAAACCACCAGAGTTATAGACGCCGGAGTCTTAAAGAATTTTCTTTGTGATACCTATGCTGGCCGAAAACTTGGACTGGCCTCCACCGGCAACGCCGAGCCAGAGGGTATCGGGCCAAACAACTTTTATCTGGAAAGGGGCCAGGCCACACCAGAACAAATTATCAGGTCAACCCGAAAAGGTTTGTTGCTGACCAGGACGATTGGCCAGGGACTGAATCCGGTAACAGGCGATATTTCCCGGGGGGCCAGTGGCCTGTGGATTGAGGATGGCGAAATTGCCTTTCCTGTGTCTGAAATAGCCATCTCAGGCAATTTAAAGGCCGTTTTGAACTCGATAGAAATGATCGGTTCCGATCTGGATTTTTCAAGCCAGATTTGCGGCCCATCTATCAAAATAGCCGAAATGACTGTAGCTGGTCTTTAAACCTTAAAGGTCCAGAGGTAGCTTCTGACCATAGAAATTCCAGTGAGCAACTTCTTTCAGATTTCTCTTCGGAACATGAAGACAGCCTTTTTCATCTTTCCAGTACTTGACTGAACCTGAAAACTCTTCGACCACCGGCTGTTCGGCCGGATAACCAAGGGCAATAACCGAATCAATCTGGTGGCTGTCCGGCAGCCTCAGTGCTGGTTGAAGCCGCTCCCGGTCAACTGAGATAAGCCAGCAACTCCCAACCCCAGCCGAAAGAGCACCAAGAATGATATTTTCGGCGGCCGCTCCTACATCATACTCAAAACCTTTATTTCTGATCTGAGTATTGACTAAAATAATAATATAAGCGGCCGGTTCTTGCCCTGGCTGTGGGTCACCGGCCGGATTTATATAAGCAGCCCAGCGCAGGCAGGAAAATACCTGCCTTTTCACCTGGTCATCGCTTACAACCAGGAATTCCAGAGGCTGAAGATTAGAGGCAGACGGAGCCAGGCGGCCCAGGTCTACCAGCTGATAAAGAAGCTTAAGTGGCACTTCCCTGGGCTGAAACTGACGGATTGTTCGTCTTTTTCTTATCAAGCTTATAAAATCCTCCATAGCTGATTCCTCCATTTTTAATTTCTCATTCCTGACGACAATTTTTTCCAGGCAGGCCTGGTTCCGGCGCTATAAAATTGAAAATAAAGTTGACAAACAGCAATAATAGGCCAGCCGCCAGATACATTTGCTTGAGGCCAATCATCTCCGAAACCCAGCCATAAAATATTGAACCAAGTCCCATGCCCACGTCAAATAGAGAATTATAGAGACTGATGGCCAGGCCTTTATTCCCGCGGCCCATGAAATCTATCAGATAAGCACTCAGGGCTGGAAAGATTATTCCCTGACCTAAACCACCCAGAAAACCAGTCGTCAGCAACAGCCATTGGCTGTTGATTCTAGAGATCAAAACCAAGTTAAATCCAATCAACAGAGCCGAGATAAAGACAATTTTTTTCCGACCATATTGATCAGACACCCCGCCCAATCGGAAGCGGGAGAGAATAGCTGCCACTGAAAACACAATGAAAAAAGGGCCCACCCGGCCGAGTTGAAGAGAACTAACTAGCAGAGGCATAAAATAAATCATTGCTCCTCTAACCGAGCCATGGACTACCGGCATCAAGCCAATGAAAATCAAGACAAACCAGGCGGTATATTTCCAGCTTTTTTCTCGGCCAGAGGAGACTGCCTCCTCCGGCTCATCTCTGGGCAGCTCTCTGGTGACCAGAACCAGTATTAAAGACAGTACCAGAAAGATGAGGGCAAAATTGACCAACCAGGGAAATCCCCACCGATTGATAATTTCCTCACCAAATGATGGGCCGACAGCATTAGCTATCAAGCCGGCCACACCGACCAGGCCGATAGATCTGGCTACACTTTCCACCGGGGCCAAATCCGTGCACATGGCAATATTGGCAGTCATACTAATTCCCCACCCCAGACCCATAATAGCCCGTAGAATAACGGGCAGGTGGCCTGCATCTCTGACCAGATGGAAAAAAGGCACAACGCTAATTAAGATAAGAAGCCCAAGAATTGATATTTTTTTTCCACCGCGCCTGTCGATCAGGCGACCGAAAAAAGGGCGAATTAGGATGGCGGTTACACTATGTATTCCCATGATCAGCCCAACCTGACTGGCCCTGGGATTAAACTGCTGTAGAAAAAGCGGAAGTATAAAAAATAGACTTATAGAGAGATAAAGGAAAAAATAGGCTAATATTCCAAGAACAAAATCAAGAGTCCATAACTTTTTTGTCTCCCTCAGACGATTTGGTTCAACCATTGTCGCTCAAACCAGGCTTGGATTAAGTTATTTAAATAGCTTAAATCATCATCATTGTAAACAACAAGTGATCTACTGCTATCAGCCTGAGCCGGTACACCGGTTTGACAGACGGAAGTTATAGTGATAAAAATCATCAAATTGTCTATCAACAGGCTAATTGATATGAAAAAAATAATTTTAAAAGATAGGATAACCTTAAAAAGGTTATGGGTCGATTCTTTATTGATCATTTCAGGCTCAATTATTATGGGGATTGGCTATGCCCTATTTTTGATTCCTTTTCATCTGGTCCCGGGCGGCCTATCGGGTATTTCCATTATGATTAACTACCTGCTTCCCTTGCCAGTCGGATTGGTCATAATCATTCTGAACATTCCGATTCTCCTGATCAGTTATAGATTCCTTAGCCGGAAATATGTTTTTACTACTCTGGTTGGCATGCTTTGTTCTTCTGTCTTTATCGATTTTTTTAATGAGATTCTTAAATGGCCAAAGGGCACCGACAATATACTGCTGGCCGCCATTTATGGCGGACTGCTTCTCGGCCTGGGACTTGGCCTGGTTTTTAGAGGAGAAGCTTCAACTGGCGGATCTGATGTCATCGGTCTCATCCTCAACAAATATCTGGGCGTATCGGTAGGTATGGGCATCATGGTGACTGATTTTATTATCATTTCCGCCTCAGGTCTGGTTTTCAGACAGCTGGAAGCTCCGCTTTACGGTTATATTGTGCTTTTTATATCCAGCAGGGTAATTGACCTGGTGCTCCAAGGCTGGAATTTTTCCAAAATGGTTATTATTACTTCCAGCCAGCCAGAAAAAATTGCCGATTTCATTTTACATCAGCTGGAACGGAGCGGCAGTGCCCTCAAATCGCGTTCCCTTTATCTCAATCGAGAAGGCGAAATCATTATAACCGTTATCCACCGTAAACAGCTGGCCGAACTCAAGGCCTTTATAAAAAAGACCGACCCTGGTGCTTTTGTTATTGTCAACGATACCTATGAAGTCCTGGGTAAGGGCTTTAAAACCAATCAGGCAATCTAAAATCAGAGGCAGCAGCTGGTTAGCAGATCATTCAGCCGGGCTACCTCCGGTCTTCTCTTTCTCTGGATCGTTCACTTAGAGTTTCAGTTTCTTGATCTCCTGCAAAACCTGGATGACTGTTTCTATATCTATCTGACTCCAGGCCTTATCCAGCCGACTGACCAGACCAGCCAGTTTCCAGGCAGTATCAGATCCTAAAGAAGAACCAACCTCTCTTGGGCTACGAACCTGGAAGGGATCAAGATCACCTGACAGCCTTCCCTGACTTATTCCCGGGCCCGGACGGAAAAGTACCTGATTGGCCTGAGCTAAAAAGTGATCGCGGAGATTTATGAAGTATAAGAGACAATAGACATCCAATAAATAGCGTTTTTCACTTCCAGCAGTCCTCTCTATTTCCTCCAGCAACCCAGTGGGTGGTTCGAAGTTATATATTCCTTTCATAGCCTGAAGCAACCTGTTATCCCGTTCTATAGCCGAAGGTAAGACTTCATTTTGGTAATAGTCCTGAAGTTCTTTTAGATCAAAGGGGATTTTTTTCGCTTTGATTTTAGCTGGTGAAACAATTAGTACAGGTCTGGCACTGTTGACAAGATAGACCTCAAGGCGATCATAAAATCCGTCATCATCAGTGTCAAAATACCGTATCTCTCCCAGTCCAGGACAGCCTGCCATATTTCCGATCTGGCACCAACCTTCCTCTGAACCAAACAGATGAATTCTCTGGTCAAGATCACTATAATAGAATTCAACTGGCCCATTTAAATGTCGGGAAATTTCTCGTCTTATATTCCATTTCTGAAAGTAAGAGGAGGTCCCGGGCAGTCTGACTCTTTCTGGTAGCCAGCCAATTCCCTCCCCTTTTCTGGCTTCCAATGATGCTGACCTGGCCAGTTGGTCAGTGGGATATTCCCGCCAGGAAAAGCCTGTGGTCTCCGATTGATAAGAGTATATTAATTCCTTGAGATCTTCCCTGGGTACAAAATAAACTTCCTGGGGAGGTCGCCTCCAGGGAGAAAAACTCTTCATTTTTTCAAGATCAAAAGCTATCTGTCCCGACAGCAGGAGACCGAAATCATAATTAAAAATTTTTTCCTGGTTATTTTCGCCGGACAGGTCAAAACTCACTTCGAGACTTCTAATCATCAGGTTTTGAAGATCCTTCGACCAAATGTCAAAAGGTTTAATAAAGTCATATTTACTTCCAGCCGGTTGGATCTGGTTACGAATCAGCAGGTCACTGAGCCCATCCTGATTTAGATCATAGCTGGCTTCTGGACAAATATCGGCTGGCCAAAAAGTGCCAGTCTGGGGATTAAAGACATTTTTATAGAATAATTTTTGGCCGGCTAAATTCTTGATAAAGTTGCTTTCGAGTAAATCAAGGGGACTGTTAAATTTAAAAATCTCCCCGATATTATCATAATCAAAACCACCCCAAATTCTGGTTAGATATCCATTTTCATAAAACCTTATTTCCATCCAGTTGGCCTGCCCATCCTCATCTTCGTCGGCATAATCAACCATGAAATCAATTAACCCATCTCGGTTAAGATCATAAAGGTAACAGTCCTGACTGAAGTCGCCCCCGCTGGCCAGACTGTCATTGCCATCATCATCGATCACCCAGACCAGAGCCATTACCTGATAATCGTCCTGGCGTCTGTAACTTTCAGCCCTGACGAGCATTCTGTCCTTAGCTTCACCTTTGTCTGGAACTATGAAATTCTCACCTGTCTTCAGTTTTAAGGCATCCTTCCACCATTTTTTAGATTTGAGGCTGGCCAACCTACCGTCAGCAGACATGGCAGTCTGTTTCATCCACCAGCGGCCAGCTTTTTCCTGACCGGCTCTCAGGGCTACTGGTGTCTTTTCTTCTGAAGCCAGCTGGCCCGGAAGCGACCAGTATATAATACCCAGGATAATTAAAATCAGGCAACAGCCAAGAGTTGATTTAAAAAGACCTTTTTTCATTGAACAGTCCAAAAAACCAGGCTTAAAGAGTTAATTTAATGCTATTTTAGAAACAGTGAGTTGTCAAACAGAATAATCATTCAGACCAAATGCTTTAACCCCAGGAAAATATGACTCCAGAGCTTTAATTTCTGGTATAATTTTTTTTTACCAATTGAAGCTGAGGTTAACAGCCATGGACTGGTTAAAAGATTTAAAGATTTATTTTAAACCATCAATATCTCCTCTTTACGACCCGGATTTTCTTCCGCTTGGACTCTTTTTCCACTGGTATGAACGGCAAGCAGAAAGTTCCCAGGAAGAAATTGGGCTGGCCCTCGAGCGGGAAAATGGGTTGATCTCAACCTGGAGGACAAAGATCCTTCCTTTAGATGAAAAAACGCTGCCTCTATCTATCAGTTTTGTAAAAAGGCTGGTTAAATTTCTTTTATGGCAAAAGGGTGCCTTTAAAATTTATTTTTATGGGCCGGAAATTATTTATCAGGAGATTAAAAAGCAATATTCCCCTCAAGGAGAGCGAGCCTTTGATGTTGAGCTAATGAGTACAGTTTATGAGCAGCCATTTTCTGTCATCAAAATCGGGAAAGACAAACTTCCAGAAGAAAGACAGAGCCCTATTTTTCTTGGCGGTCATGTCGATGGCTGCCGACTGGGTTTTGACCTTGGAGCCAGTGATTTTAAGGTAGCCGCTCTTCAAGATGGACAGGTAGTCTTTAGTGAAGAAATTCCCTGGAACCCCCAGGAAGAAGCTGATCCAGCCTATCATTATGAGCACCTGCAGGCCGGGCTAAAGAAGGCTGCCAGCAAATTGCCTGAGGTTGAGGCTATAGGCGGCAGCGCCGCAGGTATTTACATCAATAATCAAGTCAGAATTGCTTCTCTATTTCGCTCGGTTCCGAGAGATCTGTTTGATAAAAAGGTAAAAAATCTCTTCCTGGATTTACAACGCCAATGGGATGTACCTCTGGTAGTTATAAACGATGGAGAGGTTACTGCTCTGGCTGGTTATCTAAGCTTGAACCAACCTGCTATTCTGGGGGTGGCTATGGGTTCTAGCGAAGCCGGAGGCTATATCGATCCTTCCGGCCATTTGCCAGGCTGGCTGGACGAGCTGGCTTTTGCTCCGGTTGATCTCAATCCCAAGGCAGCTCTGGACGATTGGTCTGGCGATCGTGGTGTAGGTGCTATGTATTTTTCTCAGCAAGCCGTAAACAAACTGGCCAGCCAGGCAGGCTTCAATCTTCCAGAGGAGATGAAACTACCCGAGCGGTTAAAAGAAATCCAGTTGCTGACAGAGAAGGACCAGCCAGCAGCTTGCCAGATTTTTCGAGATTTAGGTACTTATCTAGGCTATACGGCCCAGCTCTACTCGCTTTTCTATGATTACCACCATCTTCTGATTCT
Source organism: Acidobacteriota bacterium (assembly GCA_029571905.1). Taxonomy (GTDB): domain Bacteria; phylum Acidobacteriota; class Aminicenantia; order Aminicenantales; family Saccharicenantaceae; genus Saccharicenans. Next base: position 8,064 of record JAKPXU010000167.1, on the reverse strand, counting down.
TGGCCGGGTGACCTCTGGCAGGGGCGGAGAATTGATCAAAGAGCAGGCGGAAGCTGTTTTAACGACAGATTTTCCACAGCTGGCAGAAAGAATTACAATTCACCTTTCAGATGAAAAAAGCCGACGGGTCGGCCAGGCGGTAGCCGCCGCTACACTGCCTGAAATAAAGAGATAAGGAGTTGGAGAGATATGGAAGTTATTATTCAGCCCGATAGCGAACAGGCCAGCCAGCTGGCTGCCAGACTGGTTAAAAAAATAATCATGGAAAAGGACAGGCCGGTTCTTGGTCTGCCCACCGGTAACACCCCTTTGCTCCTTTACCGTTACCTGGTTGAAATGCACCGGAAGGAAGGCTTGAATTTCAGCCGGGTAGTGACTTTCAATCTTGATGAATATGTTGGTCTCTCCCCTGATCATCCGGCCTCATTCCACTATTTTATGTGGAAACATCTTTTCAGCCAGGTCAATATCAGGCCGGAAAACGTTCATATACCTGATGGTCTGGCCAGCGACATGGAAGCTCATTGCCGGCAATATGAAGAGGAGATCAAGGTGGCTGGTGGCCTGGATATACAGATTCTGGGCATAGGCACAGACGGCCACATTGGCTTTAATGAACCGACCTCCTCTCTGAGTTCTCGGACCAGAATTAAAACTCTGACCGAGCAGACCAGAAAAGAAAATGCTACTTTTTTTGGCGCTGAAGAGAACGTACCCTATCATGCAATAACTATGGGAATAGGCACTATCCTGGAAGCTAAAATTTGTCTCTTACTGGCCTTCGGTAAAAAAAAGGCCAGAGCTATAGCCCAGGCCATAGAGGGCCCGGTAACTTCCATGGTAACTGCTTCTGCTCTCCAGTTTCATCCCAGGGCTATTATTCTGCTGGATGAAGAGGCCGCTTCTGAACTGCGTCTGGTCAACTATTATCAGTGGGTTTATGAGCACAAACCAGAATGGCAAAAATTTTAATAGATACAGAAGAGAAGAACCATTTTGACTTAATTTCAGGGCCTGTGATATAAATTTTCGCCTGGCAATTAAGATGGAAAGGACCAGAAAATGCAGCTAAATAGTATTGATTGGCTGATCGTCATTCTGTCGATTTCCATTTGCTTTTTACCGCCGGTTATTCTGAGCCGCCGGGCTGGAAAAAACACTGCTGAATTTTTCACTTCGGGTCGGGCCGCACCCTGGTGGCTGATCGGGATATCCATGGTGGCTACAACCTTCAGCACTGATACACCCAATCTGATCGCCAACATTGTCAGAAATAACGGCGGCGTAGCCGGTAACTGGGTCTGGTGGGCTTTCCTTCTGACCGGCATGATGACCGTCTTTTTCTACGCCAGGTTATGGCGCCGCTCCCAGGTTTTGACTGACCTTGAATTCTATGAGTTACGTTATTCGGGTAAGCCGGCTTCTTTTGTCCGTGGTTTTAGAGCCATTTACCTCGGGCTCTTTTTTAATTGCGTCATCATGGCTTCGGTTAACCTGGCTGCAGCCAAAATTGCCAATGTCATCCTGGGCTGGCCAATGAGCAAAACCCTGATTATCTGCAGTATTATCAACGTGATTTTTGCGGCGACGGCCGGTCTGTGGGGGGTGCTGGTAGTAGATTTAATCCAGTTTGGTATTGCCATGACAGGAGCCGTGGCTGCTGCTATTTTTGCTCTTAAACAACCAGAAATTGGAGGTCTGACCGGCCTTTTCCAGAAGCTGGAAGTCCTCCACCCGCAGGTGATTAACTTTCTCCCCGATTTCGGTGACTGGTCTCTGGCCTTATCCATCTTCATTATTCCTGTCTTCATCCAATGGTGGTCAGTCTGGTATCCGGGAGCAGAGCCCGGGGGTGGTAGTTATATTGCCCAGAGAATGCTGGCCGCTAAAAGTGAAAAAGATGCTCTGTCAGGAACACTCTTTTTTAATTTTGCCCATTATGCCATAAGGCCCTGGCCCTGGATTCTGGTCGCTCTTTGTTCTTTCATTATCTATCCCAGTCTTAATGACATTCATCTGGCTTTCCCCAACGTTGACCCGAAGCTTATCGGCCATGATATGGCCTATCCAGCCATGCTGCGTTTTTTGCCCCACGGCTTCCTGGGCATAATGGTCGCCGGCCTGCTGGCCGCTTATGTCTCTACACTTGTTACTCATTTAAATTGGGGCAGTTCTTATCTTGTTCACGATTTTTACCGGCGCTTTCTTCATCCTGGCGCTTCAGAAAAACATTATGTGAGAGTGGCTCGCCTGACGACAGTCGTCCTGATGATTCTGGCCAGCCTGCTGACTTTCATTTTAGAATCAGCTAAGGCCAGCTTCGATCTAATGCTGTCCATCGGAGCTGGAACTGGCTTGATCTATCTTTTGCGGTGGTTCTGGTGGAGAATAAATGCCTGGTCGGAAATCGCGGCGATGGCCAGTTCTTTCGGAGTGGCCATCATATTTTTTATCCGCGGCAAACTCGGGCATCCTGTCCCCCAGCATATCTCGCTCTTAATTACTATTGCCTTTACCACTGTCGTCTGGCTACTGGTCACCTTCCTGACCAAACCAGTAGAAAAGAGCAAGTTAATTTCTTTTTATCAACTGGTTAAGCCAGCTGGTCCGGGCTGGAATAAAATCAGACAGGAAGCAAATCTTGAACCGTCACCTGACAGCTTGACCCTGTGCCTGGCCGGCTGGGTTTCTGGCTCTATATTCGTTTATGCTGCTCTCTTCGGTACAGGAGCCTATATTTATGGCCGCCTGAGCCTGGGCATTTTCTGGACTGTGCTGTTTGTGATCAGCACTCTGGCCCTTATTAAGATTATGTCAAAACTCTGGGGCGGAGCCAGAACTCAAAGTCTTGAAAAGAGTTAATAAAAACCAGTTTAGACCAACGGAGACAAAGTAACATGTATGCTCTAGGACTTGATTCTGGCACCCAGGGGACTAAAGCCCTGGTCGTGGAAATGGACAGCGGCCTGGTCATTGGTCGCGGCTACAACCGTCATGAGATGATAAATAATCTCAAACCAGGTGAATCAGAGCAATCTCCTGAGACCTGGATTAAAGCTTTGAAGCAATCCATCAGGGAGGCTCTTAAGAATTCAAAAATTGATCCGGCTGACGTTGTCTGCCTTGGAGTATCAGGTCAGCAGCATGGGTTGGTACCGCTGGACAATCAACTCAGGCCGATCAGACCGGCTAAACTCTGGAATGACACCTCGACGGTCAGGGAAACAGAAGAAATAATAGAGGCGGCGGGTGGGAAAAAAGCTTTTATTGATAAAACTGGACTCAGTCTGGCAGTCGGCTACACAGCCTCCAAAATCCTCTGGCTAAAAAGACATGAGCCAGAAAACTATAGCCGCCTTTTTTGCCTTCTTTTGCCTCACAATTATTTAAATTTTTATTTGACTGGCATACTCCATATGGAGTATGGCGATGCTTCTGGAACCGGCCTGATGGATGTCAGGAGATGCTGCTGGCAGCCAGACATAATCAACCTCATTGATCCAGAGCTTATTAACAAGCTCCCCCCACTGTCCCCTTCCGAAGAACCTGTTGGCTATATGAGAAATGAAATTGCCCGAGAATTCGGCTTTAACCAGGTTCTGGTGGCGGCCGGAGGTGGGGATAACATGATGGCGGCCATTGGTACAGGCAATGTAGAAGAAGGGATTTTTACCCTTAGCCTGGGCACATCAGGAACAATCTTTGCTTATAGCTCAAAGCCGGTCATTGACCCGGAGGGAGAAATTGCCACTTTTTGTGATAGTACCGGTGGCTGGCTGCCGTTGGCTTGCACGATGAATGTGACCAACACTACTGAGTTATTAAAAGAGCTTCTAAAAGTTGAAAACCAGGGGCTGGAAGATCTGGTTAAAAAGGCACCGGTTGGGGCCAGCGGTCTTGTTTTTCTGCCCTTTCTTGATGGTGAAAGGACACCTGTTCTACCCGAGGCTTCAGCCGTTTTCTTTGGCCTGACCCGCCAGAATTTTAATGCCTCCTGCCTGGCCAGAGCTGTGCTGGAAGGCACCAGCCTGAACCTTAACTATGGATTTAATCGGATGAAGGGCCTTGGCCTTGAGCCAAGGGAAATCAGGGCTACCGGGGGCGGAGCCAGGAGCCAGAGCTGGCTGCAGATCATCTCAACTATCCTGGAAACACCGGTTATAACCCTTAAGGAACCAGAATCAGCTGCTTTCGGTGCTGCCCTGCAAGCTATTTGGTGCTATTATCGCCAGAAGGGACAAACAGTAGGGCTACGAGAAATCGTTTCCAGACTGGTAAAAGAAGGCAACCTGGCTGCTCGACCTGAACCAACTTTACTCGAACTCTATCGTGAACTTTATCAAAGGTACAACTCACTCTGGGCAAGACTCTCCCCTGAGTTTAGCCTGCACCGTCAGTGGTTGAATTCCACCATCTTCAGCCAAAAAGACCGGAGCAGCTGACCCGCATATTGAGGCCGGGCCAGCCTTATAAATTACTAAAATCTTCACTGGTAAGTTCAGTGTTTGTGTAAATCCTTATGCATAATTTTTCTAATTTCACGCAGCCGTTCATCAGCCGGAAGATAAGCTAGCTCATTAGCCATAAATTCATCGTCTTCAGCCTCCAGCATTCTGGCTGTATAGTCAATGATACTGGACGGAAAAGCTCCTTCCCGCTCGTATAATCCTCTTTTTTCCAGGAGAATCCTGGCTGACTCAACGCAGCTACCGGGAAGCCTGGGTAGACTTTCCAGCAGTTCCCTGTTCTCAAAGATATTTCCTTTCACATATAACTTCCTGGCCAGCTCCAGCGGCCGATTTTCGCCCGAAACGGCCACGTCTGGCCTGAAAGCCCAATCAGCAGCCATGGCCATTCCGGCCAGTAGAAGATGGATAAGAGCGCTTCCGTCGGGAGACCGAAGTTCCACTGTCTGGCGGCTATCGGGAGAAGCAAAATCGGTTTGATCAGAAGGATTGACCAGGCGAGCCAGATTTTTGACTCCGGTCCAGCCCAATGGAACCCTGATCAAGGCAGAGCGGTTGAGATCACTCCAGCAAATCCTGGTCGGTGCTTCAAGATTTGGTACCAGCCGTAAATAGGAAGAAGATACGGTATTACCAAAGGCAGTTAAAGAATCAGCATAATAACAGAGACCGCCAATTAGCCGCCTCGCCTCCTGACTTAGCTGACCATCCTGCCCAACCATGATATTCTTTTCGTCTTTAATCATCTCCAGATGGAAATGCAGGCCGCTACCTGCCACTCCTTCTTCTATTTTGGGTGTAAAAGTGGCAATCATACCATATTTATAAGCTACATTTCTGATCAGCCAGCGGGCCAGCACCAGGTAATCGGCCATATCTTCAATCGGCCGTGGCAAAAACTCTATCTCCAGCTGTTCTGCCTGCTTACCATCGATTTCTTCGAAATCACTCCTGACGTAATCTATATACCCGGCTTCGGTATGAGCATATTTAACAGCCCCGGTGATCTGGGTAACATAACGCATCATCTCATCCAGAATCTGGCTGCTTTTGATAAAAGGAGACATGGCCTGATAACTTCTTTTCTTCTCTGGCAAGTAAAGCCTAGGCTCAAAATTGCCGACGAGAAAAAATTCCAGTTCACCTAGAGCTCTTAACTCTAAACCTGAATTTTTCTGGAATAACTGATGGGCTCTGGCCAGAATATTATCAAGAGTAAAAGGAGCTGGACGGCCATGAGCATCAAAATAACGGCAGACGAAATCCAGGCTCCGATCATCAAAAGGATTGAGAAAAGCCGATTTATAAACCGGGACAACATATAAGTCAGACAGTCCCATATCAACCAGACCCTTATAGATAGAAGAACCGTCGACCCTTTCTCCTTCTGCCAGAACGGTTTCAGCCTGAGGCAGACTGGCTACTGGAATTTTTAATTCTTTCATTTTCCCGTCAAGCCCCAGATAATGGAAAGAGATTCTCTCCAGCTGCTTGGCTTTAATCAGCTTCAAAAAATCCTGACGCTTGAAATCACTAGGCTCCTTATCCAGAATAGCTGAAACTGGATGGCTCAGGGCTAATGCCTGTCGTTCACTCATATCTTTCTTGACCTCCCTCATTATTATTAAAAAAGTCGAAAATTCATTTTAAGAGAAAATCAGGAGCGATAGCAATCTTAATTTCTTTTAGTGTCTCAATACAGCAGATATCTCTGCCTCAATTTATCAAATTCTTTTAGATCCACCTGGAGCTCTCTGGCAATCTGCTCCGGACTTTGACCTGACTCCAGGGCCAATCTAACATCAGAATTGCCCATAATTTTATCAAAATAATCGACATGAAATTCAAACTTATCAGGATACATGTCCCTGATTGTCTTTATAATCCACAAACTGGTCAGAAATGGCCGAAAGACTTCACGGTCAATCACATGCAGCTGGCATCCACCACATCTTTCACCCTGGTATTTGGAAAAAGTTGGAGTAAACCAGGCTTCTCTGAAAATGACTCCGGCCAGATTCAGACTATTAAGCTTCTGAGCCAGATCCCAGCCATCAATCCAGGGGGCTCCAAAAAGTTCAAAGGGACGGGTTGTTCCTCTTCCCTCTGAGATGTTGGTTCCTTCCAGATAAACCTGACCAGGATAAACAGTAGCTGTCTCCAGAGTTGGCATATTGGGCGAGGGCATGACCCAGGGCAAACCTGTCTGGTCAAACCATTCGTCCCTATTCCAGCCTTCCATCGGAATGACCGTCAGCCTGGCCTTTTTAGACAGGAAGTTATCATTGAATAATCTGGCCAGCTCTCCAATGGTCAGCCCATGCCTTAGTGGGATTGGATAAAGGCCAACGAAGGAACTGAATTCCGGGTATTTTAAAACTGCCCCTTCTAAAATCTCTCCTCCAATCGGATTGGGGCGATCCAGAACAATAAAATCCAGTCCCAGTTCAGCGCAGCTTTCCATAGCCAGAGCCATGGTGGCCACATAAGTGTAAACTCTTGTTCCGATATCCTGCAGATCAAAAACCATTACATCTATCTCTTTGATCATCTTTTCTTCCGGGATTTTACCTGCCGACTGAGTATCAAAAGTTCTCATCAGTTCATCTATATTATTGAGCATGTCAGGAGCGGGTTTGAATGATTGTCCATAAAGGCTAAAAACTGGCAGCTGGAATTTTTCGTCATAATAGAAAGGAACATATTCTCCAGCCTGAGCCTCACCCCTGACCCCATGTTCTGGCCCATAAAGAGCAACCAGATTAATGGCTGAATTATTTTTAAGCAACCAGGCGGTGCTTTGCAGCCTGGAATCAACACCGGAGGGGTTGGTCACCAGTCCGACTTTTTTGCCCCTGACCAGGTCGAGATGTTTTTCCAGAAAGACCTCCACTCCGGGCTTAACTTTTGGTTCTGTTCCTGTTCGCTTTAAGGCCCCCGGACCATCTGATCGACAACTCATCCACAAACTGACGGCCGAAATAATGCCAACCAGTAGCAAAAACCTGACCTCTTTTTTAAGATTTATAAAACGCCTGTTCCCATCTTTGATCCTCTTCATTATGCTCTTTCTCTCCATTATGATTTTTTTAGACCTAACCATTTCTCGAACTCAGATTATAAACTATTCACCAGTTTATAGAAACAATTCTATTGAATAGAAGCTTCCATCTTAAACCAGGATTGAAGACTGGCCGCGGGGATCGCCACTGTTTAAGGCTTGAATCGGTGTTGAGGTCAGAATAAAATAGAAAAGATGCCAACTCAATTTTAAGGGTAAACTAATTATGGGAAAAAGATGGCGACGGAAACATTCCATTTTAATTTTTGTCTCAATTTTAATTCTAATTACTTTATCGGCAATCATCACTTCTTGCCGTCAGTCCAGGCACTTTATCTCCGACCAGGCTTACCGCCAGCTCGTTCATCAGCAATTTGAAAAACGAATGGCTGTAGCCGCCGGCCGAAAAGAGGCTCTGTTTGATGTTTTCAATGAGCCTCTATCGCTCGAGGAGAAAGAAGCACTGGAATTTTTATATGCTTTTATGCCACTCAGCGATCTGGCCAATCTGGATGGACAATATCTCTTGAATCAGGT
>JAKPXU010000165.1 GCA_029571905.1 Acidobacteriota bacterium | reverse complement strand
ATCTGGCTGGGTAAAAGTATTAACCAGGTTAAAAAGTTGAGATTTTGACCCGAGACCTTTAAAAGTTAATGGCAAAAATTAATAAATTAGCTAATTCTAAAGCTGGAGAGGAAATGGAGCCCGAAAAAAAGAGTCTCAGCCGACGAAGTTTTTTTGGTCAATGTGGACGCTGTGCTGCCTGGCTGGCCAGCGGTCTTATTCTGAAAAAAGATCTTAATTCGTCTAGCCCTTTTGTTTTGACCGATATAGCCTCCAATGCAAGAAAAGAAAAGGTCAAACTTGGCTTGCTCTTTGCTCTTCACCGCCTGAAACAGGACAGGCCTGATTGGCCCAATCTTGGCTTTGATTTTCGGCCAGTAATTGAGAAGTGCATTAATGCTTTACAGCAGAAATTTCCTCACTATACGTTTCTGGTGTCATTGATCAGTGGAACAGAAGAAGCAGAAAAAATTATCAAAGCTGACGAAGAACAAAATGTCGACGGTTATGCTGTCTTTCAGCTCAATTGTTGGAATCAAGTCGTTCAGCCGGCGGTAGCTACTGGCCGGCCAGTGCTCTATATTGATTTTCTATTTGCCGGCAGTGGCGGCTTTCTTGTTTATACGGCCAGTTTAAAGAGAGAAAATCAGTTTAATTTCGGTTTCATCGCTTCGGACAGGTTGGATGATATAGTAACTGCCTTTGAAGCCTTTGCCAGAATTAAAAATCCGCAGAATGATCGCTCGTTCAGCCAGTTGATCGAGGATATCAGAATTTCCCTGACTCCGGCTCCAGGCTATCTTAAATGCTATCCGGATGAACTAAAACTTCTTTCTATCGAAGAAACTCTTTACCGTTTAAAAAACGCACCAATTCTACTTTTTCGAGATGAACAGGGTGGTCAACCATTTCAAATAATGAATATTCCTGTTTTCAATCTTCCTTTCGCTGAGTTAAATCAAGCCTGGGCCGCAGCTGACCAGGATGAGGCTAAAGAAATAGCCAGGAAGTGGTGGAGGGGAGCTTCTCTTGTGGTTGGTGTCAGCTGGCCAGAGGTTATCAATTCGGCTGCCATGTATTTAGGCATGAAATCATTGCTGGACAAATACCGAGCACAGGCAATAACTGTCAATTGCCTGGGAGGATTTTATGGCGGACATATCCACGCCTATCCTTGCCTTGGATTCCATGAATTAAATAATCAGGG
>JAKPXU010000149.1 GCA_029571905.1 Acidobacteriota bacterium | reverse complement strand
AGCCAGCAAGGCTATCAATCAGCCAGAGAAAAAATAGGTAATATCTAGGGTGTCCCGATTTTCAGAGGTTCCAGGCGTAGCCGAGCTTGAGGAAGAAGGTGCGGTCGGCCTGAGTTAGCGAGACTCCGTTGTAGCCGAAATAATTGTCGCTATAGCCTAAGAATAACACTGTTCGCGGATTAAGCTTATAAGAAAAGAGCAACTGGCTGAAAAGTTTCTTAGAGTTCTCATCAACGGGGAAATTATAAAGTGCGGGGTTTTTATTAACATGCCGGTATTGAAGGATAGCTCTGAAAAATGTGCGGCTGTTAAAATGATACAAAAGCTTCGACTGAGTTAGATTAGCCAGGAAAAGCCGTCCACCCTCGACGCTCAAGCGGCTCAGCATATGACCCAGGCCAAGCTCAAGGCGCTTGCCCAGCCTCAGGTTCATTTCAGGTTCAACCTCAAAAGCTTTCCCCGGCCGGATATTTTCATAATCAATTTCATCTCTAAAGCTTAGCCAGGTATTAAAGCTGAAATTGCCAGCTGGCCTTATACTGAAGAAAAATTGATTGAAAACCTGATTAAAAGAATTGCCCAGATAAACTTTTTTCCTCGTCCCTATGTCCCAGTTAAAATAGGACCAGAGCGGGCCTTCGAGGTCCACCCCTCCTTCCAGCTCTCTTTCGAGCAGATTCCCATCGTAGTCATTAGTTTGATCATAGTTGCTGAAAACTGACACCCGGTTGAAGAAATCGCCCTTCTTCCCCCAGCGGTTAAGTCCTCCCCCAACCTCAAATCTTCTGTATCCTACCTGGGGAACAAAGCCCAGATCAGCCCTGGCATCGGGATCGGCAAAATCATATTCGGCATTTAAATAATAGGATCTTTTATTGTGGCTGAATCCAATCGAACCGCCATAGCCGGTGAAATCACCCTTCTTCTGATTGAAACTTTCGGCGATTTCTTCTGGATAGGCAGTATTAGAGCCGAGAAACTGAAAGGTCAAGGTATCTGATTTAGTAAATCGGATTAAACCGTCGAGCCCGGCCACCCGGTTATGATAGCCTTCCCCTTCTCTGTCTGTAACTATCAGACCGACCGTTGATCCCTTAGCGATATCTCTTCTAAAGCGAAAAACATTGGCGTAGGACCTCTGCCCGAGAGTGGTTGAGTCAGAGCCCTCCGCCCCGGGGAAAATCAGGTTGGTCATCGTATCCTGAGCTGAGACAATCCCGATGACGTTTTTCCCCGCTTTACCCGAAACTTTTACCCCCCAATCGGGGTCAGCAATAGACCGGCTATAAAAAGCTTCCACCGGTGTTTCAAAGAAATCCCGGCCTTCAAGGAAAAAGGGCCTTTTTTCTGGATAGTAAAGGGCAAATTGCTTGTTGATATCAAGCTGGGC
>JAKPXU010000145.1 GCA_029571905.1 Acidobacteriota bacterium | reverse complement strand
GCCCGCTGTAGAGACTCCTATTTGTTCTCCGATATCAATGGTCTTGATGCCGTACACCTCAGGACGCATTAAGAGAAGCACCAGGTCCGCATCTTGCTCTATGGCTCCGGACTCTCTCAGGTTAGCCAAAGAAGGGCGTTTTCCCGGGTTGTTTTCGGCCTCCCGGTTCAGTTGGCATAAAAGGATAACCGGTACTCCAAGCTCCTTGGCAAGCAGTTTTAATGCCCTTGTCATTGTCGCAACCTGTTGTTCCCGGATTTGATGTCTGTCATCCGGCTCTACCAATTGCAAATAATCAATAATAACCATGTCCAAACGCTGCGTCCTTTTAAGAAGGAGACAATCAGTTCTGATTTTACGCACAGTCTGCAAAGGGGCATCATTGAGGGTGATCGGCATTTGTTGAATACGTGATCCGGCTTGGGTAACATTATCCCAGGCCGCCTGTGTCAGTTTTCCCGCCCGATAATCTTCTGAATACACCTTTGACATGCTGATCAAGGCACGATCCATCAAGGCCGTTGATGTCATCTCTAAAGAAAAGAAGAGACAGGAAAATCTGTGCGCTGCAGCGGTCATAGCAAAGTGAATGGCTAGTTGTGTTTTGCCCTGGCCCTCTATCTGATCCAGAGGTACCAGGATAACGAAAACGAGGCGTTGGAAATTACCAACCTTAAAGAAATAGCTAATAAAATGAACTGTAACAATTACAGGCTAAAGCTTTATCTGTTATATCTGGGGGGCTATCTTTATCCAATAGTGGACCGAGACGAAAAAACCAGGGAGCTGGTGTTATCAAACGAGCAGCTATTTAGGGTAGAGTTTAGATACAGCGGTAAGGTAGCGGATAAATATGAGGTATCGGGGGAGCTTATTCAGGGGGCAGAAAGGACAGGAACGGCTTTAATGAACTTTATCAAAGACGAGCCAGTAGATCGGGTAATAATAACGCCTAACCAGAGATTTATTAAAGCCCTCTCCGGTGCCGGGCTGGGTAATATCCTAACCGTAAACGACAGGTTTGTAGGTCTGATCCTGGAGCTAACGGATATAGCCACAAAAATACTAACATACTCCTCCAGTAATAAGCCCAGCCTAAGGATAAGAGAGGACAGTCTTATAAAACACCTGGGACTAAACAAACAGCTAAAGACACAAGGGCGCCCCAGGGTAAGGGCCACTATATTAAAGGGCCTACAGGAGCTAAAGGACAAGGGGCATATCAACAGCTACAGCCACGACGAGGCCACCGGCACATACACATACACATACTCTGATAAATACGTAAAGTATAAACCCTCCAAAAAGGAGATAAAATTACTCTCCCAGGGTGTACACTAATACGAAAAAAGTGTACAGTAATACGAAAAAAGTGTACAGTAATACGAGAGCCCATTTTTTACAGCCTGTCAGTCAATAGGTTACAAGGGCATTTTTCCCTTAAATATATTTAAATATAATTAAAGGGCAGCCTCTCTCTTTAGATCGGCTGCTTTTTTCTTTCTATTTTTTTCTTTTATAGACTCTCCAGAGTATTGTTTATTAGAATTATTTATTATCTTTGTAATATTAAATGATAAATAACAATACAATGGAAACAGCAGCAGTAGTAGCCACCGGAAGCACAAATATAACAGTAAACGGCTCCAGGATAGAGGAGCTACTGGATAGCTTTATAGACTCCCAGGACGTTAAACAAAGCTCTAAGGGGCTCTATAAACGCACCCTGGAGCGTTATCTCTTCTGGGTTGAGGAGAAGGGCTACCTCCTGGCAGATATAACCAGGAACCAGGTCCTGGAGTATAAGGAGGATCTGTTAAGGTCCGGGAAGAGCAGCCTAACAGTAGGCTCTTATATTACCGCTGTCAGGAGGTTTTACGAATGGACCGAGGCTAATAAGTACTATCCGAATGTAGCTAAAGGTATAAAGACACCAAAGAGGAAACAACAATTTAGGAAACAGCCTCTACTCCCCAGCCAGGCTACCGCCCTCCTGTCTTACTACCAGGACAGGGCCCTGAGAGACTACGCTATAGTAAACCTACTCCTGAGGACCGGCCTCCGCACTATAGAGG
>JAKPXU010000113.1 GCA_029571905.1 Acidobacteriota bacterium | reverse complement strand
TTCTGGTTAAAGATAATAAAATTGTGGCCCGTGGCTATAACCAGTCAATTTCTCGATCTGATCCTACCGCTCACGCTGAAATTATAGCCCTGAGGAAGGCCGGGCAGAAATTAAAAAATTATCGTCTGCCGGGACTGACTATGTATATAACCGTCGAGCCCTGTCCGATGTGCCTCGGAGCTATTCTGCAGGCTAGAATTAAGAGGCTGGTCTATGGAACAGAAGATAGCAAGCAGGGAGCCATTATTTCTCAATTGGCGATTCCGCTGGCCAGGGCCAATCATCGACTCGAAATTTGTGCGGGTATATTAAGTGAGGAGTGTCGACAGCTGATGAGCAATTTTTTTCGCTCACGACGGGAGCTTAAAAAAGCAGGAGAAAAGTTGCAAACTCGTCAGACTTAAAGTAAATTACTGAAAACGGAGAGGTGGCCGAGTGGTTGAAGGCGACGGTCTCGAAAACCGTTATTCCGGTTAATTACCGGAATCGCGGGTTCGAATCCCGCCCTCTCCGCCAGTTAAGCGCAATAGGTCTGTTGTCTGAGGTTAAGATGGATAAAGTAAATATCATTCTTGTTGGTTTCGGCCGGGTTGGTCGAGCTTTTTTTGAGCTTCTTAAGGAAAAATATGATGATTGCCTCCAGCGTTATGATCTTCAACTGGAACTCAGAGCAATTGCTCGACAGAAAGGCATTGTTCTTCTTTCCAGTACTCAAAAGGTGCTGTCTCCATCCTATTTCGCCCAGGATGACCTTGACAATCTGGCTGACTGGATAAAAGCCATCACCATCTCTGATTTGCTGGAAGAGTTCCGGACAGGAGTACTGGTGGATTGCACGCCTTCCAATCTTATGAGTGGCGAGCCGGGCTTATCACTGGCCAGACTGGCTCTCGATAAGGGCTGGCATCTGGCCACGGCCAGCAAAGGAGCTCTCGTTTTGAGACCAGATGAGCTAAAGGAACTGGCTGAAGAAAAAGGATTAACCATTAAAGCCAGTGCGGCCGCAGCTGCTGCTCTGCCTACTCTCGATGTGGGGAAACGTTCTCTGGCTGGTGCCGAGATTCTGGCTATCGAGGGCATTTTAAACGGGACCAGCAATTATATTTTGACCAGAATGACTGAAGGTCTGGATTTTGAGGCTGCTCTAAAAGAGGCTCAGGAAAAAGGTATTGCTGAACCTGAGCCTTCGCTGGACATTGATGGCTGGGATACGGCAGCTAAAATGGTCATTATTGCCAATCAAGTACTGGATACTGAAATCAAGCTAAGTGAGGTTCTGGTTAGAGGTATCCGTGGCTTGAAAAAAGAAATAGTAGAAAAAGCCAGCAGCCTTAACAAAATTTTAAAACTCTTTGGCAAGTGTTATAGGGAAAAAGCTTATGGGCCATGGAAAATTGAGGTTGGATTGGCCCTGCTTGATCCTGTTCATCCTCTGGCTATGACCAACGGAACTAATAAGGGCATCATTTTCTATACGGATACTATGGGCTGGGTAGCAGTTACAGGGGGTCAATCAAATCCCAAAGGTGCGGCTGCCGCCCTTCTAAAGGACATAATTTCCATTTACCGGCCATAATTTTTCCTGACTGGAAAATTGATTTCCTGCCGTTATTTTGATAACCTTTTTTTCTTGGTAATTTAAACCAGGAGAGGTGTCCGAGTGGTTTAAGGAGCACGCTTGGAAAGCGTGTGTAAGCCCGAAAGGTTTACCGCGGGTTCGAATCCCGCCCTCTCCGCCACTTCAATTTAGGGAAAGGAGTTTTAAATGGACAGTAAAGATTATATCGTCATCGAGGACATCTATGGTGCTCACAACTATCATCCACTGGACGTGGTGATCACCAAAGCCAAAGGCATCTGGATGTGGGATGTCGAAGGGAATAAATATCTTGACTTTTTAAGTGCTTACTCTGCGGTTAACCAGGGCCACTGTCACCCGAGAATTGTCAAGACATTACAGACTCAAGCTAAAAAGCTGACTCTGACCTCCAGAGCTTTCAGAAACGACCAGTGGCCATTGCTGGCCAAAGAGCTATGTGAACTGACGGGTTTCAATATGGTTCTACCCATGAACTCGGGGGCTGAGGCGGTCGAAACAGCTATTAAGTTAGCCAGAAAATGGGCTTATCAGAAAAAGGGAGTTCCTCAGGATGAAGCTGAGATCATCGCTTGTACCAACAATTTTCATGGTCGCACTGTGACTATAATCAGCTTTTCTACTGAACCATCCTATCGCCAGGATTTCGGGCCATTTACCCCCGGGTTCAAAATCGTTCCTTTTGGTGACGCTGAGGCGCTGGAAGCAGCTATCACTCCCAGAACAGCGGCTTTTCTGGTTGAGCCAATTCAAGCCGAGGCTGGAATTCTTATTCCGCCAGATGGCTACCTCAAGAAGGCCAAAGAAATTTGTGAAAAGAATAATGTCCTCTTCATTGCCGATGAAATTCAGACCGGGTTAGGCCGGGTGGGCAAAATGTTCGCCTGCGAATATGAAGGTGTTAAACCAGACATAATGGTTATTGGCAAGTCCCTGGGTGGTGGTTGCTATGCTATTTCGGCAGTCCTGTCGACGACCGAAATTATGGGTCTGTTTAAGCCAGGCGAGCATGGATCAACCTTTGGCGGCAATCCTTTAGCCTGTGCTGTGGCTCGGGAAGCTCTGCGGGTTATTCAGGATGAACGCCTGGTCGAGCAGGCAGCCGAGAAAGGCACCTATTTCTTAGAAAAGTTAAAAACAATCAAAAGTCACCATATTAAGGAAATAAGAGGTCGGGGTTTATTGATTGGTATTGAACTCTATCCTGAAGCTGGAGGTGCCCGCCGTTTCTGCGAAGAGATGATGAATGAAAGACTGCTCTGTAAAGAAACTCATGAGAACGTGATAAGATTTGCTCCACCGCTCATCATAAGTAAAAAAGAGCTGGATTGGGCTTTCAAGAGAATAAAAAATGTTTTTAAAAGGTTAAATTAAAACCCAGAAGGTCAGACCTTCCAGAAGGATCTGTCCAGTCTGGAGCTAACCTATAAAAAATAAAAATAGACTTAACTGGAGAGAAAGCCTGGTTTTGATCTTGGCGGTCATCTGACCTGAAGGCGAAGATGCGGAAATCGATCGGTTTGGTCTTTTTAATAGTTTTATCATTGGTCAGCTGCCTGATTTATGTCCAGCCTGAAGAGAGCCAGACTACTGGCCGACAACCAGCAGCTTCATCCTTTCAACCATTTGTATCTGGAGAGATAACGTTCGGGTATATATATGACTATCTCAGTGGTTTTGGTTTCTGGGTGAATTATTCACCCTTTGGTTATGTCTGGGTACCAAGAGGAATTGACGCCCGCTGGCATCCTTATGTCCATGGCCGCTGGATCTGGAGTGATTATGGCTGGACCTGGGTTTCATTTTATAGCTGGGGTTGGCTGCCCTTCCATTATGGTCGCTGGGGATGGGATATTCATCTAGGCTGGTTCTGGGTACCTGATGTTGAATGGGGCCCGGCCTGGGTAGTCTGGAGATTCAGTGACATTTATATCGGCTGGGCGCCTGTTCCACCCAATGTCCGTTTCAGACCTGGGCATGGATTCGAGTGGAGAAACGGGCACATTGATTATCACTTATGGGTTTTTATTGAGGGACATCGTTTCGTTGAAGGTCGTCTGGTTAACTGGGTGATTCCGCGAGAACGAAACAGAACGCTAATTAATTTTACAGTTTTAGCAGATAGGTATAGTTTGAGAAACAATATAATTATCAACGATGCCCTCAGTCCTCAGCATGTAGAAAGAATGACTGGTCGGCCAATCAACAGGGTAAATATTAAAGAAATTAAAGAGCCAGCAGAGGAAAGGGTAAGTATGAATGAAGTCAGGATTTACAGGCCAGTTATCAGGAAAGAAGCTGCTGCTCCCAAAACAGCCATTAGCCTGGAAGAGACGGGACAAAGATTAACTCCTGATAGGCTCAGACAGGACGTTAATTCTATTAATTCTTATCATCGCCGAGAACAGACTTTGCTTGATAAAACCCAAAAAATGGAAATAGAAAAGCTGAAGCAGCAAACAGAAAAGGAAATAAGGGTTGCTCCACCTCAAGAAAAGCAGAGAAAATTAAAGGAGCTTCAGGCCAGAATTGAACAGTTAAGACAACAGCATGGCGAAGAAAAAGAGCAGCTGTTGCAAAGACAGGCCAGAGAAAAACAGTCTATCAAGCCCGAGAATTTAAGAAATAAAAATCACTGATCTGAAGCTTCTCTGGCACTATGATAAGATAGCCAGAGAACTGAGGCTAAAATCAGGCAACCTCCGGTCAGGGTTCGCAGGCCAGGCTGTTCTTTAAGTATCAGGTAACTGAGAATCAGGCCATAGACGGGCTCAAGCAGGCTGATCAAGCTGGAAGTTTGGGCTTCCATCTCCCTCAATCCCTTGATAAAGAGAGTATGGGCTAAAGCTGTGCAAAAGACACCGAGGAAGATAATTAGAGCCAGACTTTTTAAATTTCCCGGCCAGCTAAATCTTCTAACCAGGAAGAAAGGCACTATAAAAAACATGGCCAGTGTGTCCTGATAAAAAGCTAAAACCAGGCTGGGATAGTGGGCGGTCAACTTTCTATTAATAATGGTCAACAGGGAAAAAGATAAGCCGGAAGCCAGTCCCCACATAACCCCAACAAACATATTATTTTTGAAATTAAACTCGGGCACGAGCAAGCTAATACCTGCCAGACAGATTGCAGCCAGAATAAGGTTTTTTCGGCGGAAGCGAGTGCCGAGAAGCCAGGGCTCAAGAAAAATCGTAAAAAGAGGAAAAGCCGAATAAGACAGCAGTCCGGTGGCAACAGTCGAGACCTGAATCGACTGGAAAAAAGTCGTCCAGTGAAAAGCCAGAAGACCTCCCGATGAGATCATCAGCCAGAGGTCAAGAGATCGGGTGGGTCGAAGCATTTTTTTAGATTGAAGCTTGATAATCAGGAAAAGAGTCAAGCTGGCCAGTATCAATCTCCAGAAAGTCAGAGAAAATGAAGGGAGGTTGACCAGCTTACTGATGACGCCTGGAAAACCAAATAAAAAGACAGCCAGGTGAACGAACAGCAAACCTTTTTCTTTTTGCTTCATGCCAGGTTCATTTTAATCTCTTCGAGACTTAAATTCATCCGAAAATCAACTCTCTGAAGCTTTTTCCCGGTTGAATTTTAGGTCAGTTATGATAAGATAAAACAGATTTAATTTCAGGCTAGAGGCAATGTCAGACCAATATCTAGATAACCCCAAGGATTCTTACCTCGTTTTGGCCAGAAAATACCGGCCCAGGAAATTCTCTGAAGTAGTAGGCCAGGAAGCAGTGGTCCGAACGCTGCAAAATGCTATCCGTGAAAATAGAATCAGCCATGCTTATCTTTTCTCCGGCATGAGAGGCGTAGGTAAAACCACGATAGCCAGGATTCTGGCCAAGGCTCTTAACTGTCAGTTTGGGCCAGCTCCCGAGCCCTGCAATCAATGTGAACTCTGCCAGGCTATTAATGAAGATCGGCTCGTTGATTTCATTGAAATTGATGGTGCTTCTAACCGCGGTATTGAGGATGTCAAGGCTTTAAGAGAAAGTATCCAGTATGAACCAATGCATAGCCGCTATCGGATTATCATTATCGATGAAGTTCATCAGCTGAGCCGGGATGCTTTTAATGCCCTGCTCAAAACCCTGGAAGAACCGCCAACCAGAACCATCTTCATCTTTGCCACCACTGAATTCCATAAAGTTCCCAGAACCATCATTTCCCGTTGCCAGCATTTTGTTTTTAAGAGACTATCGAGTGAAGCTATGGCCAACCATCTGCGATCTATTGCTGAACAGGAGGGCCTGACTATCAGTCCTTACAGCCTTCAACTCATTGCCGAAGCGGCTGATGGTAGTTTGCGGGACGCAGAAACTCTCCTTGACCAGGTTATCTCTTTCAGCGGTCTCCAGGTTAAAGATCAGGACACTGAAGAAATCCTGGGGGTTATAGATCACCGGTTGTTTGAGAAATTTTCCAGAGCAATCATCGAAGGAAAGGATGAACAGATCTTCGGATTGGTGGAAGAGCTGGTCTCGGCTGGCTATGATCTTAGATATTTTTATAATGGACTGGTCGAGCATTTCCGCCAGCTGTTGCTGGCCAGAATAGTAAAAGATCCATCCGGCCTCAATTTACTGTCAGAGGAAGAACTTAACCAGCTAAGGGAGATCAGTCAATCATTACTACCAGAAGACCTGCTCAGATATCTAACTGCTCTGCAGGAAGGTGAGACTGGCCTGAAGTATTCCGCTCAGCCCAGAATTTTTTTAGAGGCTCATTTGATCAGGCTGTGCTATCTATCACGGCTAAAACCGCTGGATCAGGTCCTGGAAGAGGTTAAGGAGCTAAAATTGCAGTTGAAAAAGGGCTTAACCCGAGGCGAACCTCGAAAGCCTGACTACCAGACTCCGCCAACCAGACCCGGCGAAAAAAGCCGAGGCTCTGTTCGCAGTCCCGACTTTCAAAAAGCCAGTAACCAAACCAGGGTGGCTGGAAATGGCGTACCGGTTCTGGGACATCCGGTTGCCGATGCATTTTATTTCCGTCTGATGAAAGACCGTCCGGCTCTAGCTCCAATTCTAAAGGTCGCCAGTAAGGTTGAGGTCAGAGATAAAACTCTGCAATTTATATTCAGTCAGGACAAAAAGCATTTTGCCGTCCTCATCGAACAGAACGAAGCCTATCTAAACCGTCTGGCTGCTGACTTTGACGGCTATTGCTTTAAGGTAAGGGTCGAAGAAGACAGCCTGGAGGAGAAAGGGCGTCGACCTAATTTGGCCAATACTGGCCAGAAAAAGGTAAACCAGGTTGTAAACGGTGAAGGTCGGACAACTATTGAGGATCAAAAAGTCAGGAATATTCTGGACGACTTAAGGGGTCAGGTTATTTCAGTTAAGAAAAAAAATAACGATAATAAATTATAAGAAAATAGCAAGAAAAAGGAGTTGGAATGAAAAATCTGGGTGAACTGCAAAAGATGATGAAGGCTGCCCAGGAGTTCCAGGAAAAAATGCAGAAAGAACTGGCCGAAATGCAGGTAGAAGGCTCAAGCGGTGGTGGGATGGTAACAGTTGTTCTTGACGGTCACAAAAACTGTTTAAAAGTCAAACTGGAGCCGGAAGTGGTCAATAAAGAAGATGTGGATATGCTACAGGACCTCATTGTCTCTGCCTTCCGCGAGGCAGTAGCCAGAGTTGATGAGGAAGTCTCCAAAAAGATGTCTGGTTTCACCGGTGGGCTGAAAATACCCGGACTATAACTGTTCAGACATGTTTGAATATGCTCAACCACTCCACCAGCTAATCGAGCAATTGAGGAAGTTTCCTGGAATTGGCCAGAAATCTGCTCAGCGGCTGGCTTTTTACATCTTAAGTTTGCCTCCCGAAGAGGTGGAACAACTGATAGAAGCTATCACCGAGGTCAAAAAAAGCCTTTTTTATTGTTCTATTTGTAATAACATTACTGATGTTGATCCTTGCCTTTTATGTACCGATGATCGGAGGAATAATGAGCAGTTGTGTGTGGTCGAAGAGCCCTTTAATGTGGCCTCAATTGAGAAAACAGGCATATATCATGGAAGATATCATGTTCTTCTGGGATCCTTGTCGCCACTCAAAGGAATCGGACCGGATGAATTAAAACTGGAAAAATTAATCAACCGGCTCAAGATTGGCCAGTTTAAGGAATTGATAATTGCCACCAACCCAACAGCCGAGGGAGAAGCCACCGCCGCCCTCATCTTACAGCTGGTTGAGGATTTGCCGATTAAAATCAGTCGTCTGGCCATGGGTTTGCCAGTTGGCGGCGATCTGGATTTTGCCGATCAGCAAACAATTAAAAAAGCCCTGGAAGGGCGGACTGAAATAAAAAATAAATGGTAAAAACCGGTTAGAATAAGATCGACTTTTTGATATAATGATTTGTTTATCTTAATAAGGAGTATGCCTATGTCAAAAAATTTTAAGGCTGTTGATGGTAATACAGCTGCCACCCATGTGGCTTATGCTTACTCGGAAGTGGCTGCTATCTATCCTATCACTCCCTCCTCGACCATGGGTGAAATGGCTGATGAATGGTCAAGTCAGGGCAAGAAGAACATCTTTGGTCAGACGGTGGAAGTGGTGGAAATGCAATCAGAAGGAGGAGCGGCAGGAGCTGTTCATGGTTCGTTGAGTGCTGGTTGCCTGACCACAACCTTTACCGCCTCTCAGGGGCTGATGTTGATGCTACCCAACATGTACAAGATTGCCGGAGAATTATTGCCAACTGTTTTTCATGTTTCAGCCAGGTCTTTAGCCTGCCAATCTCTGTCAATTTTTGGAGATCATTCTGATGTGATGGCTGCCAGAAATACAGGTTTTGCTTTAATGGCTTCCAGTTCTGTTCAAGAAATCATGGATCTGGCCACAGTTAGCCATTTAGCCAGCCTGAAAAGCCAGATACCTTTCCTTCATTTCTTCGACGGCTTCCGCACATCCAGCGAGGTTCAAAAGATAGAACTTATACCCTATGAAACACTGGCCGAGCTTTTTGAACCGCAATATCTGGAAGCTTTCAGGCAAAGAGCTCTCAATCCAGAAAAACCCATGATGAAAGTTGGGGCAGAAAATCCAGATGTTTATTTTCAGGGCCGAGAAACGGTGAATAAATACTATGAGGCTACTCCAGCCATTGTCCAGGAATATATGGATAAAGTAGCTAAAGTTACCGGACGCCAGTACCATCTCTTTGATTATTTTGGCTCGCCACAAGCTGACCGGGTCATCATTATGATGGGTTCGGGCGGTGAAACAGCTGAAGAGACTATAAATTACCTGGTCAAGCAGGGTTATAAGGTTGGCCTGGTTAAAGTGCGTCTTTTCCGGCCTTTTGACTCAGCTGCCCTCAGATCGGTAATCCCGGCCAGCGTTAAAAAGATAGCTGTTCTAGATCGAACGAAAGAGCCAGGTGCCCCCGGCGAGCCACTTTTCCTCGACGTGGTGTCTGCCCTGGCCGGCAAGGATATCAAAATCATCGGCGGACGATATGGCTTATCATCGAAAGAATTTACTCCAGCCATGGTCAAAGCAGTTTATGATCACCTGGATGGAGCAGCCTTCCATGGTTTCACAGTGGGGATTGAAGATGATGTCACTGGCAAATCGTTACCAGTTGGTCCAATTCTTGAAACCGAACCAGAGGGAACTGTCCGCTGCAAGTTTTGGGGTTATGGCTCGGATGGCACGGTTGGAGCTAACAAAAACTCTATTACCATTATCGGTGATAATACTGATCTCTATGCTCAGGGTTATTTTGAGTATGATTCGAAGAAATCAGGTGGGGTTACCATTTCCCACCTGCGCTTTGGTAAACATCCGATTAAATCCGAATATCTGGTGAATATTGCTGATTTCATTGCCCTCCATAAGCCAGCTTATATCGGACGCTATGATGTTCTGGAAGGAATCAGACCAGGTGGAGTTTTTCTGCTCAATTCGTCCTGGAAGAAAGAAGAAGTCTTCGAGCATCTGACCGAAGATCTACAAAGGACGATCATCGATAAAAAGATTAAGGTCTATAATATTGATGCCTTTAAGATCGCCCAGGAAGTTGGTCTGAAAAACAGAATCAACACCATTATGCAGGTTTGCTTTTTCAAAATTTCTGGTGTTTTGCCTGAGGCCGAAGCTATTGATCTGATCAAAAAAGCAATTTATAAGAGCTATCACAAAAAGGGTGATGATGTAGTCAAAATGAATATGGCCGCAGTTGACCGGGCACTGGAAGCCTTAGAAGAAGTTCCTATTCCAGATAAAATCATTAAATCGGCCCCTGTTCCCAAACTGATTCCTGATGAGGCTGATGATTTCGCCAGGAAAGTCATAGAACCTATTATGCATTTTAAGGGCAATTCAATTCCTGTTTCCAGTATGCCAGATGACGGCCGGATTCCAACCAACACAGCTAAACTGGAAAAAAGGGGAGTGGCCGAACTGGTTCCGCGCTGGCTGCCAGAGAATTGCATTCAATGCAATCAGTGTTCATTTGTCTGTCCGCATGCGGCTATTAGACCCAAACAAATTCTGCCGGCTGATCTCGAAAAAGCGCCAGCTAAATTTACCACCCTGGTGTCTAACAGTAGAAATGATAAGAATTTAAGATACCGTCTTCAGGTTTACATTGAAGATTGCGTAGGCTGCGGTGTCTGTGTAGAAACCTGCCCGACCAAAGAAAAATCTCTGGTCATGGTCCCACTGGAGGAGGAGAGAGCAGCAGGAGAAAATGAAAATGTAGAATTCTTTGAAAAGTTGCCGGATAGCTGGCTGGATGGAAATAAAATTGAAACCATCAAGGGTTCTCAATTTCTGACCCCACTGTTTGAGTTCAGTGGAGCCTGTGCCGGTTGCGGAGAAACCCCCTATATCAAACTGGCTACCCAGCTCTTTGGCGACAGAATGATTATAGCTAATGCCACTGGTTGTTCTTCAATTTATGGTGGTACATTTCCTGTTTCTCCATATGCTAAAAATAAGGAAGGGAAAGGACCAAGCTGGGCTAATTCGCTCTTTGAAGATAATGCCGAATATGGTTTTGGGATGAGGCTGGCAGTTGACACCATCAGGCGGCAACTTCTGGCTAATATGAATGCCGCTATCACTGCTGGTACTCAGCCTGAACTGATGGATGCCTTCCAGAAGATGAAAGAGCTGTGGAATGATCGCGGTGACCAGGCCAAAATGACAGCCGAGTACATTCAAAAACTGCTGCCAGCTGCTCTGGCCAGAAAAGATGCCGCTTATCCCTATCTGACCAAAGTGGCTGAATTTCAGGACTATTTTGTGGATAAGAGTATCTGGTGCCTGGGCGGTGATGGTTGGGCTTATGACATCGGCTATGGCGGCCTTGATCACGTTATTGCTATGAACAGGAATGTCAACTTGCTGGTTCTTGATACTGAGGTTTACTCCAATACAGGAGGCCAGGCTTCTAAAGCGACTCCAACTGGTTCCAGAGCCAAATTCGCTTCTTCTGGCAAGAAAACTGGCAAAAAGGACCTGGGTCGGATGGCTATGAGCTATGGTTATGTCTATGTGGCTTCGGTCGCCATGGGAGCCAATATGAACCAATGTCTCAGGGCTTTCATGGAAGCTGAGGCTTATGAGGGACCATCTCTGATCATTGCCTATTCTCCGTGCATTAACCATGGCATCGACATGAGCAAATCCCAGCAGGAAGAAAAACTGGCAGTGGATACAGGCTATTGGATTCTTTACCGGTATAATCCACAGCTGGCTAAAGAAGGGAAAAATCCTTTTATTCTTGATTCCAAAGAACCAAAACTTGATTATGAAACTTTCCTGAAAAATGAAATACGTTATCGTTCTGTTCTTCAGGATTATCCAGAGATTGCTACTCAGCTCTTTGCTCAGGCCAAAGAAGAAGCCAGGAGACGCTTCATATATTACAAGAAGCTGGCTGAAGGCTCACTCTGAAAGCTAAACGAAGCTACCTGTAAAACCAGCTGGTAGTTCCGGTTTATCCGGTTAATAAATGTGGGGTGAGGTTGCGGTTAGATGTTGATGATAAGATGACTAACCGGAGCTTCACCCCATTTTTGATAATTTACTATCGCCGAGACAACCCGAGTAAAAACGTTCTTTGTTACCTTAATTAAAATCCAATTGAATTGATGAGTAGTTTACCTGGATTATGTTAAAATAAAATTATGAGTGCCAGAACAAAAAGGAATAGGGTTTTAATTGTTGATGATGAGGAAAATATTCGAAAGTCGTTAAAAATGATTCTGGAGTACGAGGGATATGTTATTTATGAAGCGGCCAATGGCGTTGAGGCCAAAGAGCGCCTGGAAGAGCATCCGGAAATAGATCTGGTACTTCTTGACATCAAGCTGCCTGACATGGACGGTCTGGCTCTCCTGTCTGAGATAAAAAAGAGGCCATTGGCTCCTGAAGTTATTATGATTTCAGGTCATGGCACCATTCCTATGGCTGTTGAGGCTACCAAACTGGGAGCCTTTGATTTTCTGGAAAAACCTCTCCATCGGGAAAGAATTCTGCTCAGTTTGAACCATGCCCTCGAATCGAGAGAGCTCAGATCAGCTTTCCAGGATATAAAAAAACGCGCAGAAAAAAGATACCAGCTGATTGGTGAACATCCCCTGATGAAAGGTCTTAATGAGCAAATATTAAGAATTGCTCCGACTAATGCCACTGTCTTGATTCAGGGTGAAAGTGGTACCGGTAAAGAACTGGTGGCCAGAGCTATTCACAGCCATAGTCTGAGAGCCGAGGAGAATTTTGTTCAGGTTAACTGCGCGGCTATCCCTGAGGAATTAATTGAAAGCGAGCTCTTCGGGCATGAAAAGGGCGCTTTTACCGGTGCGACTGAAAGGCAACTCGGTAAGTTTGAACTGGCTGATGGTGGCACAATTTTTTTGGACGAAGTTGGCGATATGAGCCTTCGCACCCAGTCGAAGGTCCTCCGTGTTCTGGAAGAAGGAGAGATTCAAAGAGTCGGTTCAAGTAAAATTATTAAAGTCGATGTCAGGGTAATTGCTGCTACCAATAAGGATCTCAACAAAGAAATGAAAGAAGGGCGTTTCCGTGAAGACTTGTATTTCCGTCTGAATGTAGTGCCTATTTATGTCCCGCCATTAAGAGACAGGAAAGAAGATATCCCAATCCTGGTTGATTATTTTTGTCGGGTTTTTTCTGAGGAAAATAATTTTAAGTTAAAAAAATTTTCACCTGAAGCTCTAGAGGCTATGATGAAATATTCCTGGAAGGGAAATGTCAGAGAGCTGAAAAATCTGGTTGAACGTCTGATTATTATGGATGACAGAGAAGTGATCACCATCAACGACCTGCCAGATTATATTGTCGGCGGCAAAGAGTTTTATTTGCCAGATTTAAAAAAGGTCGTGACTCTGAAAGATTTCCGGGATGAAGCAGAAAAAACCTTTATACTTTACAAACTTAAAGCTAACAACTGGAATATCTCCAAAACCGCCAGAGAAATTGATACTCCTCGCAGCAACCTCTACAAAAAATTAGAGCAATATGGTATAAAGATAGTGGCTGGAGCAGGCGAGACGGTCGCTCCTTCTTCTGAGGAAGAAGGGGAGGAAAGTCCGAACTCCGCAGGGCAGGATGGTCGCTAACCGCGACTCCGGGCGACCGGAGGAAAGTGCCACAGAAAAGAAACCGCCTGCTTCTTCTTGAAGCCAGGTAAGGGTGAAAAGGTGAGGTAAAGGCTCACCGCTCTGAAGGCGACTTTGGAGGCAGGGCAAACCCCATCCGGAGCAAGACCAAATTGACCCCTTTGAGGATGGCCCGTCCGCTGGGGTGGGTAGGTCGCTGGAGCTGTTAAGCAATTAGCAGCGGAGACAAATGACTGTCGCTGCTTTTGGCAGCAACTGAATTCGGCTTACGTCCTGCTCCAGCCATTTTTGACAAAACAATTTTTTTTGCTATAATCACTTCAGATCGCGGGGTAGAGCAGTCAGGTAGCTCGTCGGGCTCATAACCCGGAGGTCGCTGGTTCAAATCCAGCCCCCGCTACCATTCTTTTCTCTTAGTCTTTTAGCTAAAATTAAGATACAGAGTTTAGTCTGGACTTTATCTGCACTCCAGAATTCATCGCCTGGCGGAGTCTCTTTTTGTTAATCCGATTATTTGTCTTTTAATCCGACTAAAATTGATTTATCATAGACTCTAAAATATTTTTAGGAGGCCGAGTTATGTTTAAACCCGAAGTTTATCAGGGAAGACGAAGAAAATTAAGAAAGATGATTAAAACGGGTATTTGCCTTTTTCCAGGGAATGAGGATAGCCCGATGAACTACCAGGCTAACACTTATCCCTTCCGTCAGGACAGTAGTTTTCTTTATTTCTTTGGTCTGGATTCGCCTGGCCTGGCAGCTGTTTTAGATGTGGACGAGGGGAAAGAAATAATCTTTGGAGACGATATTACCCTTGAAGATATTATCTGGGTTGGACCACAACCTCCATTAAAAGAAAGGGCTAAAGCCGCTGGTTTGAAACAAGTCAGACCGTCAGCCAGTTTGAATGATTATCTGGCCGAGGCCAGCAGCCGCGGCCGTCAGATACATTATCTCCCACCTTACCGAGGAGAGACCACTCTCAAATTATGCTCGTGGCTGAAAATAGCTCCAGAGCAAGTCAAGACTGGAGCTTCAGTAGAGCTGATTAAAGCGGTCATCAATTTAAGGTCGATAAAAAGCCAGGAAGAAGTGGCTGAAATAGAAAAGGCCCTGAAGGTCACCAGGGAAAGTTATTTGACCGCCATTCCTGAGATCAGGCCGGGAGTTAGAGAACAAGAAATTCTGGCCTTAATGGAATTGGTTACCAGAGCCAACGGTTTGTCCTTTGCCTTTCCGCCAATCATCACTATTAATGGTCAGATCTTTCACAAAACAAGTTATGGGGATAAGCTGCAAAAAGGCCGCTTTCTGGTAATGGATACAGGAGCCGAGTCACAACTTCATTATGCCTGCGATATCACCAGATCTGTCCCTGTTGGAGGTCGTTTTAATCAGAGACAAAAGGATATTTATTCTATCGTCCTCAAAGGGCAGGAAGTAGCAATTAAAAGCATTGGACCCGGAGTGATGTTTAAAGAGATCCACTTAAAGGCGGCCAGAGTCATGGCTGAAGGGTTAAAATCACTCGGACTGATGAAGGGCGACCTGGAAGAGGCTGTCAGTCAAGGGGCTCATGCCTTATTTTTCCCTCATGGTCTGGGCCATATGGTTGGATTGGATGTCCACGACATGGAAAATCTGGGCGAAGACTATATTGGCTACGATCAAACAGTAAGACGCAGTCAGCAGTTCGGACTAAACTATCTGAGAATGGCCAGGGCTTTAGAACCGGGCCATGTTATGACGATCGAACCTGGCCTTTATTTCATTCCTGCTCTTTATGAGCAGTGGAGAAAAGAGAAAAAATTCAAGGATTTCATAAATTATGACCGGGTCGCCAAATATTTGGACTTTGGCGGGGTTAGAATAGAAGATGATGTCCTGGTCACAGAAGAAGGGCACCGAGTCCTGGGGTCTCGGCCGGGCATACCCAAGAAAATTTCAGATATTGAAAGTTTATTTTAAGCCCTAAAAACGGAAAAAATCAGGATAGTTTAGAGGAAGATGGGACCAGGAGTTTAAGATGGCCGATTGGTATGTATTAAATACCAAGCCCAGGAAAGAGTCGCCGGTAGAGTCGCTTCTAACTCAGGCTGGTTTTACTGTCTATCTTCCCCGTTATCGCCAGGACTCTATAATAAGACCTTTTTTCCCCGGTTATCTTTTTCTAAAATTTAATTATCCGCGAGATTATCAAACAATTGTCTATACCAGAGGCGTGAACAAGATCGTCGGCTATGGCCAGAGGCCCGTTCCGGTTGAACCAGAAGTTATCAGCTGTCTTAAAGCCCGCGAAAAAAACGGTTTAATAGAACTGATGAAATATGGAGATGATCCACAACCGGGCGATGAGATACAGGTGATGGAGGGTCCGTTAAAAGGATTAAAGGGAATCTTTTGTAGAGAGCTGAGTGATCGACAGCGGGTCATGATTCTCTTAAACTATGTTTCTTATCAGGGTTCTCTTTTAATCAAAAAAAACAGGATTAAGAAAATCAAGTCATCTGAAGAAAAAGAACAAAGTCACTCTGGAAGACGGACGAGGCCAGGAGTTCCTCATGGCTGACCTGCCCAGGCCTGGTCATTTTTGCTGATAGGGAAGTCGATCTTCGATCTTATCTTGACTTTTTGTTTTTAAAGGGGAAAATAATCCGATCATGGCAGGGTTTGGATTAGGCCAAGCAAAAATTAACCACAAAAAACGGGCTGGTGCTTTAATCATTGACGGCAGGTAGAACAACTGGAAGAAGAGCAATTAGAACAACTGTTTGAACCACTTGGGCCACCTTTGCTCTGGCGGCCAGGCCCCCCGATTCCAAATGAAGAAATAAGCTTTTTAACCTGGTGGCTCTGGCAGCGCGGACAGACAATCTCGGTCTGATTCATTTTTACCAGGACCTCAAACCGATGCTGGCATTGAAGACAGATATATTCATATAGCGGCATATCTTTACCTCGAATAAATTATACAGCACTAAAATGTTTTGTTAAGCCGTCAAGAAGAAAACAATATTATTATTTTATAACAGGAACAGTCTAAGCCTCAGCCAGAGCTATAACTTCTACTTCGATTTTTGCCTCTCGTGGCAACTTAGCTACCTGAAAAGCAGCCCGCGCTGGATAGGGCTCTGAAAAATATCGGGCATAGACCTCATTCATCCGGCTGAAGTCATTCATATCGGCTAGATAGACCGTAGCCTTTACTACCTCATTAAGGGAACTGCCAGCAGCCTCCAGAATAGCTCGGAGATTTTTAAAAACCTGATGAGCTTGTTCTTCTATGGTCTGCCCGACTATTTCTCCCTTAATTGGATCAAGGGGAATTTGTCCAGAAACAAAGATCAAGCCTCCAGCCATTATACCCTGAGAATAGGGCCCAATAGCCCTGGGTGCTTGATCTGTCTTGATAGCTTTTCTCATGTTATCACTCCTCAATTGTTTGGCTGGCCAGACCTTTATCCTGGCCACGGCCAGAAAACCAGCCAGCAGATAGATAAAGTTTCTTCGCTTCATAATTTTTTTCTTTTCTTAATCTAAGCCAATTCCTTGAGTGTCTCGACTACCAGTTGCCAGAATTTTTTGACTGATGATATGCTGACCTTTTCCTCAGGAGAATGCGGGTAACGGATGGTTGGACCAATTGAAATCATATCCAGATCAGGATATTTTTCGCCAATAATGCCGCATTCCAAACCGGCATGGACTGCTTTAACTTCTGGCTCCTTACCAAACAGATGCCGGTAAATTTCAATCATTCTCTGCAGCAGGGGAGATTTTAAGTCTGGTGTCCAGGCCGGATACCCATCGGGCTGAGTAATTTTGGCTTCAGCTAAGGCCGCGCAGGACCTGATTACCAGCCTGACCGCCTCCAGGGCAGAGCCGACAGAACTGCGGCTGTTGCAGACAATCTTCACTTTCTTATCGAGTGTTTCCACTATAGCCAGATTGGAAGAGGTTTCTACCAGACCACTGATTTCAGGATGCAGGCTGATGACACCATGGGGTAGGACCAGAATTAGATTCAAAAGTTTCGCTTGAGAATCAGCCGCCAGAGGGAAGCCACTGTCTGCTGTCTTTTTAATTTCCAGTTTCATTCCAGGTTCAGTCACCCGGTATTCAAACTTAATAGCTGCAAAAGATTTTTTCAGTTGTTGACTTAAACCCTTTTCCTGTCCAGCTCCAAGAGACAGGATGGCCACAGCCTCCCTCGGGATAGCATTTCTTTTACTTCCACCATTAAAGGAAACCAGCTCAAATTTAAATTTGGAGGAAGCTTCAGCCAGCAACCTGGCCAGCAGCTTAATGGCGTTGCCGCGCCCTAAATTAATGTCCAGACCAGAATGTCCTCCACGCAGACCTTTTAAACTGACCTGCAAAAAATTTCTGCCTTTTCGTCCTTTACGCTCAACGGGGAGACTGAGTTCAGAATCAGCCCCACCAGCACAGCCGATGGTAAAAGTGCCTTCATCTTCGCTGTCCAGATTGAGCAGTATCTCTCCCTTCAGCAGACCTTTTTTTAGCTGATAGGCGCCAGTTAAACCGGTCTCCTCATCAACTGTAAACAAGCACTCAACCGGCCCATGGACCAGGTTTCTGTCCTCCATGACGGCCAAACAGGTAGCTACTCCAATACCATTATCGGATCCCAGACTGGTGCCGCTGGCTTTTACCCAATCACCATCAATTACTGCCCGAATCGGATCATGCTTGAAATCGTGTTGAACATCAGAGTTTTTTTCACACACCATGTCAAGATGGGCTTGAAGAATAATACCTGGTGCCTGCTCGTGACCGGGGGTAGCTGGCAATCTCACCAGAACATTACCAGCTCGATCTTTCTGATATTCAAGATTCCAGTCTGCAGCCAGCTGGCAGATATAATCAGCCAGGGCCTGTTCGTGACCGGAGCAGTGCGGAATCTTAAGCAAATCAGAAAAATGTTTCCAGATTTTTTCCGGTTTTAAGGAAGTAATTTCATTTGGCATATTTAACTCCTTGGTGAATTTACTACTATGCTATAATATCTTTAATAAATAGACGTTTTCAAGACTTTTAATGGCCGCAAGATGTGATCGGTGATGAAAAACAGATTAAAGTTTTTGATCGTATTATTATTGATCCTCCTGGGTGCCGTCCTTTCCCGGATTGGCCAGGCAGCCGAGCCTGATTTGCTCATTGTTACCACCATTTTTCCTCTTACTGAATTGACTCGAGAGATTACTGGAGGCCAGGACGAAGTTTATCAATTAATTCCAACTTCAGCTGAAGTTCATGATTTTCAATTGCGGCCCTCAGATCTGGCTAAATTGAGGTCGGCCAGCCTTTTGATCAGGATAGGCAGTAATCTCGAGCCCTGGCTGGACAGGATCCTGAACAGTCTTGAGACTAAGGAGCTGGTTGTCATCAGCTTTACCGAGGTAATAAAAAAAAATAGCGCCTATGCCGATCATAGAACTGAAGATCCCCATTTGTGGCTTGACTTCGAAGCTGACCAGCTGTTGGTCAAGAAAATAACTGAAGTCTTAGCTCGGTTGAACCCGGGTCGGGCAGATAGTTATAGAAAAAATGGTCAGGTTCTGGTGGAGAAGCTAAGCTGGCTTGACAACCAATATCAGAAAAACTTAGCTTCCTGCCAGTCTTCTGATCTGGTCATAGCCGGACATCAGGCCTTCGGCTATCTGGCTGCTCGCTATAAATTGAATCAGATTGCTCTAACCGGACGCAATCCTGAGGCTCAACCTACGCCTCGTCGCTGGCAGGAGGTTATAAATCTGATCAGGGCCAGACAAATCAAGTCTATTTTTTATGAAAGCTCTGCGCCAGCTGAATATGCCAGAGAAATCGCCAGAGAAACAGGCACAAAGCTTTACCGGCTGTCCACTGGAGTCAATCTGAGTAAAGATGAAATCAAACAGAAAAAGTCCTTTTTAAGTCTGATGGAAGAAAATCTCAAAATATTAATTGAGGGACTAGGCTGTGGCCAGCAAGCTTATTGAAACTCAGGACGAGCTGGATAAAAGCAAAGAAGTCATTAAAGTCGAGTCAGTTTATTTCAGCTATGATGGTCCGCTTATCCTCGAAGATATTAATCTCTCTATCCAGCGGGCTGATTTCCTGGCTATGATCGGTCCAAATGGATCTGGTAAGACAACTCTGTTGAAGATTATGGTGGGACTACTTAAGCCCCAGGCGGGTCAGGTTTTTCTTTTCGGACAGGGAATTGAGGAATTTGAAGATTGGTATAAAGTGGCCTATATCCAGCAAAACGCAACTCATCTTGAGTCCAAATTTCCCATCACGGTGGAAGAAGTGATCACCTCCAGTCTGTATGCCAGTCGTCAGATGAAAGATAGGCCGACTGGCTGGCGAAAAGAAAGGGTCGAGCATGTACTGCGTCTGGTCGGTCTGGCTGGCTACCAGAAGAGGCTGATGACGACTTTATCAGGCGGCCAGCAGCAGAGGGTGCTGATTGCCAGGGCTCTGGCTGCGGAGCCTGAAGTTATGTTGCTGGATGAGCCAACGACCGGTGTTGATCATCAAACTCAGGAAAATTTTTATGATCTTCTCGGTAAATTAAATCATGATTATGGACTAACGATTGCTGTTGTCACCCATGACTACGGGCTGGTCAACAAGCATATTAATCAGGTAGCCTGTTTAAATCGAAAATTAATATATCATGGCCGCCATGAAGAATTCTGTCAGTCAGCCGCCTTCAAGGAACTGCTGGCTGACGGTCATCATCTGGTCATGCATCAACATTAAGGATAGGAAGAAAATCAGATGCTATCAGGTGTGTTAACTTCAGGTTTTTTCTGGCGAGCTATTCTGGCCGGTAGCTTTCTGGCCGTGGCCTGTGGCTTACTGGGTGTTTTTCTGATTCTGCGTCAGGATTCCATGATCAGTCATGGATTGTCTCACCTGGCCTTTGCCGGAATTGCCCTGGGGCTGGTACTGAATTTCCTGCCTTTGATTGTTTCGCTGATTATTTGTGTCATTGGTTCAATTTTCATCTTAAAATTAAAAAAACAGGCCAGTTTGCCCGGCGATGCAGCCCTGGCCATCCTGGCCAGCGGTGGCATGGCCCTGGCTATTTTCTTGGTGTCATTAAGGATGAATTTCGGCGTCGAATTGATGGGTTACCTCTTTGGTGATATTCTGGCTATCTCGTCGGTGGAAGTCTGGCTATCAATTATCCTGGCTTTAATGGTGACGATTTTAATTTTGGCTAACTACCACCAGTTGCTTTATATGACTTTTGATCGGGAAACGGCCCTGGTGGCCGGGGTGAAGGTGAGCAGCCTGGATAAAATTCTGGTTATTTTGACTGCCATTACAGTTGTTCTGGGTTTAAGGATTGTTGGCCTCTTGCTGGTTTCAGCTTTAACTGTTGTCCCGGCTGCCGCTGCTCTTCAGTTGGCCAGGAGCTTTCGCCAGACGCTGGTTTTAAGTAGCCTTTTCAGCCTGTTGGCTATCATGGCTGGGATTGTTTTATCCTATGCGCTCGATTTGCCGGCCTCGGCTAGCATTGTCTTTCTGTCTATAGGCATTTTCCTGGCGACCGTGGGCGGCAAAAATCTGGCTACCTCCTTAAAAAAATAATCAGCAAAAATACTCAATTAAAACTGCTGCTAAAGTTATTTTCCTGAATTCAGGTATTGATCCATGAGTTTCTCAATTTTAGCTACTTCTCTATCCAGTTGACGTTTGAGCTTTTCTGCCTGATTCAGTGTCTTCTCCTTAAAAGTTTCATCTTTAAGGCCAGGCAGGTTGATTTTGACATTGTAATAAGCCCCCAGGCCACAGGTTCTGGCCGTCAGACCGGCTACCCCTGCATCACTCACAGAATTCTTAAAGCCTGAAGCTACCACCTGGGCGGCCAGAGTAGCCAATTCGACTGATTTTTCAAGAACAGACAGTGGGACTCGAGTCGCTTCCTTATTGGCTTTTTCAATTGCTTCCTCTCTTTCTTTAACCTGTTCAGCTGTTCCCCGTGGCAGGCGAAAGGCCTCCAACACCTGGTTAAAAGCCCGGCTGTCCTCATCGACAGCCAGCAGTAGTTCTGCTTTTAATTTCTGACATCTGACTGCTGTTGATTTCATAAGCTCAGTTTGAGTTTCATAATCTTTTTTCCCAACAGTCAGATTAGCTACCATCGCAGACAGAGCAGCTGACAGACCACCGCACAGAGCAGCAGCACTACCACCTCCCGGGGTTGGAGTATCCATGGACAGCTCATCAATGAAATCCCTCAGCTTAAGCTCAGTTAAAATGGCTGGTGCCGGAAACTGATATTCAATTATCTTTTTGGCAGGATCAAAAGGCACAATATCATTTAAACCAAGAGATCTGACTGCCAGCCGGATTAATTCTTTCTCAGGCAGGCCAGGACTCTTACCCTGCTTTTCCAGATAGTGGCCTCCAGCCATCAGCAGGGCTTCCTTCGGGATAAGTCCAACCAGCTCACTGCCAGTGACCCTGACCCCCATTTTTTGAGCTAATCGGCAGGCTTCATCAAAGACCAGATGAGGTGGGGTAATCTTATAGTTGGTCAGATTGATAGAAATCTGAGCAATTTGATACTCATCAATGTACCAGCCAACAGCTTTAACTGCTTTGAATTTTCCCGGGATCCTCACCGGTTGCCCCTGTCGGTCATAAACAATTTGACCATTTTTATCCTTTTTTATTCTTCCACTTTCTCGCAAATAAGAAGCAATTTCCTGGGCAATTTTTCTGTCTCTGGTATTTAGATTTATATTGTAGGCAATCAAGAATTCTCTGGCCCCGATGATTGTCGCTCCAGCTGACGGATTAAATACTGGCTCACCATAATCAGGCGCCCATTGAGGGTCTTTTAATTTTTCAGCTAATCCTTCATATTCTCCCTGTCTGATATTGGCCAGATTTTTTCTTTCTGGTTTCCTGGCTGCTTCCTCGTACAGATAAACTGGTATTTTCAATTCGTCGGCTACTCTTTTAGCCAGTTCATTAGCCAGGCGGACGCAATCTTCCATAGTAACTTCAGACACTGGAACAAAAGGACAGACGTCAGTCGCTCCAATCCTGGGATGGGCTCCCTTATGCTGTCTCATATCAATCAGCTCGGCCGCTTTCTTAATAGCTTTGTAGGCTGCCTCTTTGACAGTTTCCGGCGGGCCAATAAAAGTGACGACTGTCCGGTTGGTCGCTTCTCCCGGATCGACATCAAGCAGTTTTACCCCTGGTGTACTTTCGATTTCCCTGACTATAGCCTCAATCTTTTGTCGGTCCCGGCCTTCACTAAAATTAGGCACACATTCAACGATTTGCATTTTTAACCACTCCTTTTTCACAGATTGCTTTAAGCTGACCCTTCTCGTTATAGATTTCAATTTTATTTAAATCGGCCAGCGCATCGAGGCAGCTACGAAAATCACCGCTGATCACCACCAGAGGCTGCCTGGTCAGATACTGGCGGGCCACTTCCTGCACTTTTTCACTGCTAACTACCAGAAGATTCTCATAATATCTATTCCAGAAATCAGATGGTAGCTGAAATACAAATTGCAAACCAACTCTCTTAGCCATCTGCTCGGGGTGCTGATTCTCCAGAGGGAAGCGGCCAGCCAGATAGGCTTTAGCTTTCTCCAGTTCATGAGGGTCAATCCTTTCTTCCGGCAAAGAATTCATCTGAGCCAGAATTTCTTTAACCACCTGGCCAACTGACTGAGCAGAGCTTTTACTTCTAATCCAGAAAAGGCCATTATTTTTGAAATATGAGAGCTGGCTAAAAGCATAATAAGCCAGGCCCCTTGATTCCCTCAGGTTGAGGAAAAGACGGCTGGTGGGTGACCCTCCTATCAATTGGTTGAGAACAAGAAGAGCATAATAATCATCGCTGCCCGGAGGAGAAACGGTATTACCCATAATTACTGACACATCTGGTGTGGGTAGATCCAGGAAAAGCACAGTTTCATAATTCATGTTTCTTAGCCGGGGGACAGGAGGCCGTTCCAGCGGTCTAGAAACCCAGCGGTTGAATGACTGGCTTATTTTCAGACTGGCATTATTCAGATTGATGTTTCCATCCAGAACAATAATAGAATTGTTAGGACGGATAAAGCGCTGGTGGAAAGAGATAACATCTTTTTGACTTATATTCCGGATCGAATCTTCATCGACGACTCCGGGATTATAGCCAGAACCAGCGAATAGTCTGGTCAGGAAAAAGTCATAACCACATTTTTCCGGATCCTTCTTCCGGCCTAGCTGCTGATAATAAAAATCCCTTTTGACTGCCGCCAGCTCGAGGGAAGAAAAAGAAGGCTCATAGAAGAGAGAACCGATCAAACGGAGACAGTCTTCCAGATTCTCTTCAAGGAAGGAAAAGGAATAAAGAATATAATCGGCTCTAACCTCAATACTGCCGCTGAGGCCGAGGCTCTCCATTCGCTCTTCCAGAGCTTGGGAACTAAGCGATAGCGTTCCTTTAAGCAACATCTGAGCTGTAACTGTGGCCAGGCCTGAGAGTTGCCGAGGAGAATCATTTTCA
Organism: Acidobacteriota bacterium; assembly: GCA_029571905.1. Taxonomy (GTDB): domain Bacteria; phylum Acidobacteriota; class Aminicenantia; order Aminicenantales; family Saccharicenantaceae; genus Saccharicenans. Next base: position 19,585 of record JAKPXU010000113.1, on the reverse strand, counting down.
CCAGCCTGGACGATAATCAGTAGATTAAATAAAGGACGATTCAGCCTGGTCATAGTTACCACTCTCAAACCACTGGACAGGAAGCCAGATTCGATGGGTGGAAATTTTATCGAATTTAAAGGTTCAGGGTAGGGGGGATTACGACGAAAACGTTCCTGTGATTGTAAACTTAAAAAACAAAACAAAAGCAGTAATATGCCGGTCAGAAAATCTTTGCTTTTAGAGCTTCCTATCAACTTCATCAGCTCACCTGGGTAAGATAGTAACAAAACAATATTTTGTTTCCTGCAGATACTTTCTGGCCAGGGTCAGAATAGAATAAGACGTGATTTTGTTAACTGCAGCCAGTTCATTATCGGGATCAAGCAGCTGGCCCCGGTCAAGATAAAATTCGCTTAAAGTTAAAGCTCGGGATAGGTTGGTCGTCGTTAGCTGGCTCCAGAAGTCATATCGGTATTTGTTTTTTGCTTTGACCAACTCTCGCTCAGATACCATTTCCAGTTTAAACCTATTAAGCTCTTCACTGATCAATTTTTTCGAGCGATCAATCATAATCTGGTTATTGGCCAGAAGAAATATTTTAAGCGAGGTGAAACCTCGTCGATCTTCTAACCCACCGCTCAGATAAAGGGCCAGCCTCTCCCGGCTAACCAGGAGCTTATACAATCGACTCGATTTTCCATTAATGAGCAAATATTCAAACAATCTGAGCACTGGCTTTTCTTCCGGTTGTGGTTTATCCAGCCTCAAACCAAACTGTAAGGCCGGGGTAGAAACAAGGGGATCAATGATTAGCTGATCTCTGGAGGATACAACTGAGCTGAAATCTGCTTGAGGATAAGAAGGAACGCCATTTCCGCCAGGAATTGTTTCAAAATACCTGGCTACCAGTTCTCTGGCTTTTGGCGCCTTGATATCACCGCTGATGCAAATTACAGCATTGTTAGGCACATAATAGCGGCGGTAAAAGGCCAGAACATCCTCTACTGTAATGCTGTTAATACTCTCTTTTGTTCCTAGAGGTGAATGTCCGTAGCTAAAATCAGGAAATAAAATTTGATCCATCAGAAAAAAATAGCGGGCATATGGCTCCTGCAGGTTTCGTTCCTGTTCGTTAGCCAGCATGAGATCTTTAATTCTGGCTACTTTAGCTTCGTTCACTTCCAGCGAATTCATTCGATCCGATTCCAACCAGAGGACCAGACTTAATTGGTTGGAAGGGACCGTCTCATAAAAAAAAGTTTTATCAAAAGTGGTGGAGGCATTAAGTTCCCCTCCAGCATTCTGAATATACATCAAATGCTGCATCGGGCCGACATTTTGTGAACCCTGAAACATCAAATATTGCATCATCAGGGCCAGGCCACCCTTATTTTCCGGGTCATTAACTGAGCCAACGGAATAGGTTACTACCACCGAGACCACCGGCAAGGTGGAATCCTCACAAACAATTACCTCTAACCCATTTCTCAGCTTAAAATGGCTAAGCGGATAGGGAAAAGCAGGAACCTGTGCCTCAAGCCGTTCAGCCCACAGTCCGAGCAGCAAAACAAACAGTGAGGCCCAGACGGGGAAGAGTAATTTTTTCTGTCTCTCTTTAAAAACTATCATGGCAAAAATGACAGATAAAAAATATCATAAAAACCTGGAAAATAAAACCGATGTTATTGCAATTGAAGTTTATTTATGCTAAAAGATTGAGCTAATAATTGGGTTATAGTGAACGTCTGTCAAGGAGGTGGCTGATGGCCAAAAACGGTAAATATTTTTTCACTTCTGAATCGGTTACAGAAGGTCACCCGGATAAAATTTGTGATCAGATTTCTGATGCTGTTCTGGATAATTTGATTGCTCAGGATCCAAAAAGCCGTGTGGCCTGTGAAGCTCTGGTTACTACCGGTCTTGTCCTGATTGCTGGCGAGATAACTACTAATGGTTACTGCGATTTCCAGAAACTGGTGAGAGAAACAGTCAGAGAGATTGGCTATACTAAAGCCGAATATGGCTTTGACTATAAAACCTGTTGTGTTCTTTCTTCAATCCATGAACAGTCACCTGATATCGCTCTTGGAGTTGATGAAATGCCCGGACATGAACAAGGTGCAGGGGACCAGGGCTTGATGTTTGGCTATAGCTGCCGGGAAACAGAGGAACTGATGCCATTGCCGATTATGCTGGCTCACAAACTGGCCAGGCGACTGAGCCAGGTCAGGAAAGAAAAAATTCTGCCTTATCTCCGGCCTGATGGAAAAACTCAGGTGACGGTGGAGTATGAAGGTCCGAGACCGGTCAGGGTGGATTCAGTGGTGATTGCTGCTCAGCATAATGCTGCGATTGGTATGGAAGAGCTAAGGGAAGATATAAAAAGAGAGGTTATTAAAAAAGTTATTCCAGCTAACCTTCTAGATAAAAATACCTGGAAAAAAGTCTACATTAATGGCACCGGTCGATTTGAAATTGGTGGTCCTCTGGCCGATACAGGCATGACCGGGCGCAAAATTATAGCTGACACCTACGGAGGCTTTTTCAGCCACGGGGGGGGATCGTTTTCCGGCAAAGATCCAAGCAAAGTTGACCGCTCAGGTTCTTATATGGCCAGATATATAGCTAAAAATATTGTGGCAGCAGGTCTGGCTGATCGGGTTGGCGTTCAGATAGCTTATGCCATTGGCATCGCCGAACCTGTCTCCATCATGGTTGATACTTTCGGCACCGGCCAGGTCAAGGAAGAACTTATAGAAGAATTGATCAGAGCTTATTTCCGGATGACCCCCAGAGGCATGATTGAGCAACTAGATTTATTGAGGCCGATTTATAGAAAGACCGCCTGTTACGGCCATTTTGGTCGGACCGAGCCGGAGTTTACCTGGGAGAAAACAGATAAGGCTGATATCTTAAAAAAAGAAGCAAGATTAAAATAGCCACTTAAGATTTGTTTCCTGATAAGGAGATAACTTATGGATTATGATGTAAAGGATTTGTCGCTGGCCGAGGCCGGAAAATTAAGGATTGAATGGGCCGAGAAATCCATGCCCGTTTTAAATGTAATCAGGGAAAACTTTAAAAAAGAGCAGCCTCTTCAAGGCCTGCGAATTTCTGCCTGCCTGCATGTCACTTCTGAAACCGCCAACTTAATGACTACTCTTAAGTCAGGCGGAGCCAGTCTTCGCCTGGCTGCCTCTAATCCATTAAGCACCCAGGATGAAGTGGCGGCCGCTCTGGTTAAATATGAAAAAATCCCGGTTTTTGCCATCAAGGGCGAAGATAATCAGACTTATTATCGCCACCTGGAACAGGCTTTAGCCCATGGCCCCCAGCTAACCATGGATGACGGCGCCGATCTGGTTACCACCGTCCATGAAAGAAAAAGGGATCTGATCAAGAACATTCTGGGCGGGACAGAAGAAACAACTACCGGAGTGATCCGCTTGAGAAGTATGGCCAGAGCCGGGGTTCTGGCCTATCCTATAATTGCAGTTAATGACGCAATGACCAAACATCTTTTTGACAACCGTTATGGAACGGGCCAGAGCTCAATTGATGGTATTCTACGTGCTACTAATATTTTATTGGCAGGGTTGACGGTGGTAGTTTGTGGTTATGGTTGGTGCGGTCGGGGAGTGGCCAGCCGGGCAAAAGGGGCTGGAGCCAGAGTTATTATTTGCGAAGTTGACCATCTGCGTGCCCTGGAGGCTCTGATGGATGGTTATCAGGTCATGACCCTGAAGGAAGCCACGGCTGAAGGAGACGTATTTATTACCGTGACCGGCAACAAAAGCGTCATTAGAATGGAACACTTTAAAAGAATGAAGGATGGCGCGATCATTGCCAATGCTGGTCATTTTAATGTTGAGATAGATTTAATGGCCCTGGAAAAACTGGCTAGCAAAAAGAGAAAAATCAGGGAGTACGTCGAAGAATACCAGTTGTCAGACGGACGGTGTCTTTATCTCCTGGCTGAAGGCCGGCTAATCAATCTGGCTGCGGCGGAGGGCCATCCGGCTATGGTCATGGACATGAGCTTCGCCAACCAGGCTCTGAGTGTTTTATACCTGAAAGAAAATGGTAAACAACTTGAAAAGAAAGTTTATCCTGTGCCTGAGAAGCTCGACAAAGATATTGCCAGACTAAAACTGGCTTCGATGAGAATTAAAATTGACCGCTTAACTCCTGAACAGAAGAAATACCTGCAAGAATGGAAAGAAGGAACTTGAACTCCGGCAGCCAATCTGCACTGAACAATAATTTTAGCTTTAACTGCTAATCTTTAACCAGTTGCTTCAACTGGTCCAGGTAACTCTTAACTTCATCGCGATCAGCTTGATTCATCAGCTTGGGCCATAGCTTTTCAAAGTTCTCTTTCGATTGCACATAGCGCCCATTGTCAAATTGTATTCTGGCCAGGTTATATAAAAAGACAGGATCATCAGGCACGATTTTAACTGCCTGGGCAAAAGCGTTTTCTGCTTCTTCCAGATCACCCATTTTTTCGAGGATCAAACCACGTAGATTATGAGCCATGCCAAATCTGAATTTGACCTGCAGAGCTTTCTGAATATGGTCATAAGCTTCCTCCAGTCTATCCTGGACAAAATAGAGACGGGCGAGATTATAATAAGGAAGCTCCCGCGAAGTATAGGCGGGATCAAGCAGAGCTTGCCGGTATTCAGTTTCAGCTTTATCATACTGTTTCAGCTCAAAATAAATGGTCCCCAGATTATTGTGAGCTTCAGAAAACTGGGGGTTGATAGCCAGAGCCCGGCTAAAAGCCTGAACGGAGGCCTCAAAATTCGTTTTCATCGACTGGGCTAGCCCGAGGGCATTCCAGGCCAGATAATTATTCTGATTAAGTGACAGGCTGCGGTTAAAACACTTAATAGCCTCATCAACATTATTGTTATTCAAATAAAAAAGGCCCAGATTGTAATGATACTGAGGATCTTTTTCCTGCTTGCTCGTTTGCTGACTCTGGCTCGACGCACAGCCAGTAATAAACAAAATTAAAGTCAAAACTATCAGAAATGATAATTTATTTCGCCTCATCCTTTACTCTCCTTCACTTTCCCTAAGTTATTATAAATCAATTAAATTTAAATGCTTCTTAAATCTTTTCTTCCTTCAAACTTCTGGACATCAGTTCTTCCAGGGCCTTATGAGCTGGCTTGCCCAGATAAAGGACTTCGTAAACCTGGCGGCAAATAGGTAGTTCTATTTTTTTCTGATGGGCGAGTTTATTAACAACCAGAGTATTCCTGACACCTTCCGCTACCATCTTCATTTCACCCAGAATGGTTTTAAGTGATTTACCATGGCCTAGTTCCAGACCAACATGATAATTACGGCTCATCTCACTGGTACAGGTTAAGACCAGATCACCCAGCCCGGCCAGTCCGGAAAAAGTTTCACGTTTGGCTCCCAGGGCCAGACCCAACCTGGTAATTTCCACCAGACCACGAGTAATCAGAGAAGCGCGCGAGTTGTTTCCATAGCCAAGACCTTCTGATATACCGGCAGCAATGGCTATAACATTTTTTATGGCGCCACCCAGTTCGACTCCGATGACATCCGTCGAAGTATAAATTCTGAGCTGAAGACTGGAAATTGTTTCCTGAATATTACGAGCCAGATTAATATCTAAACTGGCCACTACCAGGGCGGTCGGCTGCCCAGCAGCTACCTCCTTGGCGAAACTGGGACCGGACAGGACAGCCAGACGGTCTTTTCTATTGACTTCGAAAACCTCCGCCATGACCTCAGTCATTCTTTTTAAACTTTTTTGTTCAAGACCTTTGGTCAAACTGACCAGAACCTGGTCACTATTCAGATGCTCGGACAACCGGCTATATATAAGCCGGCAATACTGGGAAGGAACAGCAATAAAAATTAAATCAGCGTCTTCTATTGCTTCCCCCAAAAGCCGGTGGAAGCTGACGGTCAAAGGAAAACTAAAGCCAGGCAAAAAAGTCTGATTCTCTCTGGTTTCAATCAGATCCATATAGACTTCCTCTTCTCGCACCCATAGTCTGGTTGGGAAGCCAAGTCGTCCTAAATAATAAGAAAAAGCTGAGCCCCAGCTACCAGCTCCGATGACACTCATTCTAACCATTGAGTTTCTCCCCGAATTTTCTTTCTTCTCCAGAAAGAATTCTTTTTATATTATCGCGGTGACGGCTGGCGATCAGTAAGAAGATCAAAAAAGAGGCCACCGCGGATATATAGTCCTGTCTGAGACAAGCCAGCAGTGGATAAACCAGAAGTCCGGTCAGGGTAGCCAGAGAAACATAACGGAATAAAGCAATCATCATTACTATTATAACTACCATCAAGATAAATGCCTGAGGAGAAAAGAAGAGAAACCCACCAAGCGCGGTTGCTACTCCCTTGCCACCTCTGAATTTAATATAGACAGGGTAACAATGTCCGACAACTGCCGCGGCCAGGGCCAGCCAGGCTAGCTGTTGGTCGGCCAGCCAGTTAACAGCCAGAAAAACAGGCAGAAGACCCTTAAATAGATCAAAAATCAAAACCGGGATAGCCATTTTCCAGCCGCCGTAACGGAGAACATTGGTTGAACCAGTTGAACCACTGCCCACCTGCCTAATATCCTTTCTGGCAGTCATCTTTACCAGTAAATAGCCTGTGGGTATGGCTCCAAAACGATAAGACATAAGAATAAAAATTATTTTCATGACAGCGGATGACAACTTAACACTCGATACTCAGGTCCTTCCGGGTGGAGAATACTCTGGAAAAAAATTATCTCCCGAACCTCCATCGAACCTAATTCCAGCTGATTATTTTTAGACAGCTCACTGGCTAACCTCTCCTGTTTTTCCGGGTGTTTTGCCCGGCCTATGGTCAGGTGAGGGGAGAAAGGCCTGTTTTCTCTTGGAAAACCTTTTTTTTCCAGCTCAATTTCTATCTCTTGCTGGAGAGTTAATAATTCTTCCACTTCTTCCAGGCCGGCCCAAATTATTCTCACTCGGTTAGAGCCTGAAGGAAAACTGCCTGTTCCCTTTAATCTTAATTTAAAGGACTGATGCCGGCCGGTTATCTCATTGAGTAATTTTTTGATGTCTTCCATTTCCGATTCAGATATTTCGCCCAGAAATTTCAGGGTCAGGTGATAATTTTCTCTGGCTGTCCATTTGATATTTTTACCCAGTGGCTTTAGATGATTGACAAGAGCAGCCAATTTATCCTTCATTTCTGGAGCAAGATCAATGGCAATAAAGGCTCTCACTGGCTACCAGCCTTACCTGTAGGTTGATATTCTTTAAGTTTTAACCTTAACATATCCAGGGCTTTTTGAGTAGTCTGAAATTTTATTTGGCGGCGCTCACCCTGAAAATAATTCTCAGTTGTTGTGATTCCATCTGGGCTGGACAGACCAATATAGACCAGCCCCACTGGTTTCCTGGCGCTCCCACCTCCGGGACCAGCAATGCCGGTCGTAGACAGGGTCAAATTGGCTCCAGTCTTTTTTCTGACTCCAGCTGCCATCGATTCAGCTACTTCTCGACTAACTGCACCCTTCTCTCTGACGAGCCTGCCAGGAACTCCTAAAAATCTGGTTTTGGCCTTATTGCTGTAGGTCACCAGACTGGCTAAAAAATAATTAGAACTTCCGGGGACAGCTGTAATTCTGTCAGCCAGCAGACCTCCTGTACAGGATTCGGCGCAGGCCAGGGTCAAGCCCAGTGCTGACAGCTCGCGGCCAATTACTTCTTCTAGATTTTCTCCTTTAGTAGAAAAAACCTTGTTTCCCAGCAAATTTATAATTTTGTTCTTTATTTTATTGAAGATTCTTTCATTTTCCGGGTTAATCTCTTTAGCTCTTAAAGTTAGCCTGATCTGAACCTCTCCCGGCGAAGCCAGGATCGTCAATTCCAGGTCTCGAGGCAGCAAGCGATAGACAGGTTTTATTCTATCTTCGACCCATGATTCGCCGGCTCCGGTGGTTTTGATGACAGACTTAAGAACATACTGATTCCGATAAAGTTCCAGTTTTTCTGTTATCAGTTTTTCCACCATCGGGTTGAATTCAGCTGGTGGACCAGGCAAAAGGATCAAAATACGCCGTCTGGTTTCAAGCCACATTCCAGGCGCAGTCCCGTTTGGGTTGTCCAGTATTTCCGCTCCCTGGATGAGGTACGCCTGCCGCCGATTGGAAGGGGTCATTTTAGCCCCGCGCCAGGCAAAGCGGTCTTCTATTTTTTTTACAATCTCAGAGTGGAAAACTAGTGGTTTTTTGACCGCTTGAGCTACTGCTTCTCTTGTCCGGTCATCCTCGGTTGGTCCCAGACCACCGCTGATAAATATCACCCGGCTTCGGCTGAGGGCAAGTTTTACTGCCCCAACCAGGTCCTCTAAATCGTCGCTAACTACAGATTTATACCTTAATCTCAGTCCTAGGTTGTCCAGTTTTTCGGCCAGAAAAAGGGAATTGGTTTCAGGATAAGCAGAAGTCAGTAGCTCACTGCCAATAGCCAGATATTCAATATTTTCTTTAACCTGGTTTAAATCTATCTGCTTCATGCTAAGCCCCTCCTCCAAAAGTTAATATCACCAGACCGGTGACCAACCTGGCCAGGAGACCCGCGGCCAGGTCATCAGCCATGATACCCCACCCCCAGTTTATCTTTTCGAGTTTCCTTATTCCCAGGGGCTTGACAATATCAAAGAATCGAAAAAGTAAAAAGGAAATGGCTAGCCATTTCCAGTCAGGTGTTACCAGGAAAAGAGCCAGTAGCTGACCAGCTACCTCGTCAATGACAATTTTCCCCGGGTCCTTAAGATTAAAATGACGGGCATAGACGGTTGAAAAATAAATACCAGCAGCGACCACCAACAAAAAAAGCAAAAAATAATAAGGCCAGGCAAAATTGCTTAAAAGATATTTATAAATTATAACTGCCAGAAAACTGGCCAGGGTCCCCGGTGCCAGCGGAAAAAAGCCAGCCCCAAAAAAAGTTGAAATTATCTCAGACAGTTTCAGCATCTAAAGCCTCTCCGACCAGATCGTAGGTTCGACTCCCGTTTATTTTTACCCGTATAAAAGCTGGCTTTTCAGCAGCTGCCAGAAGTTGCCTCTTATCTTTAATAATCACCTTGCCATCTACTTCCGGTGCTTGAAATTTGGCCCGACCGTATAAAATCCCCTTTTCTGCCTGATCTTCCTCCTGGTTTTCTATCAATACTTCTAAAGTCTCGCCCTTGAAAGTTCGATAGAAGTCTCTGGATATTTCTTTTTGAATAACCATAATTTCTTGCCGTCTATTTTCTTTTTCAGCCGGAGACACTGTTTCTTCTAAATGAAAGGCCTTGGTACCTGGCTCAGCCGAATAGGTAAACACTCCTAAATGCTCAAACCGAGCTTCTTTCACCAATTGCTTTAATTCAGAAAATTCTTTTAATCCTTCGCCCGGGAAACCAACAATCAGAGAAGTTCTGATTACCGCTCCTTTAACCCGGTTTCTTATTTTTTCTATTAATCGAAGAGCATCTCCAGCCGTGATCGATCTTCCCATTTTCTTAACTACTGTGGCCGAAGCATGTTGAAAAGGCAAATCAAAATATGGACAGATTTTCTCCTCATTCATTATTTCCAGTAAATCATCGGTTATTTCTTCTGGATATCCATATAACCATCTGATCCATTTTATGCCTTTAACTGCCATGAGCTGGTCGAGAAGTCTGACCAGACCAGTTTTTAGTCCGCGCTCCCGCCCAAAGTACGTACTATCCTGAGAAACAAGATTAATTTCCTTAATACCAAGCGCAGCCAGGTTTCTGACTTCAGATACTATTGAGGCCATGCTTCGCGATTTATAGGGTCCCTTAATCAAAGGGATGCAACAAAATGAACAGTGGTGTGAACAACCCTCAGAAATTTTTACATAGGCCCAGTTCGAGCCGGTGGTAATTACCCGGGGAGTCCTGTCATCCAGCAGGAAAGTGGTCTGACGGGGAACCAGTCTTTTATTTTGTAGAAGTTCACCCAGGCGGTCAAAATCTGTCACCCCAGACCAGAGATCAACCTGAGGGTAACTGGCTTTTAGATAATCTTTATATCTTTCCACCAGACAACCGACCACAGCCAATCGCCTGAGAGGATCTTTTTCTTTCCAGGCAAGAGCTTTTTCTATAGTCTGCTGGCTCTCGGCTCTAGCCTGCTGTATAAAGCCGCAGGTATTGATAATCACCACCTCAGCTTCTTCCAGACGAGCGGTGAAACTGTGTCCCTGCTCATTCAGGCAGCCCAGAATAACCTCTGAATCAACCAGATTTTTGGCACAGCCAAGAGTAATAAGGGCTACTTTTGACATTCAGGTGATCTTAAGGATAGATCCTGTACAGTAACCTTGGGAAAGGGATAGTTTCTCTGATGTGAGGTAATTTACATAACCAGGCTACTGTTCTTTCCAAACCAAGCCCGAAACCCGAGTGGGGAAATGTGCCGTAGCGCCTGAGATCAACATACCATTTATAGGCATCAGCCGGGAGATTAAATTCTTTGATTCTCTGCTCCAGCAGATCCAAATCGTGTATTCTCTGCCCACCGCCAATTATTTCTCCAAAGCCTTCCGAGGCCAGAAAATCTACGCCCAGGGCCAGGTCCGGGCGGTCTTTATCGGGCTGCATATAAAATGCCTTAATTTTAGCCGGGAAATGAGTCACGCAGACCGGCCGGTCAAAAATCTCTGAGAGCCTGGTTTCTTCTGGCGCCCCAAAATCATCTCCATAGATGAGTTTGGAGCCTTTTTCATGTAATAATCGAACTGCCTCATCATAAGTTACCTGAGGAAAAGGCTTCTTGATACTCTCCAGGGGGGCCAGATCGCGCTCCAGAACATTAAAATCGGCCCGGCGTCTGTCCAGCACTCTTTCCAGAATGAACATGATGAGATCCTGCCCGAGTTCAATAATGTCCTGCAGAGTGGCAAAAGCTACCTCTGGTTCGACCATCCAGAATTCGATTAAATGCCGCCTGGTCTTGGACTTTTCTGCCCGGAAAGTTGGGCCAAAACAATAGACCTTGCCAAAGGCGGCGGCGGTGGCCTCGTTATAAAGCTGCCCGCTCTGACTGAGATAAGCTTTTTGATCAAAGTATGAGGTTTCAAATAGGGTAGTGGTACCTTCACAAGCACTTGGAGTCAGGATGGGCGTATCCATCAGACGAAAGCCACGATCATTGAAAAAATCACGGATTGCTCTGATCGTCTCTGCCCTGATCTGGAGGATGGCATGCTGTCTCTGAGATCTCAACCACAGATGACGGTGTTCCATCAGGAAAGGGACAGAGTGTTCTTTGGGAGTGATAGGGTAATCTCTGGCGATTTGAATGACTTCTATTTCTTTAACTTCGAGTTCATAGCCGCCAGGAGCTCGTTTATCCGCCCTGACTCGTCCACGCACAATAAGCGAAGATTCCTGAGTAAGCTCATCAAAAACATTGAAAAGAGGGAAATCCTTATCCTGACTGAAAATCGTTCCCTGTATTATTCCGGTTCCATCGCGAACCAGCAAAAAACGCACTTTACCGCTGGATCTCTTGTTATAAACCCAGCCGCGGATTTCAACTTCTTGCTCATTATATTGACCTATATCTTCTATATAAACCCATTTCATAGTGGTAAAATTATATCAGATTAGACTTTTAATTCAATGCCACCTTCCCTGAGCTTCTTCCTCCTGGCTCTGTCTTTTCAAGCAGTTTTTCCTTGAGATAACCATTGAAAAAATTATCTGGCTGGTTTAATTTAGAATCTTAGAATCATGGGTAAAATAAAGCAATTTACACCGGTTAAATTAATCTGCGGACTAATTTTTTCAGAAGAAGTGGCTAGAAAAAAGGCACAGGATATGCTGTTAGAAAAGTTCGGCCAGGCCGACCTTCAAAGCGACTTTTTTCCGTTCAATTATAGCCATTATTATGAACAGGAGATGGGCCGGAATCTAAAAAGGTATTTTCTAAGTTTCCAATCATTGATTGGGCCCGAACAGCTACCAGCATTGAAGCATCAAACCAATCAGATTGAAAAAGATTTAAAACTGTTCTTTCCCGCTTTAAATTTAAGTCGTCCCGTTAATCTTGACCCGGGTTATCTTAAAGCCTCGGCTCTGATCATGGCCACTACCAAGGATTTTGCCCATCGCATTCCATTGACTGATGGCATCTATGCCCATCTGGAGCTACTATTGACCAAAGAGAAGGTCAGGACTTTAACCTGGACCTACCCCGATTTTTATCAGCCCGGTTATCAGCAGTTTTTCCTGGAGGTCAGGAAAATTTATCTGAATCAACTTAGAAGATTAAGGTCGGCGCAATCAGTTTAGCCACCTGAGTTTAAATTTCAGCCGGCGAGTTCTCTTCGCAACTCATCGATGATTTCAGGCATTTCAGCTAACGTCTGATCAACGTCTTCTTCAGTGTTAAAACGGCCCAGGGATAATCTCAGGGCTGAGCTGGCTTCTTCCTGAGTCAGACCTAAAGCCAGAAGAACATGAGATACTTCACCTGAACCTTCCGAACAGGCCGAGCCAGTCGAAACATATATCTCGCGAGTGGCCAGGGCCAGCAAAATGGCCTCCGCCGGCAGCCCGGGAAAAGAAAAGTTTAAAGTGCTTTTAATTCTTTTTTCGGGATGTCCGTTAAATCTAATTCCTTTAATTTTCTTTTCGAACCCGGACTTCATCCGGCCGGCTAGCTTTTCTATCCGATTCTTATCCTTCAGCCATTCTTCCCTTAGAATCCTGACCGCTTCTCCAAAACCAATTATTCCAGCTGTATTTTCAGTTCCTGGCCTCAGCCCGAATTCCTGATGTCCGCCATGCAGCACAGGTCTTAAGTCCAATCCTTTACGGATATAAAGAGCACCAGTCCCTTTCGGCCCATAGACTTTATGAGCTGAAAGGCTTAAAAGGTCAACACCCAGAGAGTCAACCTTGACTTCCATCTTACCAAAGGCCTGAACTGCATCTGTATGAACCGGTACGCCATAGCGGTGAGCTATTTTGACTACTTCTTCTAATGGTTCAATCGTACCAATTTCATTATTGGCCAGCATGACCGAGACCAAAAGAGTCTTGGCGGAGATAACTGATCTTAAAAAGTCCAGATCAATCAGGCCGGTTTGATCAACCGGCAGGTAATAAACTGTATAACCATGGGCTTCAAGATGGCGAGCAGTTTCGAGAACGGCGGGATGCTCTATCGAAGAGGTAATAAATTCTCTCTTTTCTGGCTGAGCTTCGGCCAGACCAAGAATGGCCAGATTATCAGCCTCTGTGCCTGAGCTGGTAAATATAATTTCTGTCCGCCTGGCTCCTATAGCCGCCGCTACCTGCTCTCTGGCTTCCGTGACCAGAGTCTTCACTTCCCGTCCAAGAGGGTAGAGCGAAGAAGGATTGCCAAAATGTTCTTTAATAAACGAAATTATCTTGTCGATTACTCGCGGATCCAGAGGCGTAGTAGCATTGTTATCAAGATAAATCATCTATTCCGGTCCGTTACCTGTCCGAAGTTTAAATTTTGATTAAATTGTAGCAGCAAACTTTTCTTTAACGATCCTGACCACTTCCAGGCCGGCTCTTTTCTGGCCTTCTTCAGTTGAAGCGCCCAGATGGGGCGTAGCTGTTACGCGCGGGTGATCAATCAAACTGAAATCCTGGGGAGGTTCCTGACTGAAGACATCCAGAGCTGCTGCTTTGACCAGACCCGAATTGAGGGCCTCCAGCAGAGCCTTTTCGTCCACCACCCCACCGCGAGCTGCGTTAACTATAACCACACCTTTTTTCATCCGCTCAAATTCTTTGGCGCCAAGAATAGGCTCCGGGGTCTTGGGGACATGAAGGGTGATGATATCAGCCTGATTCAGCAGTTCAGCCAGGCTAACCTGTTTGACAGCCAGATCAGTTTTAATCGGAACAACATCGTAAGCCAGAATGTTCATGCCCAGAGCCAGAGCTCGGCGAGCAACTTCCAGTCCAATCCGGCCAAACCCGATGATCCCCAGTGTTTTCCCATAAACCTCGGTACCGCTAAATAGTTTCTTTTCCCATTTATGCTGCTTCATAGACAGATTAGCCGGCCCATGATGTCGGACTGCCCCGATCATTAAACCAATTACATGTTCAGCCACAGATATAGAAGTAGCAGAAGGGGTATTGGCGACTTCTACCCCCTTTTCTCTGGCAGCTTTAACATCAATTGTATCAAGGCCAATTCCAGCTCTAACAATTAGTTTTAAATTCTGGCCCGCCTCAATGATCGGTCTGGTTATTTTGGTGGCGCTTCTGACCACCACCACTTCAAAATCAGGAATGATTTTAACCAGATCGGCTTCGTTGAGGCCAGTTTTGACGGTGACCTCAAACCCCGGGACCGACTGAAGCTCTTCTATGGCTTCTTTATCAAGATGGTCAGCAATAAGAATTCTGGTGGTCATTCCCATCCCTCCCTTAATATTTTCTCAGCCGCAGCGACAGAAGCGCCAGGCTGGAATTGGTTATAACCCAGATCAAGTAAAGTCATTTCCAGTGCCGTCAGAGCGGTGGTGATATCAAATCCGCCCATATAACCGAGATGAGCAATTCGGAAGAACTCACCCTTATGAGGATCCTGGGCATTGGAAATATAGGCCATGTATTTGTTCTGCATGGTCTTAACCAGCTTATTCCCATCAACACCGGCTGGTGTCTTGATAGCTGTCAAAATATTGCCGGGTTTTTTAGCCAGAAGCTCGAGCCCTATAGCTTTGACCCCAGCTCTGGTCGCTTCACCCAGAATAGCATGATGCTTGAGGAGATTTTCCAGACCGATGCTTTTGATCAAATCCAGAGCTTTGCCCTGCTGAATAATCAGAGAGACAGCCGGTGTCCAGGGTGTAGTCTGTTTTTCCAGGTTCTTCCGGTATTTTTTAATATCATAATAGAATTTGGGCAGCTTGGAAGTTTCAACCATTTTCCAGCCTTTGGGGCTGAAGGCTATATAAGCCAAACCCGGTGGAATCATAAATGATTTTTGAGAACCAGTCACCAAAACATCGATTTTCCATTCATCCATCTGACAGGGAGTAGCGCCCAGCCCGGAAATCCCGTCCACAACCAGAATAGCTTCGGTTTTCGAGACCACCTCGCCAAATCCTTTAATATCAAAAATGGCTCCGGTAGAAGTCTCGGAAAGAGTTGCAAAAACAGCTTTAACCCCTGGATTTTGTTTGAGGTCTTCGGCCAGCTTTTCTGGCGGATAATCTTCACCCCAGGGGACGATAATTTCTTTAGTGTCAAGTCCAAAGGCCCGACAGATGTTGCCCCATCTTTCTCCAAATTTTCCACCATTAAGCGTGATAACCTTATCACCTGGCGACAGAGTATTAATCACCGCTGTTTCCATAGCACCAGTTCCAGAAGATGCCAGAATATAGACATCTTCTTTCGTTTGAAAGACATATTTCAGCCCCTCGGTAACCTCCATGAAGATTTTGCTGAATTCAGCCGTCCGATGATGAATAATCGGCTCAGCCGCTGCTGACAAAACCTTCTCCGGTATTGGAGTTGGTCCTGGAGAAAGAAGATAGTACTTTTTTATCATAATATGTCCTCCCTTTGATTTTTTAATTCAATTAAGAATATAGTTAAGCTCAAAATGCAGCTGAAGTCAACCGCAAAAATGTCAGGCTATAATTCAAGCAATAGTCTGGTCAGCAAGGCTGTTCTTTCAATAAAAGAGGAAAGCAGAAGATGTTCATCCAGAGCATGGATTCCATCTCCGTCTGGCCCCAGTCCGTCCAGAACAGGAATCCCGGTAGTGGAAGCGATCGAGCCGTCAGACCCGCCTCCACTCTGGCCAGCAGCCAGAGTTAAACCAAGGTTAGAGGCCAGATCTGCGACCCGGGCAAAAAGTTCTCTGGAAGCAGGGCTGAACTCCATAGGAGGGGTGATACTAACTATAGACGTTCTGATTTTCGCCTGGCGATTATCCGGCTTAAGATTTTTAAGAAAGGATTTGATCTGTGCTAAATCGCGGGCTGTCCAGAACCTCAGATCGACTACTGCCCAGGCTTTATCTGGCACGACATTAGCTTTTTCTCCACCACCAATTAAACCCAGATTGGCGGTTAGACCCTTAATTTTTAATTTTTTTAATTTTAGCCACTGGGTAATTACCTCTTCAATCGCATTGACACCTTTTTCCGGAGTGCTGGCATGAGCTGAGCAGCCACTGGCTTCGATTTTAATCACCAGTCGCCCTTTTCTGGCCATTTTCAAAGCCCCCCCGGGAAGAGCTGGCTCAAGGCAAAGGGCAGCTCCAGCTCTTTTAGCCAGAGCTACAATCTGGCGATGAGCCTCCTCATGGCCTGTTTCTTCAGCCGAATTAATAAACATCCAGATTTTTCTCCTCGGGTTGAGACCAAGGTTGTTAATAGTTTTTAAGGCCATCATGGCTGAGACGACTCCAGCTTTCATATCAAGGACACCCGGCCCATAAAGGCGATCTTCGGCCAGGTAAAAAGGCATATGTTCAATGGTTCCAACCGGCCAGACAGTATCAATATGAACCAATATTAGAAGAGGCTTTTCTCCGGCCTTAATCTCGGTTGATGGATATTCAACCAGAAAGAGATCGCCAATTTCCTTCTGGGGAATTTTTTTAATCTTAACGCCTAATGAAGAGAGTTCTGAAATAACCGCTGCTGAACATTTATCTACTGCTATTTTATCAGAAGTTGGTGATTCCAGTCGAACAAGTGTTTTCAACCGGCTGATCATTTCTCCCTGCCGGGATTTAAAGTAGCGTAAAAAGTCCATTTTACCTCCTGCCAGCTGGTATTTATTTTTGTTGGTTATAATTATATTAGTTTTGAAGGGTTTTTAAAACCTGACTGAAGAAAAAACAGGCTTTGTAAATTTCGTCATAAGCACATTTGGCGTTGATTTAAAGCCAGAAATCATTTAAATTTAGCTGGTGAAGGTGAAAAAGAGGAAACTCGAAGCAGCTTGTTTTCTAATTTCTCTGATTTTGGCCCTTGGATCAGAGGTTGGAAGCGAGATTTATTATCCCTGGAAAAAGACGTTTATCGGTGCATTGGATCCAAAATCCTGGCCTGGTCTGGTTATCATTGATAGTCCTAACTCTGCCTTTGCTTTCAGCCCGGCTGTTTTTCGCGGAGAAGATCAAGCTGAGTTTCATGACTTTTTCTATCTAGTCTCGGAAGTCGGAAGTCATTCACCCGATGGTTCTTACGCTTCGATGAAATTTGATCTTCATTTGCCATTCAAGAAGGGAAAGGAAACCCCCATTTATTTGAAGCCGGCTTTGCCTGAAAATGAAATGACCGTAGAGTGGAGCCGGCGTGATGAAAACACCGTGGTGGGAAAATATCATTTTCCTCGCTTAGTGGATAAAGTTGATCTCGTTTTCTATTTTCCCTGGGATTTTAATGGAAACTATGTTTACCGTTCTGAAATAGCCTGTGTCCATGGTCAGAGTTCCGGGCAAGGGGTTAGCCATTACCTCTGCTGGTTAAGCCAGGCACCGCTCGAGGTCAGGGCCTCTGGGTCTGAGCTACACCTGGTTTTTGAGGCCAGAAAAAATTCTGATCTTTTTTTTGTAGCCTCAGCTGGCCAGTCGCCTGAAGCTATTCTTGATCATATTCGCCACTTTTTTAAGAACAAGACGATCAATGGTCTGCTGTCAGAAGAAAAGTCAACCTATCAAAAAAAAAGGCTGCAGATAAGCGGCTTATATGGTGGCAGTGCCGAAGCTATAACCAACAATCTCTTCTGGACAACACTTTATCAAAATGGATATCACCGATTTTATACCCCGGCGGGCCGAGGCTGGATCTTTCCCAGGCCTGATGGTCAGCTTAACGACTGGACCATTTTTGAATGGGATTCGTTCTTTAATTCCCTGGAAGTATCTATAGAGAGCAATCATATTGCTTTTGATATCGTCCGATCTGTGCTGGAGACTCAATATGAAAATGGGAACATCCCTAATTGGCGCAGTCGATATGGGGGGACTCCAGACCGTTCTCAGCCCCCGGTAGGCAGCTATGTTGTTCTCAAATTGTTTCTCAAAACAGGTCAAATAGAATTTATAAAAGAAGCTTACCCATATCTGGTCAAATGGCATCGCTTCTGGACTACGGTTTTGCCTGACGGCCGCATCCGCCGCGATGGAAATGCCAATGGGTTGCTGGAGTGGGGATGCGATCTGCAATTAACAGCTGAAGAGGTTCCGTCCTGGGAAAAAGAGGCCAGTGGCCAACAAAAAGCCAGGTGGGAATCAGGCCAGGACGATTTGCCCAACTGGGACGAGGCAACATTTAACGAAAAAACTGGCACTTTAGAGATGGACTGCGTTGATCTTAACAGCCTTTATGCTCTTGATTCTTATTGTTTGTCTCAACTGGCCAGCTTTCTGGGCAGGGAATCTGATCAAAAAAACTTTTTGAATGAATATGAACAGACAAAGAGATTGATGAATAATCTTCTCTGGAATGAAAAAGAAGGCCTCTATCTTGACCGTCACTGGGATGGACGTTTTTCCAGTCGTCGGGCAGCTTCTAACTTTTTTCCTTTAATTGCCAGAATTCCCGAAGAATCTCAGGCCCTCAAAATGATCAAGCATCTCCTTAATCCGGCGGAATTCTGGGGAGATTATGTTATTCCAACTATTGCCAGAGATGATCCAGCCTATCCAGACCAGCAATACTGGCGAGGAACGGTCTGGCCACCTACTAATTATCTGGTTTACCAGGGCTTGAAAGCCTATGGCTATGATCAAATAGCCGCAGATCTGGCCGAAAAAAGTTCCGATCTCTTCCTCAGAATCTGGAAAAATTACGCTCTCTGCCCGGAAAATTTTGATTCCAGAACAGGTGAGCCGGGCGGCCAGCGTTATCAGAGCTGGGGGCCGCTTTTTGCCTTAATGGCGGTCGAAGAGTATCTCGAGGTCAGCCCCTGGGACGGTCTTAGATTTGGACAGCTACAGCCCCGAAAAAATGGCTATCTCCGCCGTCTGGAGGTCCTGGGAAGGCATTATGAAGTAGAAATTTCCCCTGATAGAATAAAATTAATTGAGGAAAAAAAAGAGCTGATCAAGACCGATGGACCAGCTGTCTTTCGCCATTTTCTTTATTCGGACCGGGAGATTTCCTTTGAGATCAAAAGCCTGAAAAAAATAAAGATAGATATTTCGCTCGGGCGAGAAAGGCGCGGTCAATTGATAATCAATGGGAAAGAAGCAGGCCAGTTCCGGGGTAATCGGATCAGGACTCAGGTCCCGGCGGGTGAATACCAGGTGGTTATAATTCTCTCTGATTAGAAGCTCTGGCCAACTTGATGAAGTAATAAAGTCATCATTATCTCAAGCGCAACACCGGGTAGCCAGCAGAAGATAGTTCGCTGGCCAACAGCTGAGCCTCTTCCTCGCTCCTTGCCCTTAACCTGACCCGGTAAAATATCTGACCGGAAAATGCCTGATAGGTGGAGATGAATACCTGGGGGTATTTTCCTTTTAGATTTTGGTAAAGAGTTCTGGCCCTATCTGGATTAAGAAAAGAGCCAAGCTGGA
>JAKPXU010000112.1 GCA_029571905.1 Acidobacteriota bacterium | reverse complement strand
CATACCTGATGGGTTTGACCCTGAGTTAACTGGCCAGCTGGTCAGTAGATGACCTTGACCAGATAAAGGCCCCTGGCCGGGGCAGTTGGGCTAAGCCTGGTTCTCTTTTTACCTTTGAAAAGTTCTTCTATTCCTTCCGGGGCCAACCTGTTGCGCCCGACCATTAGCAGCGTCCCCACAATTGTCCTGACCATGTGGCGGAGGAAGCCATTGGCTTCGATGGTAAAAACTAACTCCTCGTCTGCCGCTTCCAGGATAGAGTGATAGACATGTCTGACCGGATGTTGATAAAAACCGGAGGAAAAGGCGGTAAAATCATCCTGACGTTCAAAACATCTGGCGGCCAGGGACATCGCTTCCTTATTCAGTGGATGGGGATAATGAAAGACATAGCGATAATCAAACGGACTCAGAATGACTGAAGTCTTAATCCGGTAGCGATAAATTTTCGAATGGGCTGATTTCCGTGCTTGAAAATCCCGGGCCACTCTGGCCACTTCCATAATTCTAATGTCAGGAGGCAGTAAGGCATTAAGAGCCCGGAGAAGCTCACTCTCTTTTAACCGACTAACTGCCCGGAAGCTGGCTACCTGCCCGATAGCGTGGACGCCGGCATCTGTCCGTCCAGCCGCCTGCAGTTTTATAACCTGCCCGGTCAGTCGCTGGAGAGCATTTTCTATTAAAGCCTGAATGGTGATTTTGCCCGGCTGTCTTTGCCAGCCATGATATTCAGTTCCATCGTATGATATAATCAATTTAAAATTTTCGGTCAGGGACGAATCCTGGTCTGATTGAGCTGATCCAGGATTTCCCTCGGTCGAACTTAACGCCTGCTCCTCAACCATTGTTCCTCTCGGTTATAACTTTGCTATTTCTCAGCTGACAGAGCCAGCTCTACGGCTTCGCTGGCTGAGTTCGCGGCCAGGACACCTTCAATTTCCCAGGTGTTGACCCCGACAACTTTTTTATTATACAGACAGGCAAAAGCTATTTCACTCAATGTGCCGTATTCACCGTCTATAGCAATTACGCTGTCAGCATTAAGAACGACCAGTGAGTTCCGGCTAAGACCAAGACCGGTGGCCAGAGGCAGATCAATAAAAGGATTAGCTTCTTCCAAATTGGTTCCAGGTAAAATGCCAATGGTTAGCCCGCCAGCTTCTTTAGCTCCTCGGGCTGCTGCTTCCATAACCCCACTCAGGCCGCCGCAGACCAGAATGGCCCCGGCCTGAGCCAGCTTCTGCCCGGTTTCGTAGGCGATTTTCAAGGCTGCTTCATCTGGCTGGTGGCCGCCAATAACGGCTACTCTTCTGGCTTTCCTTAAGTTTTTTTCAATCAATTCTGCTCTCCTTTCGGAACCTGTATCATCGGATAAATAGCGGCTGAGGATACAGGCAGAAGACAAAAAATAGCACAGCTTCTGCTCTAATTCAAAGGCTCAGGGTTTTTTATTTTTTCAATTAAAGCTCCAAACATTTGACTAAAAGTAAGTGAATATGATATCTATTTCTAAACTCGAGAAAAGAAATGGCCTATGTTAACTATGTAACCAAAAATATGGCCATTAAGATTGTCTATTATGGCCCGGGGCTGAGTGGCAAAACCACCAATCTACGCTATATTTACTTTAAGCTTGAGTCTGCTTATCGGGGAGAGCTGGTTTGTCTGGAGACGCCAGCTGAAAGAACATTCTTTTTTGATCTTCTACCGATCAAGGCTGGTCTAATCAAGGAGTTCAAGGTTCACTTTCAGCTGCTGACCGTGCCCGGACAGGTTTTTTATGAGGCTTCCAGAAAAAGTGTTCTGAAGGGAGCGGACGGCATTGTCTTTGTGGCTGATTCTCAGCTACCACTCCTTGAGGCTAACCTGGAAAGTTTTGATGGCCTCAGGAAAAATTGTCTGGAACAGGGTATAGACCTCAACCGCATTCCGCTCGTTTTCCAATATAATAAGAGAGATTTACCCAATCTGATTCCAGTGGAGACGCTTAATCGCTTGTTGAATTCACGAAATTGTCCTTATATCGAAGCCGAAGCGATCAATGGTCGGGGAGTGCTGGAGACTCTTAAAGAAATAGCCAGGCTAACTGTGCCGGTGGTGAGAGCCAGTGTCTTTGGTGAAAATATTAGCCAGAGTGAGAAAGCCCGGGAAGCACCGGCTGAACCGGCCAGTATTCTGGCCACTTCTGAACTCAAGGAAGCGGTCGATCGGCCAGCTCCAAAAAGAAAGTCAGAGAAAAAACCGGCAGAGGCCCCAATTGAGTTTGTTAAACCAGGAAATGAATCCCCTTTCCCGACGACCAAAATTAAAGTTCAATCAATTGAAGATATTGAGCAGGAAATTGAACGCCTGTCCCGTGAGTTTGGCCTGGCTAAGAAAAAATAACAGGCAATCTGAGAATTATTGTTTTCCCATTCGTCCCTTCTTTTAAGGGACAATGCTGGTAAGAATTCTGAGTGCTTCCCTCCATGGGATAGAAGCCTATCAGGTTGAGGTGGAAGTCGATATCTCACCTGGCCTGCCGGCTTTTGTTATCGTTGGCCTGCCGGATGCCGCCGTTCGTGAAAGCAAAGAAAGGGTCAGAGCGGCCCTGCGCAACTGTGGTTTTGACTTTCCCGCCAAGAAAATAATTATTAATTTAGCTCCGGCCAGTCGGAAGAAAGAAGGTTCTTCTTTTGATCTGCCGGTAGCACTGGGCCTGCTGGCTTTTCTGGGAGTGGTGAACTCTGAAAGTCTCAGTCGTTTTCTTTTTGTCGGCGAACTGACTCTAGAGGGAAGCTTGAAATCGGTCAGGGGAGCCTTGCCTTTTTCCCTCCTGGCGGCAGAAAAGAATTTAGCAGGTCTGGTTCTGCCCAGAAAAAATGAGCGAGAAGCCTGCCTGGTGAGGAATCTGCCTGTCTATGGGATGGATCATCTGCTGGAAGTTGTAAAGTTGCTCAATGGAGAAGAGGGCAGGAAGCCAGCCAGTTATTCGCTGTCTGAATTAATTGGAGAAGTCAAATCAGAAGTTGATTTTTCAGAGGTAAAGGGTCAGCAGCAGGCTAAAAGAGGACTAGAAGTGGCGGCAGCAGGCGGGCATAATATCCTGCTCATTGGACCGCCAGGTTCAGGCAAAACCATGCTGGCCAGGCGTCTGCCGACTATTCTACCTGATATGGTCTTCGAAGAAATAATTGAGGTTACTCAGATCTACAGCGCAGCCGGCCTTTTGGGGAATCGGGCGGCCATAAGTCAGAGGCCCTTTCGGTCGCCGCACCATACTATCACTGATACCGGACTGGTGGGCGGAGGTAATTTCCCACGGCCTGGTGAGGTCAGCCTGGCTCATCGAGGTGTGCTTTTTATGGATGAGTTTCCAGAATTTGGCCGGCAGGCGCTGGAAAGCTTGCGTCAGCCCCTGGAAGACGGGCACGTTACCATTTCGCGGGTAGCTTCCAGTTTGACTTTTCCCTGTTCTTTTATGCTGATAGCAGCTATGAATCCTTGCAGTGATGTGTTTATTGGTTCTGGACTGGGGGTGCACTGCACAGACATCGAAAGGAGAAAATATTATTCAAGGTTATCCAGACCGCTGCTGGATCGAATTGATATTCAAATCGAAGTACCGGCTGTAAAATATCAGGACATAGTCGGGCGGCCACCAGGCGAATCTTCAACCGAGATTAAAAAAAGGGTCTCGGCGGCCAGAAAGATTCAGTGGGAGAGGTTCAGGGGACGGAGGATATTTGCTAATTCACAACTGGGATCAAAAGATTTGTGCCAGTTCTGCCAGGTGGAAGTGGAAGGCCAGAGATTACTGGAGACGGCTATGAAAAGATTTCAGTTCAGTGCCAGAGCCTACGACCGGATTTTAAAAGTGGCCAGGACAATTGCTGACCTGGCCGGCGAAGATAAACTATCAGCAGCCGCTATCGCCGAAGCTGTGCAATATCGAATGCTGGATATTTATTAAGTGTTATTTGACTTTCGGACTCCTTTTATTTATCTTACCTCAATAAATAAGCATGAGTACTGAATCGAGAGTAAAATCCTGCCAGCCTAAAACTCAATTGCCCCGGGTCTTTGGCCTGTTTGATGTGACTTCAATTGTTATTGGCGGCATTATTGGTTCAGGAATTTTTATGGTTCCTTCTGAAATCGCCGGGGCCGTCAAATCACCATTGCTGATGCTGGCCGTCTGGGTGGTCGGGGGTTTTCTTAGTTTTCTGGGAGCTCTGGCCTTGGCCGAGCTGGGTTCGGCATTGCCTGAGGCCGGCGGTATTTATATCTATCTCCGTGAAGCCTACGGCTCATTTATTTCTTTCCTTTTCGGCTGGACACTCTTCTTCGTTATAGATTCAGGAGCTATTGCTACTCTGGCTGTGGCTTTCTCTGCCAACTATTTGCCTTTTTTTGTGAAAATGTCACCACTCATGACCAAGCTGGCCGCCGTTATCTTTATCGTTTTTCTGGCCACCGTCAATTATCTGGGTGCCAGACAGGGCGGAAATTTGCAAAATCTGTTAACAGTAATAAAAATAGTCGGCATCTTCGGGATCTGTGCTGCTGTTTTTCTTTCGGGAAAAGGGAATCCGGCTAATTTTATCACCCCAGGAGTTGGCGGATTTTCGCTCGATTTGCTCAGCAGTTTTGGAGTGGCTTTGATTGCCACCTTCTGGGCTTACAAGGGTTGGGAAACAGCCACCTATAGTGCCGGTGAAGTCAAAAATCCAGAAAAGAATCTTCCGCTGGGTATTTTGATTGGATTATTTGGTGTCATTATCATTTATTTACTGGCTAACCTGGCCTATCTGTACATTTTGCCTTCTCCGGCGATAGCCGCTTCAGACAGAGTTGCCGCTGACGTCATGATGGTGGCTGTTGGACCGCTTGGCGCTTCTATTATCTCTTTAATTATCCTTTTCTCCATCCTGGGCTCAGCTAATCAGAACATGCTTTGCTCCCCGCGGGTCTATTATGCGATGGCTCAGGACAAATTGTTTTTTAGGTCAATAGCCAGGATTCATCCTAAATTTAAGACTCCCTATGTCTCGATCATAGCTATCAGCCTGTGGAGCATAGTTCTCAGCCTGTCGGGGACTTTTGAACAGCTTTTTACCTATGTAATTTTTGGCGAATGGATCTTTTTTGGCCTGACGGTGGCAGCTGTTTTTATTCTGCGACGCCAAAGACCTGACCTGCCCAGGCCTTATAAGACCTGGGGTTATCCCTGGGCTCCAGCCCTTTTTGTTCTGGCTGCTCTGGCCATTTCAGTTAATTCATTAATCAAGGAATTTTTAAATTCCATGGCCGGACTGGGTATTATTTTTCTTGGTGTCCCGGCTTATCTGTACTGGAAAAAGAAACAAAAGAACTGATCAGCCTGCCTTTTCGAGTTATTTATTTCTTAATTTGTCCGTCATCAACCACTATCTTTCCTTGCTTGATAACTGTCCGGACTGGATTTCTTCCCAGTTCATAAGCCAGGTGAATATAAGAGGGAAGATCGCATAAGATCAAGTCTAGAGATTTACCAGGCTCAATTGAGCCAACTTCATCCTGCCGGTCAATGGCGTAAGCAGCATTGACCGTACAGGCATTTATGGCTTCCTCGATGGTCATTTTTAAGGTAAAAACGCCCAGTTGCAGCACAAAAAGCATAGACAGCAAGTTGGAACTGCCAGGATTAAAATCGCTGGCCAGGGCGACAATTGCCCCCCGGTCGATCAGTTCTCTGGCCGGGGCTTTCCGGTCAGACATAAGGAAAAAGGAAACACCGGGGAGAAGCACTGCCGCTGTCCGGCTGCCAGCCAGTTTTTCGATACCAGCTGGAGTGATGTTGATCAGGTGCTCAACTGACCTGGCCCCGAGTTCTACTCCCAGTTCCGTTCCACCAATGGGCACAAATTCATCAGCATGAATTTTAAGTTTATAACCAAGTCTCAGCGCTTCAACAGCCAGTTCTCTGGTTTCTTCCAGATTGAAAACGGTCGGCTCGCAGAAAATATCGAAAAACTCGGCCAGATTAGCCTGTTTAACTTCAGGCATCATCTCTTCTTTTAAGAATTTAATATAAGAACCGTGATCAGACTTAAATTCAGGTGGTATTTCGTGAGCTCCCATAAAGGTGGGGACGATCGAAACCGGCTGCCGATCGGCCAGGTTGCGCAGCACCAGAAGCTGTTTGAGCTCGTCCTGACGGTTGAGGCCGTAACCGCTTTTGGCCTCAATCGTCGTCGTCCCATTAAGCAGCATTATTTCCAGCCTTTTCAGGCAGATTCCTTCCAGATCTTCGGCTGAAATGGCCCTGGTGGCCTTAACCGTCGTCTGAATACCCAGTCCCATCTCTGCCAGCTGCTGGTAAGTATAGCCGGCAATTCTCAGGGAAAACTCTCTGGCTCTATCACCAGCAAAAGGCAGGTGAGTATGACAATCAACGAAGCCGGGCAGACCGACCAGGCCGGACGCATCAATGACCTTTGCTTCCTCACTTAAGGATACTCTGGCCCGGAACTCGTTTTCCTGACCGACAAAGACAATCCGTCCTCTGGAGCCAGCTACCCAGGCCTTTTCTATGGGGCCTACCCCCTGCCTGGCTTTTTTGATCCTGTGTTTCTCTCCGGCACAGGTAACTAACTGTGAGATATTGGCGACGACAGTATCAGCGTAAATCATCGGGTGTTTTCCTCATAGCTTGTTGTCTCATTTTTCTCATAAAAGCCGGAATATTCATTTCCTTCCAGTCAGGTTCAGACTGACCAGCTTCGAAAAATACCTCCTGATTACCTTTTGGTTCAAAAACATAAGGGGGAGTAGAAGAGTTAACCGGCACGGCCGGCTGGGTCCTGGTTAGTCTGGTTCTTATTTCTTCAGTTGTTGGACGTCTATTTTCCCGATGATCGAAACCGGTGGCGATAACCGTGATCTTGATAGCTTCTTTCATGTCTTCGTCCAGGACAGTGCCAAAAATAATGTTTGCTTCTGGATCAGCCAGACTGGTAATGAGCTGGGAGGCTTTGGAAACTTCATGCAGGGTCATATCCTTTCCGCCAGTGACATTGATCAGCACGCCTCTGGCTCCTTCAATAGAAGTATCCACCAGCAGAGGACTGCTGATGGCCTTCTGGGCTGCTTCCACTGCTCTGTTTTCTCCTGAGGCCAGACCGGTGCCCATAAAAGCCATGCCCATGCCCTTCATGATCGATTTGACATCAGCAAAATCAAGGTTTATC
>JAKPXU010000063.1 GCA_029571905.1 Acidobacteriota bacterium | reverse complement strand
CAACGGGCTTTGCTTGTCTTTAAATCTGATTGCGGCTTATAATATTGCTAAGCCAGAAGGAAAAGGAGCAAATCATGAAAAAAGTTTTCGCCATTTTCTTTGTCATGCTAATTTCATTTACTCTGGTTTATGGGCAGACGAGCAGCACGAAAAATCAGAAATATAAATATCTGGGGAAATATTCAGCTAACAAATATGATCCAGAATCAATTTCTAATAAGTACGGACAATATGGAAGTAAATATTCGCCCGAGAGCGTCAATAATCCATATTCACTGTATGGCTCGCCCTATTCACCATTGAGTGTCAATAACCCTTATGTTTCAGGATCAAGCTCTCCAATTCTGGTCGGTGAAAATGGCCAGTATCTCGGCCGACTCAATTCGAACAAGTATGATCCAGAATCGGTGTCCAATCCCTATGGTGTTTATGGGAGCAAATACTCGCCGGTGAGTATCAATAATCCATATAGCCTTTATGGCAGTCCTTACTCTGCTTACAGCGTCAGTAACCCTTATACTACCCAGGCACCTAAAATCTATGCGCCACAAAATTCTTTATCATTGCCCGGTATTGGTGGTAAGAGCAATTTCCTTAAGAAGGATGATTAGCTCAGATAAATTGTTTAACTCTGATCAACGATGGCAGTTTAATGAATTTGTTTTATGAATTTGTGGGTTAAATTCAGGAAGGCTTCTCTATTGCCGGTCGTCACCTGAAAATCAGGGTTCGCCGGCCGCCAGAGGTAAACAGTTGCTGATAACAGGACAATTGTTATGGCTCAAGATTTTTAACAGTCTCTAATGTGATGCTTGAGCCAGCATTTTGTCTTAGTAATTATTAGGTGGAAATGGAATTCAGTAATGATCAACCGGATTAAAAAAGGTAGCAAAGAGGATAAAGTACTGGGTGGTTTGTTTGGCCTGGCTGTGGGCGATGCACTGGGTGTCCCGGTTGAGTTTACCCCCAGAGGTGAGCTAAAAAGGCAACCCGTGACTGACATGATAGGGGGCGGGACTCACGGCCAGCCACCCGGAACGTGGTCTGACGATAGCTCACTTGCTTTCTGTTTGGCTGAATCACTCTGCCGGGGTTTTGACCTTCATGATATAGCTCATAAATTCTGCCGCTGGTTGGACGAAGGATACTGGACTCCGTATGGCGAGGCTTTCGATGTGGGAGGCACGACGGAAGAGGCCATCAGTCGCTTGAAAGAGGGTGTAAATCCAGTTGAGGCCGGGGGAAGACATGAGTTCAGTAATGGAAACGGCTCGTTGATGAGAATTTTGCCACTGGCTTATTATGTCGAGAAGATGAGTCAGGAAGAGCAATTTGAACTGACCCATCGAGTTTCCTGCTTAACTCACGGTCATCCGCGGTCTCAAATGGCCTGTGGTATGTATATACGGTATGCCATTAATCTTCTGCGCGGCCAGGAGCCAGAGGAAGCTTATAAAGGAATGTCTACCGAAGCCATAAAGTATTACTCTCGGCTTCCATACAGGTGCGAGTTGCCTCATTTTTCCAGAATCTTAGAAGCAAATATCCAGAAGCTGCCAGAAGAATCAATAAAGTCCAGCGGATATGTAATCGATACTCTAGAAGCCAGCCTCTGGTGTTTTTTGAACAGTAAATCTTATGAAGAAACAGTTCTAAAGGCCGTAAATCTGGGTGATGATGCTGATACGACGGGAGCGGTGGTTGGCGGGATAGCCGGAATCTATTACGGCCTGGTCAGTATCCCCAAATGCTGGATCAACACAGTGGCCAGAAAAGACGACATCATTGATCTCGCCCGACGCTTTTGTAAATGTGTCTCTGGTTTTTGATATAAGGGCTAAAATATTTCGTCTGCCTGATTGTTGAATATAGCCCGAGTCAAAATATCGCCGTCTTTTTATAACTTCGCAGGCCAGCTTGCTCGAGATTTTCCACCGGGTAGGGAAAGGGGAAATGTATTTTCTTTTCTCAAGAATTGACCAGAAAAAAATAGGAAATATAGATTGTGTCCCTAGTTTTCTAGCAGGTTAAGGACCTGACGAGAGACGTAGAAATTTTTCCCGTTATAGACGTTGATCAGCCTGGTCTGGATTTTGGTTCCGTTCATTTCCACGAAATCCTTGTTGGCTGGAATGATGAAGCTCCGGTTGCCCTTTTTGACTTTCAACGCTGGGTTGGCTGGATCAGTAGCCACATCTAATTCAACCTGGGCTCCTTTAGCTTTAAAGGCTGCCTCAGCTTCAATAAAATACTCCCTGGTTATTGCCTCAAGATTTATCTGCATTAACCCGGCCACATAACGGGCAATATCTATATTTTCAATGACCCCTTCTGGCCTCAGTCCTTCTGGATGGTAAACAGCCAGGGCAACTTCCTCTCCAGTATGACCGCTGGTTGTCCAATCAATCATGGCCCTTTTACTTATCATTGGGCCGATGATAGATTTAAGTTTTCCAGACTGCTTTGGATTTGTGGCAGCTCTGGCCAGATAATCCATAATCACCTTAAGCTCTTCTTCAGTCAGGTCGGTGAGGCCATAACGATCATTGACGATGGCTTTGACTTCAACCTCGGTCATATCTGGCCGAAGAAGCTTTTCCAGACGTTCGGCACTTAGGCTGGCCGCTTTTAAAGGATTGACAAAATCACCTATTCTTTTGCTTTCGGATTTTGAGAAGCTCTGGTCATTGTCGATGGTCAGGCCGCCAGTTGAATGGTCAGCCACCACTATTACTACCGTGTTCCTTTCTTTGAGGGCATAGTCGAGAGCTACTTTGACTGCCCGGTCAAAAGCCATCATATCCGTCACTGAGGCCACCGGGTCATGGTCATGGTTAGCCCAGTCTATTTTGCTGCCTTCGACCATCAGGAAAAAGCCCTTTTTGTTTCTGGACAAAAGATTTATAGCCACCTCGGTCATTTCAGCTAATGAAGGCTCTTTGGTTGGATCGCGGTCAAGGTCATAAGCCAAATCTACTTCAGCAAAAAGCCCGGCCAGCTTTGAGCTGCTGGTTGACTTCAACTCTTCGGGGCTGGTAATGATGGCATAGCCTTTCTGCTTGAGCACCTGGAGCAGGTCTTCGCCATCTTTTCTTCCTGTAAAATACTTCAGTCCGCCGCCCAGAAGAACATCCACCTGGTTGTAAACCATTTGTTCACAGATAGCTTCGTAATCGGAGCGGCGGGGATAGTGAGCAGCGAAGGCAGCCGGAGTGGCATGCTGGATGTTACAGGTAACGACCAGGCCGGTTGATTTACCCCTCAATCTCGCCCCTTCCAGGACGGTGGCAGCCGGAGCTCTATCCATCTCATCAGGCAGGACACTCAGAAAGCCAGTTTTCGTTTTGTGACCTGTAGCCATAGCGGTAGCAGCAGCCGCCGAGTCGGTAATCGGATCATCAGCGGAATAGGTCCTGACCAGACCGGAGACATATTTATCCCAGCTCAAAGGCTGACCATCTTTGTACCAGCGAGCTAAGCTCATGGTGCTTACTCCCATCCCGTCACCAATAAGCAGGATGACATTTTTAACCCTGGCTGCTTCGGCCGGAACCAGGATAAACAGAACAGTCAGCATAACTGTGATGGAAATTAGCCTGACTTTTCCTTTTAGCACCTTGACCTGCATTTCTTACTACCTCTTTGTGAATTTTAAATAGGATAGATTCTATTATTTATTAAGTCGATTTGGTAGATGACCTGAATAATATTTTCATCGCCAGCATAATATTTTGATTATTTGTCTTTTCAGACCGGCTCTCAACGAACTGTCTGCTTTTCAGACAGAGCTTCGAGCTTTAAACTTAATTCCTTTTTATTATTGGCTGATGAGTGTATTATTAAGAAGAGCCATTTCAAGAGTGAGGTGTAAAGGCCAATGTTTTTTTTACCCGTACTCCTTTTTTTCTTGATTGGCTACTTTATTCTTCTTGGCGGGTTGTTCTTTTTCCTGAAACTGGGAGTTATTTCCTTTGCCTTCCAGAGGCTGGGCATTCCGCCGGATTTAGTTTTTACCCTGCTTTTTCTGACTTTAATTGGCAGTGGCATTAATATTCCCATAAAAAAGCTTCACTCCGGGCAGATGATGGAGGGACAGGTAGTAAATTTTTACGGCTGGAAGTTTCAGGTACCGGTGGCAGCAGCCAGTGAAACAACAGTTCTGGCCATCAATATGGGCGGTGCGATTATTCCGTCACTGATAAGTCTATACCTCCTTTTCCACTGGGGAGGCCTTTTCTGGGAGTTTGTTATAGCCACGGGCATAGTGACCTTTCTGGTTAACAGAGTGGCCCGGCCGGTCAAAGGCCTTGGTATCGCTACTCCGGCTCTCTTTCCGCCGCTGGTGGCCGCTTTAGTGGCTTTTCTCGTTTCGCTTATCTCGCCTGATGGTTTTCAATCTGCCCCGGTCATAGCCTATGTTTCTGGCACGCTGGGAACGCTAGTCGGAGCTGATTTGTTGAACCTTAAAAAAATACCCGAGCTGGGAGCACCGGTAGCTTCTATTGGTGGAGCCGGGACTTTTGATGGCGTCTTCCTGACGGGTATAATTGCCGTCGTTCTGACTTCTATTTGAGGTTTAGGGCCAAGCCGGTCAATCAATATCTATCAGGGTTAAAAGCCTGGTTTAATTTTTTCTTCCTGTATCTGGCTTTAACCTGTTCGACAAAGGCTTCCAGTCGGCTGCTGGCGCTGGTGTTTTCCGTCTCACCATAAATCAGAGTTGGTATCGGCAGATTCTCAAAATCGCTTTTGATTCGAGAAGAAATGGCAGCTGAGGTCAGGCCTAACATACAGTTAAAGCAGATTACATTCATCAGGCCATCAGCTCCCTGGCGAGCAAAATCAACCATTCTGGCCACGTTTAAAAAGAGGCTCTGGTTGTTATCATAATTAAGATAAGTCGTGGTAAATTTGACCAGCTCTTTAAAATCCGGTTCTCTAATCTCGAGATCGGTCACCTCGAGTTTCCTTTGCACCTGTCGCCTCTTGCGTTCTTTAATTAGATTTAAGCCAGCAAAGGCCAGGCTATGTATCAATTTCCCTTCAGATAAAGTCTCATACAGTCCGCGGCTAAAAGTAAAATCAACTTCTTCAATTATAAAGGGTGACGGCCAGACTTCACAGCCCAGCGCTTCCAGCCTTTCGAACAGGTAATTATTGGCAAAATAGTTCTGACGGGTGTAAATATCGCCAGCCACCCCGATGATCGGCCTGTCTTCCTGCCTGACTTTTATATTTTTAAAATCAGATTTGATTTTTTCCAGATTGGCCTTTAGCTGGTCAGTGGCCAGTCCATCTTCGATCAATTTAAGGCCTCTGTTAAAAGCCATAGCCGTCTCACCGCGATTAAGCTCGTAGGGACGCAGGTGGCAGGCGATTCTATTCAGCCGGTCAATGGCTACCAGCCCCTGCCAGAGGCTTTTTAACCCGTCAAAGCCGACCAGCTTCCAGATGTATTCGAGGCTAGGAGTTAAAACCATTATGTGTTTCTTGCCAAGTTCCAGCAGCAGATTGCGCATGGCAGGGCCATATTGCTGGAGAAGGCAGGAATAACGGGCGCCGGGGAAAAAGAAGATCTGAGGCTCACGGTCAGTGCTTTTTAAAGCCAGTTTTAAAAGATCTCCGAGTAGAAAAGAAAAGGCATGACATTCTTTGCCGGAGGTATATTTTTCGCCGAGCTCAAGGCTTGTTTTGTCAGGCGGGGGCAAAACCTCAGCTTGCATACCCGCTTTTTTCATCGCACCGGCAAAAGCCAGAGCGTGGTCAGCAAAATAAGGGATTTTGAAAGGATATTTTTGGAGCTCTTCTATTGGTAGATTTTCTGGATCAACTGCATTTTTTATTGAAGTTGATTTTCTGGAATGGCTCCCAGACTGGCTGATTTCATCAACAAAAGCTTCCAGGCGGGTAATTAGTCCTGCTTCGGCTCGATGTTCATCGAACTCGAGCAGCAGATAAGGGATATCTTCCATGAGGTTTTTCAGATGTTTGACTGCAAAGCCATCCACCCCGCAGCCGTAATTGCTGAGAAAAACAGGAAAGACTCCTGTCTGGCGGCACCAGGTAGCTGATTTTAAGATGTTCTGGGGATATCTCCAGGGAGGAATATCAGAGCCTTCGAGCGGAATGTCGGCCAGTCTGATTTCCTCAACTGGCAGGTAATCCATCGGGATGGCCGTCACTCGCAGCTTTTCTAAATGAAACCAGAGATTAAGGTTAAAAAAGTTATCGTAGAGAAGATAAGGCCGGCCGGCAATGACCCAGACCGGCTTTCTGGCCAGATTTGCTTCTCTAAAAAGGGTTTCTCCCTGTTTTTTCAGTTTCTGGTTAAATTTGATTTGAACCTGCCAGGCTGATAGCCAGGCTTCCTTGATTCTTTCTGTAGGGAGTTTAAGGCATTCAGACAGATTTTTGAAGGTTGCTTTCCGGCTCCTGGCATCAGGCGCTAAATAAACCGGGGCCGTCAGTAGTTTATTCCTTATCTCTCCTGGCAGCATGTGAGGGAGATGTTCTGTATATGGGCAAAAGTAAAAAGATTCTTTTTTCCAGGCATGAAAATCAACCAGACTGGGCACAAAAACCAGGTCAACTTCCGGGTCGGCCTGGAGAAATTTAATCTGGCCCGAAACTATTTTTATCGGGAGGCAGATTTCAGCTGGCTGCAGCCTGAGCCCGGACTCCAGGATTTCAGAGTTGGTTTCAGGCGGCAACTTGACCCTATAGCCCAGATTGGAAAAGAAAGATATCCAGAAAGGCAAAAACTCCTGCCAGGCTGAACCGCGCGGTAGGCCGATGGTCAGCCCACTACCAGCATTGGTGGACAGGAGTTCGTCCACTAGTTTCTTCCTGAAAATAAGAGGGTTATGAAAATCAGCAGCCGGATTTTCCCCGGCCAGGGTCGAGGTGTAACGCTCGCAGATGTCGCCAAAAAAGACTTTTTCCTTTCCTGTTTCAATCGAGATGACCTGGCAGCGGTTGGAGCAAATCTGACATTCAAAACTTCTTGGTTCAAAAGATTGGTGAAGGATCTGGCGGATATCATTAAGGCCGGGTGACTTTTTACCGACTTTTTTTACAACCTCCCGGGCTTCGAGTGCCGCTCCGATGGCCCCCGATAGCCGCTGATAAGGATGAACTTTGATTGGACGGTCGAGGAGAAGTGAAAAAGCTTTAACTACTGCCGGATTGGAGGCCACTCCTCCCTGAAAAACAATATGCTGACCGACCGGCCTTCGTTCGACCACTTTTTCCAGATAATTCCGGGCTATTGAATAGGCCAGACCGGCCACCAGGTCAGGCAGAGGCTCGTTGCGGGTCACTGCTTGCAGAAGCTCCGATTCCATAAAAACCGTGCAGCGGCTGCCGAGATTATAAGGCCGGGTGGAGAGAGAAGCCAGGCGGGCAAAATCGTCCTCGACTTTAAAGCCAAGCTGGCTGGCTTGTTCTTCCAGAAAGGAGCCGGTACCAGCCGCACAGATTTTATTCAGATTGAAATCAATGACCCGGCCCTGCTCAACCTGGATAAATTTGGAATCCTGGCCGCCAATTTCAAAGATGGTATCAACCTCGGGAAAATAATGAACAGCACTTTTCATCTGGCTGGTGATTTCATTTTTAATGATATCGGCTTTGACGAGCCGCCCGGCTAAGTAGCGGCCGCTGCCGGTAGTTCCGATACCGAGGATTTCCAGACCGCCATGAAATCTTGATAAAATTGTGGCCAGTCCTTCCTTGATTACCTCCAGAGGTTGCCCTCTGGTAGGGAGATAAACACCGCTTAATATTTCAGCATTTTCAGCCATGACTACCAGATTGGTGCTGACCGAACCAACGTCAAGGCCGAGATAACCTTTGACCTGGGAGGTGAACACCCGGTCTGGTTCGGTGGCCGGGATGGCCGTTAATTCACCCAGCGGCTGCAGATCAAAAACCTTCATTTCGAGGCGCGGCCTGGTTTTTTCTTGAAAATCGCCGGCTGAGATAGGTTTGTTATCTTCTTTTTTAATTTCGGCCAGGATGGCCCCACCGATGGCAGTCAGGTAGGGTGACAGTTCAGAATAAATGAGCTCACTCTCTCCTGTTTTGAGGAGCTGCTTAAAGGCCCTGATAAGGCCATGATTTCTGATGGTGTTTCCGGCCAGGACCACGGGCAAGAGGCAGGATTTACTTTTAAGGAGAGAAGAGGTAACTGACCTGACCAGAGCCAGGCAGACCCCATAGGCTATTTCTTCCACCGGTACGCCTTTTTGCTGGAGATGAATCATATCTGATTTAGCAAAGACACTACAGCGACCGGCCACCGGTGCCCCTTTCCTGGCCCGGGCAGCCAGAGCCGAGAATTCCTCTATGGTTAAACCCAGGCGATAGGCTTGTTTTTCCAGGAAAAGACCGGTGCCAGCAGCGCATCTTTCATTGAGTGAGAAATCGATTATCTCTGGAAATGGTTCTTGAGATGAACCTGGCTTAATTTCCACCCAGCGGGCGCTTTCTGCCCCGATATCAAAAACAGATCTGGCCCGAGGGAAAATCAGACTCGAGCCATAAGCCAGAGCAGAAATTTCATTGACCTTTATAACATTTTCGGGAAAGATAAAACTATTCTGGCCGGCGCCGGTCACAGCTACGAATAATCCATCATCTGAGGTCTGGCTGAAATTTCTATAAATAAGATTATTTAGTGCCTGTAAAAGCTGACCTTTAACTGGCTCCAGATCTTTTTTGATCAGCTGATGGTGATTATCCAGAATGGCCAGCTTCACCGACTCGACGCCAAGGTCGAGTCCGACCAGAAGCTCTCCCACCCGGTCCTTCATGTCTTACTCCACTGACTTTCTATCTTTCTATTTATTTACCTCTCTTTGTTCGAATTTTTTAAGGAGCTCAGTATATCGGTTCTCAAGAGAGACTTCTTTTCCATCAATAAAAACTTTCTGAATTTTTGTTCCGAGTTCGAGAAGGTCTCCGTCAGCCAGGACAAGACTGGCGGTTTTGCCTGGTTCAAGGCTACCCAGCAATTTGTCCACACCAAAGATTTCTGCCGGGTAAATGGTCACTGCTTTCAGTGCTTCTTCCGGCTTTAATCCGAAGGCGGCTGCTTTAGCTGCCTGGTAGGGGAGGTCCTTGGCGGTGCTGGCACTGGAGGAAGAAAAAGCAATCTTGACTCCAGCCTGATTGAGAATGACTGGATTTAAGAACAGAGCATCATAGCCATCTTCCCAGACAGGGGGCAGGCTGTAGAGAGAACCGATAATACAGGGAATGCCTGCTTCCTTGATTTCTTGGGCAACTTTAAAACCCTGTTCGACTCCATAGAAAATCGCCTTTATTTTTTCCTCCTGAACAAATTTAATGGTCTGAAGGATATCTTTATCGGCATGAACTGAGAAAATGACCGGCAATTCGCCTTTAACTACCGGGAGGAGAAAGTGGCTGGCCTCATCAAACTCCGGTAGCGGGAGGAGGCTATTTTTGCGGGCCGCTTCTCTTCTTTTCTCATACATCCGGGCTTTCTTGAAAATCTGCCGCAGTTCATCGAGAGTCTTTTCGGTAGTGACCTGAGGTTGTTGGCCTCTAAAACCAGAGAACCCACCACGACTTCGTCTGATGGCGGGAAGTTCAATGATCATGGCCAGCGATTCTTTGATGACCATTTCCCGGTTGGTCCAACCATCCAGCTTGATCAGAGTGCTTTGACCCGAGATTAGCCCGCCGCTGGGAGCTACTACCGCTGCGACGATACCGTTAGCCCGGGCAATCGGGATGTGCATTGAATCATAACGGAGAGCTTCAATAGCTTTGACCTGAGGATTAACCCGGCCTGTTTCGCGATTATCAACCGTCGCCCGGACACCGCTGATTTCCTCCAGGCCCAGCCAGGAATAGCTGTCGATCATCCCGGGATAAGCAGTCAGGCCTCGGGCTTCAATAACCCTGGCTCCAGCCGGGATAGAAACATTAGCTCCCAGGTCAACTATTCTGCCATCTTTGATTAGAATCGAACCGGAGTCAATGATCTGGCCAGTCACCGGAACTATTTTTGCTCCTACAATGGCTATTACCTCGGCCTTATCTTCAGTCTGAACGGCAGCTGAAAGTGGAAGGGAATAAAGACTCCCTAGACCCAGACAGAGCAGCGCTGCCATAAAGACAAGCTGAGTTTTATTTTTCAACGAAGCTGGTGTCATTCTGGTTAGCTTCATGATAGGCCTCCTTTTTGGGCGGAAGCACCGGCTCTCTCTTTGATAAGTGCCTCCCGGTCGAAATAAACATCACCTTCGATAATTGTCATCTCACAGCGGGTGTAGGCACTCAGTGGATGCCGGCTGAAGAGTGCCAGGTCAGCCTGCTTCCCAACTTCAATGCTTCCTACCAGGCGGTCAACACCGAGCTGCTTGGCAGCATTGATGGTGATAAGTTTCAGGGCTTCATCCTGGGTCAATCCGTATTTAACCGCCTTTCCAGCTTCATTAAATAGCCTTCTTATGCGCTCGCCGCTATCGGAATTAATCGAAACCAGAATGCCTTTTTTAGTGCAGTAGGCAGCATTATAGGCAATACCTTCGGCTGCTTCCATTTTATAGGCCCAGCTGTCAATAAAAACCGAGATACCCACGCCGGCGGCTTTTAGCTCATTGGTTATTTTATAGGCTTCCCAGGCGTGCTCGAAAGCGCCAATTTTGAAACCAAACTCTTTGGATAGGTTTAGAAACTCAATCATTTCCGGGGCGACATAAGCGTGGCAGCGAGCAATGAGCTTGCCGCGGAGAAGATCAGCCAGCGCCTCCAGTCGGAGGTCTTTTCGTGGGGGGAGAAGGTTGGCTGGAGGGTTTTTGGATTTTTTTAGCTGCTCATAGCGGTCCCAGGTGGCGATATAGTCTTTCGCCCGCATTAATTCGGTTCTGATAAGAGCATTAGCCCCCATGCGGGTCGCCGGGTAGCGCTGCGGACGGCCAGGAAGCAGAGTGCGGTTTGATTGCTTGACATTTTCGCCCAGGGCAAATTTGAGAGTAGGGTAGGCTTCCTTGACAATTAATTCTTCAGAAGGTTTACCCCATTTGAGTTTCAAGACGACGTTGGTCCCCCCGATGACATTGGCGCTGCCGTGCATGGTATGAACCATGGTCACCCCGCCGGAGAGAGCGGTAAAAATCGAAGTGTCATCGGCATTGACCACCTCAGCCATGGTTACTTCTGGAGTGACCGCATCGGTGCCTTCATTGGTGCCAGAAAGAGCAATATGGGTATGAGTATCTATGATGCCTGGCATCAGATATCTGCCATTAGCTTCAATGATTCTGGTTCCAGCCGGGGCGGTGATATTCTGACCGATTTGTTTTATTACTCCATTGATGACCAGAACATCGCCATTGGGGATAACGCTGCCAGTGACGGTTAAAATAGTGGCATTTTTAATCAGGAGGTCACCGCCAGCCAGCAGCCAGGTAGCTGACAACAGAAAGAGAATCAGAAAGGACAAAGATATAATCAGGCCGGTCTTTTTTAGTTTTCGAGTCATTGGCCTTTCTCCTCGTAGCTGAATAAGGTTCCATCAACCATGACTTTAACTATCTTGGTTTTTTCATCGAATAGCTCGCCTTTGGTCAGGATGAGATTGGCGATTTTACCCGGTTCGAGAGAGCCAAGCTGTTTCTCCAGGCCAAGGGTGCGGGCTGGCTCGATGGTCAGGGAGCGAAGAGCCTGGTCGGTGGGCAAACCTGCCTTGATGGCCGCTCTGAGATTTTTTACAAAGTCTGTATCGTTCAGGCCGAAACTGGTCAACGAGAAATTCATCTTTTCTTTTACCAGGTTGGAGGTATTAGCTGGATAAATCTCCTTTTCGGCCTTTTCTCTGATCGCCTGTCCCTGCTGGGCATAGACACTGCTGGCCGGTGGGCGAAAGTCAAGAGTCACCAGGAGGGGAATACTGGCTGACTTGAGTTGCTGGCTAGCCCTCCAGGCTTCATTACAACCGGTGAGAACAGCATTTAACTTGAATTCTTTGATGATTTTCAGGGCGCGTTTTATTTCCTCGAGATTATTGCATTGGAAAACAATTGGCTTTTTGTCAATGACAAAAGGAAGGAGGGCTTCGAGAAATGGGTCATATTCAGGTCTTTTTAAAAAATGAGGCGACTGGCGATATTTTTGAAGATGCTGGCTATAGTGCTGTGTGTCATAGAATTTCTGCCTGAGGAAAGCCAGTGTGCCCATTGGACTGGAAGGATAAACTCCTCTTTCGGTCGCAAAGTTGATATGGAGGGCCCAGGGCTGAGCCAGAACCATCTTATGAATCTGGTCACTGTTTAAGTTGAGGACCACACTCTGTCCTTGGAAAATGCCCTCATGAGGGGCGACAACCACTGTCGTAATGCCAATTCGATGGTAGGTTTCGACCGTCTGCTTTTTCGGCTTGATTTTTTCTACTATCTGAAGCCAGGGGAATTCTTTGGGTTCAGCTGGCTGACTGAAAGCTGCCATATAGTCTTCAGGGGTGGCTGGTTGAGCCTGTTCCTTTATTTCAAGGAAGAGGTTGGTGTGAGCAGAAATTAAACCGGGATAAGCATTTAAACCGCTGGCCTCGATGATTTCGGCGTCTTCAGGAATTTTGACTTTGGCGGCCGGGCCAACAGCCTCAATCAAGCCATCCCGGATGAGGATTGTTCCTTTTTCTATAACTGGTTGAGCAACCGGGAATATCCGGCAATTAACCAGAGCATAAGCGGGCTTAACTTCCGGACTTCCTGCCCGGGCAGAAAGGGGAAAAAATAAGCTGGCTATCAACACCAGGCCCAGCAGAGTGGGTGCCAGAGCCCGGATAAAAACAGGCTGCCTTTTTTTTAGAGATTTATTCATGGGCCTCCTTCCGGCAGAAGATTTGTGATTTATAGACAAACATAGATGGGTCATTTAATTTTTGTGATATCTATGGAATTTTTTCATAAGGCTATTCATTGGAGCCAAAAATCTTAAGAAAGAATATCTTAAACCTGGCAGTTTTTTTGTCAACATTAAATATTTATGACGTGAAACAAATTAGCTGCCAAAATAATTTGAGATAGGTTCTCTTGCCGGCAAGATGGAAGACCAGCCACGACTTGACCGTCATTCATGGAAGCAATGCACAAAATTCTCAATCAGAAAGAAAAAGGGCATGGAAACCGTATGGGAAAATAGGAAATATAGATTGTGTCCCCTGTTTTCTTGACTGGAAGGGGGGATTTCTGTATTATAAATCTACCCGGTGGGGCTGTAGCTCAGTTGGGAGAGTACGTGACTGGCAGTCACGGGGTCGCCGGTTCGAGCCCGGTCAGCTCCACCAATAAATTCTCTTAAATTTCTGTCTTATCAATCAAAATTTGAATATTTGCAGGCACTGCGAAACTACAAGCGGCCCTTGACTTGCTGGCCTTTATATTTTGGCTTCGAAACTTTACATCTTTATTGCATTATTTTCTTGAAGTTAAGGATTATAATAATAAACAGAACTAAAAACAGAAAAAAATAATAAAAACATAGGAGGGAGGTAAAAATGAGCGTAAAAAAGATTCTGATGCTGGTTGGAGACTATGTCGAGGATTATGAGGCTATGGTTCCTTTCCAGATGCTGACCATGGTCGGCCATCAGGTTGATGCTGTTTGCCCTGGTAAGAAAAAAGGCGAGGCGGTCAAAACAGCTATTCATGATTTTGTCGGCGATCAAACCTATAGTGAAAAACCCGGACACAATTTTATGTTGACGGCCACTTTTGACGAAGTTGATCCAAAAAACTATGATGGGCTGGTCATTCCCGGTGGACGAGCCCCGGAGTACATCCGTTTGAATGAAAA
>JAKPXU010000059.1 GCA_029571905.1 Acidobacteriota bacterium | reverse complement strand
TTTTTTTAAAGAAATTGACCGGCTGGAAAGACTTTTTAGCCGCTTTGATCCAGGAAGCGAAATTTCCATGATTAACCGCTTGGAGCCGGGTGAAACACTGCCCATCGGGATAGAAACTTATGAGTGCCTTAAAACGAGTTTTGAGTTGATGGCCGCGACCGGCGGAGCTTTTAATATCAACTTCCGGGCCATAAAAAATAAACGGGCGACTGGTGGTGGCGGGTCAAATAAGAAGACAGATGGGACGCTGAATTCAACCAAAAGTGGTGATCGACAGGATGATAAGACGCGTGGGGCGGTTGGCACAGTCAAAACCGAAACCGGATCAGGACAGGAGTCCAGACCTGAAAAAGAGGCCTGGGCTGAACTTTTTCCGCTCGAGCTCCTCGAAACTCAAACTCAGTATCTGG
Organism: Acidobacteriota bacterium; assembly: GCA_029571905.1. Lineage (GTDB taxonomy): Bacteria > Acidobacteriota > Aminicenantia > Aminicenantales > Saccharicenantaceae > Saccharicenans. Next base: position 2,110 of record JAKPXU010000059.1, on the reverse strand, counting down.
CTCTGCGGCTGGAGGGAAGCGCTTACGGGCTTGACCTGGATCTTGGAGCCATTGGCAAAGGCTATGCGCTCGAAGTAGCTTCGAGTCTCCTTTCCGGCTGGGAAATAGACAGCTTTCTGGCCAATGCTGGCGAAAGCACCGTCCTGGCCCGCGGGAAGGAAGCCTGGCCGGTGACCGTGGGCGGCGGCTTTGATTTTCTAAAACCAGGCCGAGCGAGCCTTAAAGACAGAGCTTTAAGTGGTTCGGGACATGAAGTTAAAGGGGAGCATATTTATGATCCGCGGGGGCAGCAGTCTCAATCCAGGCAGTTAGCTGTCTGGGTGTCTCATCCTTCACCGGCTCTATCTGATGGTCTGTCCACGGCGTTTATGGTCATGGACCTCGAAGAAATAGAAGCGGCGACCGCCGCCCAGCCGGAAATCTGGACATTGGTCGTCGGTCGTGATAAAAATTGTTATTGGTTTAACCGTCCAGACGATTTCAGCCAGGATATTTAGAGCGGCTAAAATTAACAAATTAATAAGCAGAAAACACGGAAGGCTCAGAAGCCAGATGATCAAAGGAGACTGAGATGGAGAGCATAAATACTACTAAATTAGTAGGAATTATTTTGGGCTGCAGCCTGCTCCTGACGATGAGTGGCTTAGCTTCAGCCCAGAGTCAGGAAAAAGACAAAGTTGAGCTTAAAATCCAGTTGCCAAAACCAATGTTTATCGGCACACCGCGGAATATTAAGACTCCCAATCTTGAACCCATCACCGGCAAGCCGCGCGGCCCGTTCTATGTACCAGCCGGGACGCAGCTGGTTTCACTCAACAAGCCGGTGACTTCGAGCGATAGGCAGCCGGTTATTGGCGAGCTAAGCTATCTCACCGATGGAGAAAAATCAGGTGAAGACGGTTACTTTGTCGAACTGGGGCCAGGACCTCAGTGGGTGCAGATCGACCTCAAGGAGCCTTATTTAATCCAGGCAATTATTATCTGGCATTATCACAGTCAGGCCCGCGTTTATCGGGACGTGGTTGTCCAGGTCTCAGAGGATAAAGATTTTATTAACGGTGTTGTGACGCTCTTCAATAATGACCACGATAATACTCTGGGCCTGGGAGCCGGCCGCGATCGAGAATATATCGAAACTTATGAAGGCAAACTCATTGATGGCCGGGGAGTTAAGGCCCGCTATGTCCGCCTCTGGAGCAATGGCAATACCTCTAACGATATGAATCATTATGTCGAAGTCGAGGTTTATGGTTTGCCGGTTAAATGAAGAAAAAAACATTTGCCTTTCTTCTGGTCCTTATTTTAGCGGCCGGGCTGTTTGTCCGGCTTTACCGGCTCGACCTCCGGCCGATGCATCATGATGAAGCCAATCAGGCTTATAAGTTTGGTGAGCTGCTGGAAAAGGGCGAATATCGCTATGATCCGGCTGAGCACCACGGCCCGACCCTTTATTATTTCAGCCTGCCTTTTGCCTGGCTGAGCGGCCAGAAAACTTATGCCGAACTGAACGAAATTACCTTGCGCCTGGTAACGGTTTTCTTCGGCCTGGTAATGATTCTCATCGCCGCCCTGGCGGCCGGAAAATATCTAAAAGAGTCAGAGAAATTATGGGCAGCACTGTTCTTAGCGGCCTCGGCACCGGTTACCTATTTCAACCGCTTTTACATTCAGGAATCTCTGCTGGCGGCTTTCGCCCTGGCTTTTGTCATCTGCCTGTGGCGTTTCTGGCAAAAGCCAGATTACAGAGAGGGTGCCTGGCTTGGCCTGACGGCTGGTTTGCTTTATGCTACTAAAGAAACTTCTATTATCGTTATGGCGGCTTCACTGCTGGCTTTGATCGGAGTCTGGCTTTTAGGCCGTCAGAAAAATAAAGCAGAAAAGAACCGGAAAGATGAGAAAAGCCAGAAGATAGAAAAACGAGAGAACGAAGAAAAGACTCCGGGTGGTGATGCCCGGAGAGCCTGGAAGCCGCTTCTTCTGGCCCTTTTTATTTTTCTGACTGTTTCTTTTGTCTTTTATTCTTCATTTTTTAAATATCCCCAGGGCTTTCTTGATTCGTTTAAGGCTTTAGCCGGCTATGGCCAGAAGGGATTGGAAGCAGGCTGGCACC
>JAKPXU010000058.1 GCA_029571905.1 Acidobacteriota bacterium | reverse complement strand
GCTGTAGTTTTAACTGGAATAGGTGGGGTTATCGGTATCCTGGCTGGCGTGGTTGTAGCTCTCATCATTAAGCTGGCCACTCCCCTGCCAGCTTCTGTTTCGTGGTGGTCAGCAGCAGTCGGCCTGGCTGTTTCCATGGCGATAGGACTGTTCTTTGGTATTTTCCCTGCTCATAAAGCGGCGCGCCTCAATCCGATTGCCTGTTTGAGATACGAATAAAAATTACAATAATTATTTAAGCCCGCTTTGCTCTTTAAGAAGATCAACAACCAGTTTCAGAGCAGCCTCAGCTTTATCCTTTTCCTGACTGACCAGCTGAACGAGCGTCGGACTTCCTCCACCCTTCAGGTTGATCTCAGCTTGTAAAACCGGAATAACCTGACGAACATCGGTTTTTAAGTTCTCAGCAGCAGCAATCACCAGATGAAATGAATTCTCAGCCAGACCGGCCAGAACCACCATGACCTCTGCCCGGTGAACAAGCTGTAAGGCTAAGAACTTTAGCTCACCAGGAGATTTATCAGGAAATAAACCCGAAATAATCTTTGATTGACTTCTAGCCAGCATTTCAGTGGCCTCAAAAATAGCCAGGTTTTCCTCGAGTCTTTGTTGTTTCTTTTTAAGACTTCTGAGTTCATCAAGGGTTCTTGCGGCAGCAGTCGGCACTTCTTTCTCTTCTGAAGAAAAAAGGTGGGCAGCAGCTTGCAGCCAGTCCAGTCGATGTTTAAACTCGGTCAGAGCCCGGAAGCCACAGACAAATGAAAAACGGACATGGCCTCTTATTCTTTCCTGTTTGATGACTTTGACCAGTCCCACCTGTCCGCTTCGTCCACAGTGAGTTCCGCCACAGGCAGAATAATCGAAGCCGCTGATTTCCACAATTCTGATGAGTCCGCTCACTTTTGGAGGTTTCCTTAAAGGAACGGAAGCAATTTTATCTTCAGATAAAAAATAAGCCTTAATCTCCACATCGGAAAATACCAGATCATTGGCCAGACGTTCAACCTGAAATAAGGTCACATCCTTTATGGATTGAATATCAATCTCAACCGTTGATTCCACCTGACCTAAATGGAAAGATAAAGTTTCTCCCTTAACTACCTGATAAAAGGCCTGAGAGAGAATATGCTGGCCTGTATGCTGCTGCATGTGATCGAACCGCCGTTCCCAGTCAATCTGACCACGCACTTCATTCGCCGCCAGCTCACCCTCCAGATAATGGAAAATTACTCCATTTTCTTCTTCAACTCTGATCACTCTAATCCCATTTAAAAAACCGGTATCGTGAGGTTGCCCTCCCGATTCGGGGTAAAAAGCTGTTCTGTCGAGGACAGCCAGCCTCTGCCCGCCCCTGACTTCCTGGCCAATCACCCTGGCCGTAAATTCCTTAAGATAGGCATTTTCAAAATAGAGCTTTTCAGTTGGTGGGTAACCACTGTTGTCTTCAGTCATCACCTTCTCCCTTATCAACGTTTAATATAAAAATACTGATGTTTTTTTAAAGGCCGGAAATCATTGGAAACCTTTTTTCTTTAACAGGCCTTTTTAAATTTTCACCAGGCCAGAACTATCTGATCAAGATCAAACCATCAAGCTTCCTTGACATCCGGCTCAGGCTACTCATCTACAAAGCCAGCAGCTTTCAAGATTCTTTCCGTTGTCTTAAAGTGGTATTTGGCTACTTGCTCAAGTATATCAGGACCATATTTTTTTACCAGCTGGCAACCAGCCTCTTCAACTAGAGGTGAAGCCCCTTTGGGCAGTGCAAGTCCCATTTTTCGAGAAAGTTCCTGTAGTCGATTTAAAAATTCGGCTCTGGCCAGAATAGAAGCGGCAGCTACTGCCAGGTCAGTTTCAGCCTGAGTTTTCTGAATTAAGTTGATTTCCCTGCCCTTTTTAAGAAGAGCCTGACGGACAAATCTTTCATCGCCAAATTGATCAGTTAAGGCCTCCTGGCAGTTTACTTTCTCCAGAATATTTTCGATAGCCCGAGCATGCCCCCAGGCCAGCAGCCGGTTCAGGTTATGGAAGCGGCGATAAAGATCATTATAACGTTGAGGGCCAATCGCGACTACCGAAAATATATAGCCCTTTTTCAGTTCTCTGGCCAGGTCCTGCACTCGCCGGTCAGACAGTTTCTTACAGTCTTTTACGCCAAGCTCAATCAGGACTTCCGCCTGACTCGTGGGTAAAAAAAATCCAGCTATTACCAATGGCCCGAAGTAGTCCCCTTTGCCCGATTCATCCGTTCCAATGTGACCTTTCTCAGCTGAAAACAGCTCAGTTTGTTCCATTAATATGACCTGATGCCTGTATTATGTGTATTCTCTGGTTCTTGTCCCAGAGGAGACCGGGTATTTTAGCATCTCCTGAGCCATTGATCTATGGCCCTGGCTGCCTTTCGGCCATCCCCCATAGCCAGAATGACAGTGGCTCCGCCCCGGACTGCATCTCCGCCGGCATAAATTCCCTCCAGGCTGGTGGCCATTGTCGAAGGATCAACCTCGACATTTCCCCAGCGGCCAAGTTGTAACCCTTCCACCTGACGAATCAAAAGAGGATTAGGGCTTTGCCCGATAGCCACTACGGCCAACTCCGCTTCTACTTCGAATTCAGAACCAGGTATCGGAACAGGTCTTCTTCTTCCTGAAGCGTCAGGCTCACCCAGTGTTAATCTCTGCAGAACCATTCCGGTGAGCCGCCCTTTATCATTTCCAAGGTAACGTACCGGAACAGTCAAAAAATTGAACTCGATTCCCTCCTCCTCGGCATGCTTCACTTCTTCTACTCTGGCTGGCATTTCTATTCGTGACCGGCGATAGTAAATAGAGGCTTTTGTGGCCCCCAGTCTGAGAGCAGTTCTGACCGCATCCATAGCGACATTGCCGCCGCCGATAACAGCCGCCTTTTTGACTACTGGTACCGGTGTATCATATTCCGGAAATCTGGCCGCCTTCATCAGGTTAACCCTGGTTAGATATTCATTGGCCGAGCAGACTCCGGCCAGATTTTCTCCAGGGATGGCCATAAAGGATGGCAGGCCCGCCCCGGTCCCGACAAAAAAAGCCCGATAACCAGCCTGACTCAGATCACTCAAGGTTGCTGTCCGACCAACCAGAAAATTAGTCTTGATTTCAACTCCAAGATCGGAAATGAGTTTAATCTCCTGATTAAGTATAAAGCGCGGCAGGCGGAACTCAGGAATACCATAGGTTAGAACACCACCAGGAAGATGCAGCCCTTCAAAGACGGTGACCTGATGGCCCAGGTGGGCCAGGTCAGCAGCCACCGTTAGTCCGGCGGGTCCAGAGCCAATAACTGCTATTTTTTCACTCCTGGCCTGGCCACAGGTCGAGACAGTTACAGGTTCTTCTTGCTGCCTGACATAATCAGCGGCAAACCTCTCCAGATGTCCGATGGCCACCGGTTCTTTGCCAGCTTTCACCAGGTTACAATTCTTTTCACACTGAACTTCCTGAGGGCAAACCCGCCCACAGATAGCTGGCAAACAATTGGTCTCTCTAATCGTAGACAGAGCCAGATCGATCTCACCTGCTTCAACATATTTAATAAATGTCGGAATATCAATAGCCACGGGGCAGCCAGAGACGCAGCCGGGCTCACCACAATCCAGGCAACGTCGAGCTTCTTCTCTGGCTATATCCAGCGAATATCCAAGATTTACTTCCAGAAAATTCGCAATCCTCCGAGCCGGAGGTTGCTCTGGCATTTTATGCCTCGGAATCTGGAGACGTATTCGCCCCGAAACTTCCTGCCGCAGAGCTTTTCTCCATTCCTGTCGGCGCCTCCCCGCCAATTTTTCTCTCAATCCTGATTCAATAATGTCCTCTTTACTCATTTTTTGAACCTTAATCGAGCATCCTGTTCAGAAAAAGAGCCAGAGATAACTCTTCCTGTCGGAGGAAAGCTCTTCGTCGGTTAAAATATTCTGGCCAGTCGACTGCGTGCCCATCGAACTCAGGTCCATCCACACAGGCAAAATAGGTCTGGCCATTTACGCTGACCCGGCAGGCGCCACACATGCCAGTCCCATCAACCATTATCGGATTCAAGTTGACCATCGTCTTTAAATTCAACTCTCTGGTTATCGTTGAGACAACATACAGTAGATAACTACATCCCATGACCACTACTCTGGAGAGATCAGGGCTATTGTTTTTTAGTCTTTTAATAATTTCCTCCAGCTCTTCCCCAGAGGCAAAACAGTCGGCTCGTAAAGCCTTCCAGTAATTGTCACTGACCTTTCTTGCCTTCTCTTCCCAGAAAATATAGTTTTCATCCCGGGCCTCAGCCAGAAAAGTCACCCTGTTACCCATTTTTTTAAATTCTCGAGCCAGAGGATAAAGCCCGGCCAGACCATAACATCCACCGACCAGAAGAACATGACCAGAACAGCCAGTCTCGGCCGGACGCCCAAGAGGGCCCGATACCGCTTGGAGAGAATCACCAGGTTTGAATCTGGCCAGTTTCCTGGTGCTCAAGCCCAAATTCATGAAAACCAGGTCAATTGTACCCCGGTCTCTATCCCAGTCGGCCAGGTTGATAGGTACCCGTTCTCCTTTCTCATCTGGAATGACCATGACAAATTGACCGGGACGGGCTGATCTGGCTATCTCTGGAGCTTCAATTACCAGACGGAATATATTGGGCACCAGCCGTTCGGATAAAAGCACTCTAGTCATTTTTTAGCTCCACCGCTCCTCTGACCAGGCCCTGCTCATAGATATGCGATAGAAACGAATCAGTTATAAGCGGTCTGATTACCAGGACACCAGGTATGATTCCAAAATCTGGTTTAATTATTCCCCCAAGGGTATCTTTCGCAAAATTGATCTTCACAGCCTGGCCAGCCTGCAGTCCCTGGCGACCGACATCTTCTGGATTTATCAGGACCAGCTCGGGATTTCTGGCCTGGTTATAACCCGAAACTTCAGTGGGAAAGTCAAATCCGGAGTATAGATCGAGATTCTGCTCAACAACGACCATAAATTCCCCAAATGTCAATCCACCCCGATCTTCAGTTAAATTGCTCTGAATCTTAAGAACCATTTCTTCCGGAAGAAGATATCTTTTTAACCCTGACTTAAACTCGGTCATATGGTCTGAAACTAGAAGAGCCTCTGGCTGATTATCACTGCCAACGCTCTCAGAATCAGGACATTCGGCCATTCTCAGTTTTTCTCTGAGTTTATTAAAAGCCTGCCGACCAGAGGTCAGTTCCGCTTCATTTTTTAGACAGAAAGAATTTTTCTTCAGCCGACCGCGATTGTCGACAAAATGGTTACCCTGCTCCGGGAAAAAGCTGGCCGGAAGGAAAACATCACTTCTCTTGCCAAGCCGGCTGAAAAATGGATTGTGAACAACCAAAAACTCCGGTTTTTCATCAAGAGGAAGATCTCCATAAACATAGAGATTTCTGATCTTTTTTCCTTTGATCAAGTCTTCAAGATTTCTGGTCTCTGTCATTATTTTTATCTTTCCTTGTGTGGCCAGACGAGCCAGAAAAACTTCATTTATTTTTGAACTCACAGGCAGAATCTGGGCAGCCAGACCCAGGCTCAAATTCCAGACAGCCAGGAGGTTTTCCTGCCAGCTGGCTTGTCTTAAAAACCGCTCACCTAAAATAAAGGTCCAGTGATTATTCCCGGCTAATAAATTGACAGCAGCCTCGACTGATGCCACACTCAGGCCGCTGGAAGCAGCCAGTTCTTCCACCTGATAATGGCTGAGTTTCCCGGCCAGCTCTTCCAGGCCGGGATAAAATTTAAGGCTGCCCGGTTGTTTTTCCAGCCAGAGCTTAAAAATAGCCAGAAGAGCCAGATATTCTCTTCCAGGAAGTGGTTTAAGTTTGAGGTTTGCCTGAACCTCCACGGAATTAAAGCCACTATCGAGGGTAATCAGCCTGGCTCCGGCCCTGAGCTGCTTTTTGATTTTTAGCCACAGTGTTACAGCCTCAGATTTCAGGTCAGAATCAAGAATAAAAAAGCACCCCTTGTCTGGCCACTGGTTTGAAGATAGAGAACTATAGTCGAATTCCAGCCGGTTTTGCTCCTCAAACCCCTTCAGTCTGCTTAGAAAATTTTCAGGATAATACCAGAAGACATCTCGCTGACTAAAATCCTGCCCGAGAGAGACAAAGGCCAGCAAATCTTCGACCGGAGCTGACTCACTAAACACAAAGGCAGTTTCTTCTGCCCTGGCTTCTTTCAACCTGGCTGCCAGGGCAGATAAAGCCTCTTCCAGTGAAACCTTTTCCAGCCCATCTTTTGTCCGGAGATAAGGAGACTCCCCTGGTTTATTGCCAGCCAGAATCTCTTTTAAACCAAAGCGTCCGCGCAGGCAGCCAGACATAAAAGCAGGCTGATCCTGACTTGAAGGGGAAATTCGGCGCCAGGATCCATCCTCTCTTGATTCTATCTCCAGTTCACAACCACAGCCACAGAGAGAACAGATCATCTCCTGAGAATTTAATTTCTCTCCTCTGTCTGCAAACAAACCCTTTTCGGACATGGCCCCCGTCGGACAGACATCAAGACAAGCACCACAAAAGCTACAATTACTTTCTTTAAGAGGGTGGTTATAAAATGTGCCGATGGCTGTTGTTTCTCCGCGGTTAACGACAGTCAGAACATTTTCTCCTCTTATCTCACCGCAGACGTTAACACAGCGGCCGCATAAAATGCACAGGTTGGGATTATGACTGATAAATGGATCTTTTAACCACTGAAAACGACTGCGCTCTCTTAATTTAAAGCTGACTTTTTTTATATTGAGATAAGAGGCAACTCGCTGCAAGTCACACTGACCATCTTTCGGACAGAAGACACAGCCTCCCGGCTCAAAAGCTTTCGCCATGGTAACTTTCAGGTCATGGCAGGTAGCCTTTTCTCCACATAGCAGGCAAAAATAAGGATGCTCACTTAAAATCATTTCCAGAATGTCCAGCCTCAGCCTTTCCAGTTCGTCAGATGAAGTCACAATTTCCATCCCATCCTCAGCTCTGGTAGCACAGGCCGGGATAAATGACGGCCGACCTTTAATATCAACCAGGCAAAGGCGGCAGCTGGCCGTAGCTGGCAACTCCTCCAGCTCACACAGAGAAGGAATATAAATTCCTGCCTGCCGGGCAGCCTGCAGGACAGACACCCCGGCTTCGGCCTCAACCAGCTGGCCATTTATTTTCAGCTTGACAGTTTTTTCTTCCATTTAATTCATCCCGTCAGGTATCAACTGCGTCTGTTGCCTGTCCTTTCCGCTTATTTTTTTTATCGCCTGAAATTCTTCCGGGCAAATCGAAGAACAGAGGCCACAGGCTTCACAGCTAGATAGATTGATTTGGGGCAGCCCGGAAGAGCCGACTTCTATGGCTCCATACGGGCAGGAATTCAGACAAAGCAGACAACCAGAGCATTTGTCCTCATCAATAACATAGGAAATAAGATCAGGACAAACCAGAGCCTCGCATTTTTTTTCGACAATATGCTCCACAAATTCATGGCGGAAATAACGGAGAGCCGTCAACACAGGATTGGGAGCAGTCCGGCCCAGGCCACAGAGGGAAGCCTGCTGCATTGTTAAGCCTATTTTTTCCAGAAGGTCGAGATCAGCCAGTTCGCCCTGGCCCTTAGTAATCTTTTCCAGAATAGTGACCATCTGCTGGGTTCCAATCCGGCAAGGGGCACACTGGCCACAGGATTCGTCACGGGCAAATTTCAAAAAATAAAGAGCGAGGTTGACCAGACAGGTGTCTTCATCGAGAGCTATCAGTCCGCCCGAACCCATAATTGCCCCGGCCGCCGGCAAAGACTCATAATCAACTCTGAGATTAAATAGCTCAGCTGGTAAGCAGCCACCAGACGGACCGCCAATCTGAACAGCTTTTATTTTTTTCCCCGATCTGGCTCCGCCGCCTATTTTATTAATAATCTCATTCAGGCTAATTCCCAGTGGAACTTCAATCAGTCCGCTGTATTTCACCTGACCAACAAGCGAAAAAATTTTTGTTCCTTTACTCTTATCTGTACCGGTTTTTGAGAACCAGGCCGCTCCATTTTTAATAATCAAAGGGATATTAGCCCAGGTCTCAACATTATTAATGACCGTTGGTTTCCCCCACAAGCCACTCACCACCGGAAACGGGGGCCTCTGGCGCGGATTGGCCCGCCGTCCTTCAATAGAAGCGACGAGAGCAGTCTCCTCACCGGAAACAAAAGCGCCAGCTCCCCTGACCAGTTCCAGTTCAAAAGAAAAATCATTGCCCAGAATCTTTTCCCCCAGTAAGCCAGCCTGATAAAGTAAGGATATGGCTTTATCCAGCCTCTCTATGGCCAGTGGATATTCCTGGCGGACATAGATAAAGCCCTTCGTCGCCCCCACCGCATAGCCGCCAATCAGCATTCCTTCCAGGACACTATATGGATTGCTTTCTAAAATTCCACGGTCCATATAAGCTCCGGGATCACCTTCATCTCCATTACAGACTATATATTTTGGTTGAGCAGCCACTTCTCTGGCCAGCTTCCACTTTAGTCCCGTTGAAAAGCCAGCTCCTCCTCTTCCTCTCAAGCCAGAAGCCATTATTTCACCTATGACTTCTTGTGGGCTTAGCTTGCTCAGAACTGACTCCAGGGCCTCAAAGCCACCATGCTCCAAATAATCTTCAAGGCTAAGCGGATCTAAATCGAGCTGCTGGTCGATAAGCCAGCGCAGCTGATCCTGGTAAAAAGGCACCTCTTCCAACCTGGATATACCATTTGGCGTGATCTCGTCTTGAAAACCCAGTTCTGGAATAAACCGGCCGTTAACGCCGGTTTCCAGTAAGATTCGTTTGGCATCCTCGGCTTTAACCTGTGGATAGAAATATTTTTCAGGAAAGATGATGATATCCGGCTCCAGCTGGCAAAAACCGTGGCAGCCAGTTAATTTAAGTTGGACTTTACCTTCGAGTCCCAGTTCTTTTATGGCTAACTCAAAAGCAGAAGCAACTTCCAGAGCGCCCGAGGCCTGGCCACAACTGGCCGCCGAAAGACTGATAACTCGGGAGCTTGAGCCGTTCTGGTTTCCTTTCCCAGCGGTCTTTAGATCTTTCAACGAATTAAACTTCCGCGCTTTCATGAGAATTTTCACCGGTAGTTAAGCCAGCTACGATTTTTTCTACTTCTTTTATATTGACCCGAGCATAATACTTCCCATCAACCACCACCACCGGGCCAATCGCACAACAACCCAGGCAATTGACAACCTCCAGAGAAACACCTATCCGACTATCAAACTCCCCTGGTTTAAGCCCAAGAAGCCTCGAAAATTCCTTTACTATCGCTTCTGAACCACGCACATGGCAGGCAGTCCCCTGGCAGACTTTAATCTGATGGACACAGCTCTGATTTAACTTAAAGGCTGAATAAAAGGTCAATATGCCAAATATTTCGGCCGGTGAGACAGAAAAATAGTGAGCGGCCTGCAAAACAACCTCTTCAGAGAAATAACCCAGCTCTCTCTGAACCTCGTGAAGGAAGAAAATCAAATTTTTCCGATCAGGGGGAAGGCCTGCCAGGAGGCTTTCAACGACTTCCGGCACCCCGCGACCGCCGTCAGTATCATTTTTCATTGACTCTGGCCTTCTTTTCCCAGCCGGTCAAAAATTACCCTGCCATCAACTATGGTCATCAACACGCTGGCCGACATTATTTCTTCCGGTTTTATTTTCAGGATATTCTTATCAATAACCACCAGATCAGCCAGTTTTCCGGGCTTAATTGAGCCCTTTTCTTTTTCAGTAAATTCAGCATAAGCAGCATTTATGGTGTAACCTTTGATGGCCTCTTCCACCGATATCTTTTCTTCAGGTATCCAGCCTTCCGGATGTTCGCCATCCAGAGTTCTCCGGGTAACAGCTGCATAAATCCCGCTTAGAGGATTGAGCGGAGCAACGGTCCAGTCAGAACCAAAAACCAGTGTAGCCCCAGATTTTAAAAGAGAATTAAAGGCATAGGTCGTTTTGATTCTTTCTGCCCCGATTTTTTTCTCGGCCCAGCAGCCATCATCAATCGCATGGTAAGGTTGAACGGAAGCAATGACACCCAGCTGACCAAAACGAGCAATATCTTCTTTTCGCAAGTGCTGGGCATGCTCCACCCGCCAGCGCCGGTCCCTGGGCTTATCCTGCTCAAAAACCTCCTGATAAAGGTCAAGGATCAGGGCATTAGCCCGGTCACCGATGGCATGAACAGCCACCTGACAACCTGCCCGATCAGCCTCAATTAACCTTTTCTCCATAATTCCTTCTGGATACATATGGCTGGCCAGCAGGCCGTGGGTTCCTGGTTGATCAACATACGGTTCAAAGAAATAAGCTGTACTTGAGCCAAGTGAGCCATCAACGAAACCTTTCAAACCAGCCAGTCTTAAAAACGGGTGCCCGGCGCCAATTTTTTCTCTCATTTTCAGAAAGTTATCGATATCCGAGATTTGATCATAGACATAAAGTCGGGCAGTTAGTTCTCCCCGCTGGCGCAGAACATCATAAACTTCATAAGTGTCGAGATCTGACATATCGTGAATAGAAGTGACTCCATGAGAGGCAGCTTCGTTTAAAGCAGCCCGAACCGCAGCCAGTTTTTCTTCCATCGAAGGCTCTGGAATAATGGCATAGACCAGCTGGCAAGCAGCGTCTTTCAAAATGCCGGTCGGCTCACCGCTCACCGGATCCTTGACAATCTCACCCCCAGGCGGTGATATCGTTTCTTTTCCGATTCTGGCCAGCTTCAAAGCCAGGCTGTTAACCAGCACCATATGTCCATCATAGCGGTTAACGCACACCGGATTGTTTGGACTGACCGGATCTATCCATTCCTTCCGTGGAAGTTCAGGTGGCTCAAATTGCTCATGGTCCCAATCTCCATTGAGTATCCAGCTACCGGTTGGAAGTTCCGCTGCTTTAGCTGCTATTCGGCCGATAAACTCTTCCCGGCTGCGACAATCACGCAGCTTGACAGATTGCAGGGCAAAACCACCAGTTAAAAAATGGGTATGAGCGTCTATGAAGCCAGGAAGGATAAAAGCTCCTTTGAGATCAATAACTTTCGTCTTGGGTCCGATTAATTTTTTTATCTCTGAATTCCGGCCAGTGGCCAGAATTCTATTGTGACTTATAGCCAGGGCTGAAACTTCTGGCAAATCTGGATCGATTGTCCAGACCTGACCATTAAACAGGACCAGATCAGCCATGGTTCCTCCTTTCGACTGGCAGCTGACAACATATAAACAAGCCATTACAACCAGAACAGTTATCTTCAGAACATTAAGTTCAGGTTGTCCTGCCGCCTTCATTCCGAATCTTGCTGATAATTTTGTCAATCTTGAACTCCTGTCTGGCTTGCCCTGCCTGAGGATTCCTGATAGAGGGGTCAGTAAAAATTTGTTAGAAATTCTTTATATATGATTTGCTTTTGAAAATCAATCTCGGTCTAGACCAGATGAACCTTTTTTATCTTTAATTGACAAGCTATATTTTCTAAGCTAAGTTTTTAGCTGTTGGCCGTCGTTAATTTCATAGATTATAAATTACCAGGTAAATATGAAACCAGCTATGATAAGAGTCTCTTCACCGGGTAGAGTCTGCCTTTTTGGCGAGCATCAGGACTATCTGGGACTGGATGTTATAGCGGCAGCTATCAATCTAAGGATTTTTATTGAAGGACGGCGAAGAGGGGACCGCTATTTTTACCTTGACCTACCCGATACTAAGGAAAAAGACTGCTTTCTCCCCGAAGGCCGGCTACCCTATCTGAAATCAAGAGATTATTTAAGGAGCTCGGTCAATGTCCTTCTTCGGCTTGGTTGCCATTTTGATACTGGCTGGAATATTCGTTTAACCGGCCAGATACCAATAAACGCCGGGACTTCCAGTTCTTCCGCCATGGTAGTCGCCTGGATGAAATTTTTACTGGAAGCTTCCGATTGTAATCATCTGGCCCCCAGTCCCGAAAAGGTGGCCGAATTGAGTCATCGGGCGGAAGTGCTGGAATTTAACGAACCTGGCGGGCAAATGGACCACTTTACTTCCGCCAGAGGTGGACTACTCTGGATCAGGTTCGAACCGGAGTTCAAGCTGACCAGTCTCCAGTCTCCTCTAGGGACTTTTGTTCTTGGTGATTCCCTGACAAAAAAAGACACCACTGGCACCCTTGGTTCTGTTCGCCAGAGAGTGAGGCAAGGCCTGGAAATGCTCAAAAAAGAAAATCCTCTTTTTGATTTAAAAAAAATAACTGAGAATGAAATCAGACATTTGATAAAAAGATTGCCCCCTGAACTGGGACAACCTTTGCTGGGCGCGGTTTTGAACCGTGACCTGACCGGAGAAGGGCTGAAGGTTTTGACGGCCAGGCCCTTTGATGAGAAGGAATTCGGACGGTTGCTTCTGGCCGAGCAGGATATTTTGCGGGATCTTCTCAGAATTTCCACTCCCAAAATTGATCTCCTGCTGAAAACGGCTCTCGAGCATGGAGCACTGGGGGGCAAGATCAATGGCTCGGGCGGCGGGGGTTGCTTGTTTGTCTATGCTCCACATGAGCCGGAGAAGGTAGCCAGAGCCATCGAAGAGTCTGGTGGGAAGCCTTATATTATTGCTGTAGACTCCGGATTGAGTTCAGAGAAAGAATTCTGCTAAGAGTCTTAATAGACAAAAAAAATTTTTATTGTAAAATAAATTATTGTTTTCAGACTTTTAGTTTTGAATAAAAGCTGAAATTTTAGGACAGATTAGGTTGTTTTGAGTGTTGAGGAGGAAGGATGCTTGATGCGACCAAAATACGAAGGGGAATGATTATAAAGCTCGATGGCGGGTTGTACCGGGTGCTTGACTGCCAGCTAATCACTCCTGGCCGCTGGAAGGCCATGATGCAGACTAAGTTGAGAAATATTAAGGATGGCTCTCAGCTTGAGTACCGCTTCCGCTCAGATGACCGGGTAGAACAGGCTTATCTGGAAGAAGTGGAAATGGTTTTTCTCTATCGAAGTGGTGATGAATTCTACTTTATGAATCTTCAGACCTATGAGCAGATAAAACTTGATGCCGAAGCCGTAGGCGACAGCGCTAATTACCTTATTCCTGATCTGGTCATAACCATCGAGACTTATGAAGGGCAGCCCGTTGGCATAAAACTGCCGACGACGGTCAATCTGACTGTAGTCGAAACAGAGCCAATGCTAAAGGGGGCCACCCAGAGTGCCAGTTCTAAACCGGCCAAACTGGAGACCGGACTGATTATCCAGGTCCCACAGTTCATAAAAGAAGGTGATGTAATCAAGGTTGACACCAGAGAAGACAAGTATCTGGAAAGAGTCAAAACCAGATAGCAGTTCAGGCCTGAAAAAGTTCTTTAAAAAGTCTTATCGCTGAGATCAGAAATTATATTGATACACTCCAATATTGCCGAAGCTGTCTTTCACCCTGATAATCATCAGATTATCCGAACCGGCCATTAAATTGAGGTTAAATTTGAAGCTCTCCGACGTTGAATCGCACAGTCCGTCAACCGGAAAGACCACTTGCCAGTCATCAGGTCTGACCAGGTATTTAACCTCTTCGATATATGAATACTTATCCACAGCCGAAAATGAAACCTCCAGTCCGCGACTGGTTTTAGTTGCCACAAAATTTTTGACCTCGGGCAAAGAATTATCAATGACCACTGGCTTTGAGATTTTTTCCACCTTTTTTTCAGTCCCGGGTGGATTAGCTGGCAGATCAGAAGCTTCAATTTTTATAAAATAGGTTCCGTCTGGATAATGTCTGGTATCAAAAGAGATAATTTTATCAGTTAATCCATCAGCCATCAGGTACCAGTTTTTATCTTTTTCCGGACGGATATAAACGTTAAAGTTGAGTTTATCATTGTTATCATCACTGGCTTCCCAGGTAATAGTTCTAAAGCCCTGCCTCTCTGATTTTTTGGGGTTTAAAAAGAACCCTCCATCTTCCTTTTTTCCAGCACTTTCAGCTGATGCCTTTTCCAGGCCAAGTATTATTTCCTCTTGCTCAGGCGGCTTGATATAAACCTGATTAGCCGGTAGAACCTCCACCTTTTCGATGACCGGGGCCAGGTTCAGCTGCTGATAAAAAACCACCAGTTTCTGAACAGCTGGAAATTTCTGCCCGGCCTGGGCTTTTAAGTTAACTCTAAGCTGAAGATATCTGCCCGCTGGACTGAGTATTTTTTCGTCGGGACGGGCATAAGGTGGAGACCAATCGCTCCAGGTATCATCCGGTTCACCACTGTTACCACTCCTGGATTGAACCTGAATAGTTGTACCAGCTGGTAGATCCGCCTCCCAGCTTATGCTTCCCCAGATCGAAGTTCCCCCCGCCTCCAGCACAGGGCTCAGATAGCTACCGGATAAATTGCCTTCGGGGAGAAGTATGCCCAGCAGGGCCGGATTGTTGCCAATTACATAGTATTTGCCATTTAACTCATAAAGAGCGTAAAGCTGTTCGGGCGTTTCCTGAGTTAAAAGTTCATAATCACCATTCTTATTGACCGCATAAAGCCTGCCTTGATTCCCCGTGGCAAAAATTATTCGCTCCCGGCTTTTATCAAAGACCAAACTAAATGGCATTTCTTCGCTGGAGCTCCAGAGTTTCCGACTCAAACCTTCTGGCGACACCTGGAAAACCGCCCCGGAGACACGTTCTGATTGCCTCTCGGCAGTCCGGCTGGAACTCACCTCGCTCCTGCTGACTTCCACTTGGCTGGCTGAAACCACAATCGAGACATCACTATCAGACTTTGTTCTTGCAACAGGCGTGGAACCAACTGCCACCGGCACTGACTTCGAGGGCTGACCAGAGGTGGTCAGATAAATATTTCCTTCTGTATCAACCTCAATTGACCTTATCTCATCATAAGGAGATTCAAAGAGGACGCTGCTTTTACTGCCAGAGATTTTATAAAGCAGCCCACGGCCTCCGCTACCAGCCAGAATATCTCCCTTCGAGGTCAGCTTTAAGCAAAGGACATGATTATCTTTAGTCTTAAAGATCTGTTTTCCTTCTCCGGTCGGAGTAATCTCGTAGATACCGGCATTTTCTCCTACCGCTACCAGTAGATTTCCCTGGCTGTTAAATTTTAAATCCCAGATATATTTTTCCTGGGGGTTGAAGAACTCATCTCCCTTACCCTTGGCACTAATCCTGTATATTTTTCCGTTCGGCGACGTTCCGGCCAGGAGGTTACCTTTTTGATCCACAGCCAGACAGGTAACGTCAACTTCGGCCGTCTGGTAATAGAGCTCGGCCTTTCGGTCTTCGCCCAGACGGTAAATTCGCCCATTATGACCTGTTCCTACGTAGATCACTCCTCCTGGGCCAAAGGCCAGAGAGAGATAAAATTCCTCGGGCGGCAGATCAATTCGATCAACCTTAGGACCGAGTGACAATATTCCTTCTGACGATAAAGTTACTCCTGAAAATTTACCTCTAAGGAAGTCTTCTTTTGACCTGATCTCCCATTTTTTCGGGGTAACTGCTTGCAGCTGGCCGATGAGGATCAGGACAACCATCAAACTGACAACAGGATTTATCACTTTTTTCATGTCGGGTCTTCCTCTTTTATTTTTTTATTTTAATGGGAACGGTGATGGCTCCCTTAAAGACATACGGAACAGGCAATTGATATTCGCTCAAAGTCGACCGGTTGATTTCAGTTAAATTAGCGGTGGCCGCCCGGGGCGAGGTCAACATAGCTTTGTAGCCAGGAGGAACATCAGGCCACTCTTCACCTTTAAGAAACAAGCCTGGTCTAGCAGCCAGCAATTTAAAATAAATTCGGTTATTCTTTCTAAGATTGCTGAGCAAACGGAGCAACTGATCAAGATTCCTGGGAGTGAAATCCTGAACACGATAGAGGCTTCTTTCCAGCTGCTGCATGTAGGCTGCCTCGGCCACCACCAGTTCCAGTTCGGAGCCAGCCGGCAGTGGCGGCACGGTGAATTCTACTTCCTCTGTTCTGACTTCGTTGTTAAAAGTTCGGAAATAGACCCTGGCTGTAATCAGCTCACCGGGAGCAACAGCATATTTATCAAGCAAAACCTTTTCCAGACTGGCCTGCCGGATTTCCTCCACCGATCTGATTTTAAGATCAATCTGAGAAATTTTGACGGGCTGGAATTCATTATTATTTAAAAGGTAGGAAACAGCAGCAACCAAACTTGACAGACTGGTAGTTGGATTATCAAAATTTCCACTAAACAGATCCTCTAAATGAACCACCTGCCCGCGTTCCAGGACAAAACTGGCTTCAAAATCAAGCGATAGGTTACCATAAGATCTTTCCTCAGCGCTGATCAGAGTTGATACTCCGGCATTAAGAAGGGCTGGAGTGAGGATGGGATCATTTACCACTTTTAATTTGAATTGCTTCTTACTGACCAGATTATCCTGAATTTCGATATTAACCGGAACATAACGTGGAAACCTGCCAATCTCCCCCAGGACACCGGTCGTTCTGTCCTGAGAAATCCGCCCGATAAGTTCCCCGGTGGTAGCCAGTTTAAAAGAGCTTTCCAGGCTGGGCACAACTGTCAGGATCTCGGCTCTGGTCAGGCCATAATCAACTGCGCCCAGGTTATAAAAAGAATGGCCAAAAGCCAGAATTTTTTCTCCATCGACATAAGTCACAGTCCCAACTGCCGTCAGGTCCAGGTCTCCGCCCATCAACTGGACACCGACTGCCTGACCCTCGCTGATAGCGGCAGGTGGCGGGACGTTTAGATTTAAAGTCTGGCCAGCAGTCATCCTTGAGCCCAATACCGGCTGAAAATTATCGCCAGCAAAAATAGATTTAAAACTATTAAAAGCCCTGGTAGAAAATCCGGAGAAGACCAGTGGAACTTTAACAGGAACAAGTGCCCGGTCATAAGACGCAATTTCTCTCTCCTGTCGGCTCCAGTTCGAGTATGCTCCGCCCAGTTCTTCCAGTGTAGAAGACATATTTAGCCAGTTGATGGCCTGACTCCCCCCGGCCCGGGGCGAAATCTTATTCCCGCTAATAGCCAGCATCTCTTCAATTGGAGTAATACCGGCAATGGCTTCTTTAGAAAAAGCATAACTAAAAGAGACGGAGCCAACAATTTTACCGTCAATATAGACCGGGCTACCGCTCATACCAGCTATTACTCCTGTATTTTCCAGACCCTGTCCGGTCAGTCTGGCCAGAATCCAGTTTTGCTTCGGCTGGACATTTTCTAAAATACCAATTATTTCGACATTGAATTCCTGGATTTTCTGGCCAGCAAAAACACTCTTACCGATTCCTTTCATACCTGGTTTGACCTGAGAAAGAGGCATAATAACCGGTCCGGCCAGAAGCGGTTCAACCAGCCACCAGCTTAATAAAAGTACAAAAAGAAAGGAAACAGGATGCTTCCTGTGACTCAATTGTCTTGGGCAAAACATCTTGATAATACCTTTTTATTTATCTAAATTTTAGGACTGATCTTACTGATCTTAAGGAATAAGACCCAGAGCCCGACCAGCTTTTTGAAAAGCAGCCAGAACCAGATTGAGTTCCTCATCAGTATGGTTGGCAGAATAACTGGTTCTAACCAGGGCTTGTCCTTTGGGAACAGCGGGGTAAATCACCGGTGTAGTAAAAATTCCTTCCTCTCTTATATTTTTCCATAAGGCAAAGCACAGGTCATCATCACCAACGTGAATAGGAATGATCGGTGTCTGGCTCGAGCCAGTGTTATAACCCATCTTCTGAAAGCTTTCTCTCATGAAACGAGTGATCTGCCACAACCTTTCTCTTCTCTCCGGCTCCTGTTCGATAATATCAAGAGCAGCCAGAACAGCCGCCACTGAAGCTGGTGTAGCCGCCGCACTAAAGATTAAGGAACGGGCAAAGTGCTTGATATAATTCACCACTTTCTTTTCACCGACCACAAAACCGCCTATAGAAACAAGCGACTTGCTAAAGGTTCCCATGATCAGATCAACGTCCGCCTCCAGGCCAAAGTGCTCAACTGTCCCTCGCCCATGTTCGCCCAGAACTCCAATTCCATGAGCTTCATCTACCATCACCCGGGCTCCGTATTTCTTAGCCAGCTCGACTATGCCCGGCAGATCCGCAATATCGCCTTCCATACTGAACACACCATCAACGACAATCATCTTTCCTTTATCAGGTGGAATTTCAGACAGCACTTTCTCCAGGTCTTTCATATCGTTATGCTTGAATTTTTTGAATTCAGCAAAAGACAACCGGCAAGCATCAATAATGCTGGCATGGTCCATTCTATCGGTGATGACATAATCATTTTTACCGGCGACTGAAGAAATAATCCCCAGATTTGTCTGGTACCCGGTAGAAAAGCTAACCGCTGCTTCTTTATTCATAAACCTGGCCAGCCTTTCTTCCAGCTTTTCATGTAGATCGATAGTCCCGGTCAAAAATCTCGAACCGCAGGTCGCCACACCATAACGATCAATGGCCTCTTTGGCTGCTTCTTTAACTTTGGGATGATCAACCAGTCCCAGATAATTATTAGAGCCGATTAAGATCATTTCGCGGCCATGAACTTTGACTCTATTCCCTTTAGCTTCAGAAATAGGCGTAAAATAGGGATAATTGCCAGCTGCCATGACTTCTTCTGCCCGGCTGAACTCATAACATTTTTCAAAAATGTCCATTTATTTTCCTCCTCTAATTTCTCTTTAACAAATCTGCTTATTATACCTTCTTTTTGCCTGTCTGTCTGGCAACTTTATTTTTTTACCTAATCAGTCAATTTTTTTCAATAAAAATTGACCGCCCAGGACCATTTAGTCTAAAATCAAACCATGATTGTCTTCATCACCGGGGCCTCTGGCTTTATTGGCAGCCGTCTGGTTGAACATCTGCTGGGCAGAGGCGATAGCCAGGTTTATGCCCTGGTAAGGAATCCGGCCAGGCTCTCCTGGCTTCAAAATAATCCTGCTCTTCATCTCCTCGGTGGTGATCTTCAAAGCCTGCCCGACCTTCCGGAAAATCTGGAGGTAGTATTCCATCTCGCCGGTCTGACCAAAGCTGCCAACCGCGCCGATTATTATACTGTAAACCAGGAAGGAACAGCAAGACTGATCGATCACCTGCTTCAAAATAGGCTGCAACCCAGGTTGATCTACCTGAGCAGTCTGGCCGCCGGTCGGCCAGCAACAAACAACCAGCCGGTCAAAGAGGATGAGCCGGCCGAGCCCGCTTCCCCTTATGGAGAGAGTAAACTCCTGGCCGAACAGGAAGTTCTTAAACACAGTCAGATTCTACCAGCCACCATTATTAGAGCAGCCGCTATCTATGGACCGAGGGATAAAGATTTTTTGCAATTTTTCGAATTAATAAATCATGGCTGGATGTTCACTTTCAGTCAGGTAATAACCATGAGTCTGTGTTATGTGGATGATCTGGTCAGGGCTCTGGAGCTGTGTGCTGAAAAGAGCCCTGGACAGGGGGAGATATATAATGTTGCTGATCCTGTGCCAAGAACGTGGGAAGAGATTGGTGAGGAAGCAGCCAGAATCCTTAATAAAAAAGTAAAAAAAGTAAAAGTACCTCTGTGGCTGGCCAGAGCAGCAGCTGGCCTGTCAGAGCTGGGCTCGAAATTGTCTGGTAAACCAAGTCCGTTAAATTTGAGCAAGTATCGTGATATGGAAAAACTGGCCTGGGTGGCAGATCCGACTAAAATCAAAGAGGAATTGGGCTTTGAGACAGCCTGGCCATTTAGCCAGGCACTGGAAGTCACTATTGACTGGTATAAGGCTAATGGCTGGCTGTAGGCAGGTTCACTTAAAAATGTTTCGTCTCGTTTTAAATTATCAAATCATATGGAAAATGCTCGCCAATACAATCAAAGAAAAGGAAAGAATATAATGGAAAGGAGAACTGTCGTTTCTGGTCTGGGGTTTTATGTTCCACCCAGAGTGGTAACCAATTTCGATCTGGAAAAAATGATGAATACTTCGGATGAATGGATCAGGGAGCGAACCGGCATCTTAGAACGTCACTGGGCAGAATCTGGAGTTGGCGCTTCTGATCTGGGCTATGAGGCCGCTGTCAAGGCGATAGAAAATGCCGGACTGGACAAAAATGACATTGATTTCATCATTGCTGCTACTCTCTCACCTGACCATTACTTTCCGGGCATCGGCCTGATGGTGCAGGCCAAACTGGGGCTAAAAGAAATCGGGGCTCTGGATATCCGTGACCAGTGCTCCGGTTTTCTTTACGCACTATCAGTTGCCGATCAATATATTCGAACCGGGACTTATAAGAAAATATTGCTGGTAGCGGCTGAGCTTCAATCCGCTAACCTTGATTTTTCTGATGAAGGCAGAGACATGTCGGTACTTTTTGGCGATGGTGGAGCTGCTATGATACTCGAAGCCAATGATTCAGGTGACGGACGAGGAGTTCTAGGCTGTTATCTTTTTTCTGATGGTCGTTTTGTTAGCGAACTCTGGATGGACAAACCATCTTCCCGCGATAATCCAACCTTTCGGGTTGAATTTTTTCAGCAGGGGAAATTTTATCCTCGGATGAACGGGCGGACAGTTTTTAAGAATGCCTGCGAAAAGATGCCCCAGGCAGTCCTCTATGGCCTTCAGCAGCTTGGTTTATCCATATCAAATATAGATTATTTGATTCCCCATCAGGCCAATGACCGCATTTCTCAGATGGTCGGTCGGGCTCTTCGGCTGCCAGAGGAAAAAGTTATTCGCAATATTCAACGCTATGGCAATACGACAGCAGCTTCTATTCCCATTGCCTTAGCTGAAGCCGTCCAGAATGGCCTTATTAAAAAGGGCCATCTACTGGCTTTGACCGCGTTCGGTTCTGGCTTTACCTGGGGTTCAGCTTTTATCAGATGGTAAAAAAATATTTCAAAAAATAAAAATTTCAATTTATAATTGATATCAGAATCTGTAATATGATAGGATTTCTGGTTGAAAAAGGTTTCTTTTTTTAAAAAGTGAGGAGGTAAGTATAATGAATAAGACAAAACTGGCCGTCGCTGGCACGATTATTCTCTTTCTGTTCCTCGGACTGGGTAATCTGTTTGCTCAGAGCGCTGAGGACAGCAAATTTCAGAAACTTCTTGAAAATTATCTTGATGAATACTGGAAATTCTACCCGACAGCCGCTACGCTGGCCGGCTACTACAAGTACAATAATAAGCTGGAAGATCCCAGCTCTGGCAATGTTGATAAAAGAGATGAAATTCTAAAGAAGTTTAATGGCGATATGATTAAAATCGATCGCTCGAAGCTTTCTGTAGAAAATCAACAGGCC
>JAKPXU010000055.1 GCA_029571905.1 Acidobacteriota bacterium | reverse complement strand
CAGGAGTATATGCCTCAGACCGATGAGGGGGAAGTCAGAATTACGGTCGAAATGGAAGTCGGCACCAGATTGTCAGTTATGGATCAGAAACTCAGAGAAGTGGTGGCTATGGTCAAACCGTTGGTACCAGAAATTGAATCGATTGAGGAAAGAGCTGGCAGTGGTGGTTGGAGAGGAGGAGCGAACCGGGGGAATATTACGCTTAAGCTTGTTCCCAAGTCCAGGAGAAGCAGGTCCAGCCTGGATATAGCGGCTGACCTAAGCCGTCAACTGCAAAATGTGCCAGGAGCTATTATCCGGACGAGAGCTACTGGTGGGCAGATGATGATGGGGATGAGAGGCGGCGGCGGCCAGGAAAGACTTCAGATTGAGATCCGTGGCTATGACCTCGAAGTTGGCCAGAGCCTGGCCCAGGAAGTAAAAAGAGTTGTTGAGAAAGTAAAAGGAGTAACTGACGTCAGCATCAGCCGGATAGAGGGAACACCAGAGCAGCGGTTCGTTATTGATCGACAGAAAGCCTCGGAGATGAAATTATCAGTCAATCAAATCGGCAACTTTATCAGTACGATTTTATCTGGATCTCAAGCCAGCCAATTCAGAGAAGGTGGTCGGGAATATAGAATCCTGGTGAAGGTTAAAGATTCAGAGCGGATGGATGTCAATGACCTTCTCGACCTGACCATAACCAACTCTGATGGGGAACAGGTCAGCCTGAGGAATGTGATTGAAGTTCAGAGTGGGCGAGGACCACAGCAGATAGAGCGAAGAGATAGAGAAAGAATAATTAATGTCTCAGGTGAGATTGCCGACCGGGATCTTGGCTCGGTCATTAAGGATGCTCAGCGGGCTTTTCAGACTATTCCTCGTCCAGCTAATTTTTCTATCAATTTTACTGGTGATTATGAAGAACAACAAAAGGCCAACCGGGAATTGATGATCAGTCTCATCCTGGCGCTATTTATGGTTTACATGGTCATGGCGATGCTCTATGAGTCTCTCCGGGATCCGCTTATCGTCATGTTTTCTGTGCCGTTGGCGGTAGTTGGCGTGGCCTTAATCCTTTTCTTGACCGGGACCAGTATCAATGTTCAGGCTTATATAGGAATGATTATGCTGGGTGGTATTATTGTTAATAATGCCATATTACTGGTGGACTATACCAATCTTTTAAGACGTCGTGATGGCTTTGAAATGATGGAGGCCATAAAAGAAGCCGGACGGAGAAGACTGCGGCCAATTTTGATGACGGCTTTGACCACCATTCTTGGTATGCTACCGCTGGCCCTTGGAATCGGAGAAGGAAGCGAGATCCAAACTCCTATGGCCCGAGTAGTCATCGGCGGTCTGATCAGTTCAACTTTTATTACTTTGTTAGTTATTCCAGTGGTTTATTCACTTTTCGAGCAGAGAAGGCAAAAAAGAATGGCTAATAATAACAATCATATCTCATGAGAAGGTGACATCGAGAATCATCATTAAAATGAATCCAGCTATAAGACCGATTGTCGATAGATCGGAATCACCCTGTCCCTGTGATTCTGGAATGACTTCTTCTACTACTACAAAGATCATGGCACCGGCTGCAAAAGACAGAGCATAAGGCAGAATGGCCATTATCCTGGTGACGGCCAGAGCCCCCAGAATACCGGCCAGAGGTTCGACCAGGCCAGATAGCTGTCCCAGGAAAAAACTCTGCCGTCGGCCGAGACCAGCTGCTCTCAGCGGTCCAGAAACAGCCAGTCCTTCCGGCAGGTTCTGCAGACCGATGCCGAGAGCCAGAGCCACGGCTCCGCCCAATGTGCCTGAATCTGGAAGCGATAGAGAAGCAGCTCCAAAGGCCACTCCAACTGCCAGCCCTTCAGGAATGTTGTGCAGGGTGATGGCCAGTACCAGTAGTGTGGTCTTTGACCAGTGGCTTTTCGGGCCTTCTGCCAGTTCTTCAGGCAGAAAGAGATGAAGGTGGGGTAAAATCCTGTCCAGGGCAAATAGCAAGCCAGCTCCCAGCAAAAATCCAGCTGCTGCCGGCAGCCAGACTGGAAGGTTTTTCCCTTTTGACATATCAATAGCCGGGGCCAGCAGAGACCAGAAACTGGCCGCTATCATGACGCCACCAGCAAAACCCAGCATCAGATTAATAATTTTTCTACTGACAGTCTTCAACAGAAATACAGAGGCAGCGCCAGCAGCGGTCATCAGATAAGTAAACAGGGTAGCTACCAGAGCTTGAAGGACAGGTGACCAGGTGGAAAGATTCTGCATCATGTACCTTAAGCATAAAAATAAATAAAAGGGGAAAAAGAGTCAATCTCTTTGGTTTTAAAGTTTAGAAAGGTCCTGGATATATAAATTTTTAATAATCGATAGCTACCCTTAGCCAGCTCAGTTTTATCTTGCAACCTTTAGCCAGCAAAAGATATAATCACCATGATTAACCGAAAGGAGGTTATCATGCTGTGTGCTTCCAATAAAAATAAAAAGCAATCGGATTTATTTTCTTTGTTACTGGCCGTTTTGTTAATTCTGGCGGCAGGGATCTCATTCCTGCAGGCAGGGGAGGAGGCCAGGGTGCTGCGTTTTCCTGCCATTTATAATGACCTTATCGTTTTTTCTTATGCTGGTGATCTTTATTCGGTTGGAGCTTCTGGTGGAACTGCCAGAAGGTTAACTTCCCATCCCGGTTACGAAGCTTTTGCTCGTTTTTCGCCCGATGGAAAATACCTGGCCTTTACGGGTGAATATGATGGCAACCGCGAAGTTTATTTGATGCCGGCTGAGGGAGGCACCCCTGTTCGCCTGACTTATAGCCCGGTTCTGGCTCGCGATGACATCTCTGACCGGATGGGACCAAACAATTTAGTCATTGGCTGGACGCCTGATGGTCAGAATATTATCTACCGCTCACGTCAGGCTGAATGGAATGACTTCAACGGTCAATTATATTTAGTCTCGAAAGAGGGCGGATTCCCCGAAGAACTGCCCTTGCCCCGCAGTGGTTTCTGTTCATTATCACCGGATGGTTCGAAGCTGGCTTTTAACCGGATTTTCCGTGAATTTCGCACCTGGAAAAGATACCGTGGTGGCATGGCTGATGATGTCTGGATTTACGATTTTAAGAGCAAAAAGACTGAAAATATAACGAATAATCCAGCACTTGATATTATTCCCATGTGGAGCGGGCAAAAAGTTTATTTTCTGTCAGATCGCGGGGAAGAAAAGCGTCTGAATATTTATGCCTGTGATGTGGGGACAAAAGATACCAGAAAGATAACAGATTTTAAGGACTATGATATTAAATTCCCTTCAATCGGTCCTGGAGCCATCGTTTTTGAAAATGGCGGCTATCTTTACAAACTTGATCTGGCCAGTGAAAAAGTCAGCAGGATTCCGGTTTATATTGCTGATGATCAATCAGGATCAAGGACAGAACTGGTAAAAGTTGCTGATAAAATTACCAGTTTTGATCTGGCGCCAGATGGAGCCAGGGCGCTGTTTGGAGCTCGTGGTGAAATTTTCACTGTCCCGGCCAGGCACGGCAATACCAGGAATTTGTCCAATACTTCCGGTGTTCATGAACGAGAGGCGACCTGGTCTCCAGATGGGCGCTGGATAGCTTATATTTCTGACCTAACAGGAGGGGATGAGATTTATATCAGGCCGCAGGATGGTTCTGGACAGCCAGTTCAATTGACTTCTAATTCTGATAGTTATAAATATGCGCTTCTCTGGTCACCGGACAGTAAGAAGATTCTCTGGTCGGACAGGCTCTTTCGTCTGCGCTATATCGATATTGATAAAAAACAAATAACAGAAGTAGCCAAAGGAAAGATCTGGGAAATTCACGATTACACCTGGTCGCCTGATTCAAATTGGGTAGCTTATTCCCAGCAGGAGCTAAATTCTGTAGAAAAGATTTATCTTTACAGCCTGAGTAATGGTAAAACCATTGAGGTGACAGATAGCTGGTATTCATCTTATTCGCCCTGTTTTAGCACTGATGGAAAATATCTATTCTTTGTTTCTGACCGTGATTTTAATCCTGTTTACAGCCGGACAGAATTCAATCATGCTTATTTAGCCATGTCGAGAATTTATCTGGTGACTTTGACGGCTGAAGCTAAATCGCCTTTTGAGCCGAAGAGCGACGAAGTTAAGATTGCTACTCAAGGAAGTGAGGCAGCTAAGGGTGAGAAGCCAGATAAAGAAAGAGCTTCAGCGCCAGCTAAAGCGGCTGTCGAGAAAGTCGTGGTCAAAGTGGATGAGGTTGGCCTGAAGGACAGAATCGTCGATTTGCCCATTGAAGTAGCAAGTTATTCGTCTTTAACCTCAGTTGGGGATCGCCTATATTATCTCAAACGCAGTACAGTAGATCGTCAGACCAGTTTTAAATACTATGACCTGGATAAAAGGGAGGAGAAAGACCTTGGTCAGGTGAGTGCTTATGTTATTTCGGCTGATCAGAAGAAAATGCTGGTTGCTCAGCGTCGTGAATTTGCCATAATTGATTTACCCACTGCCCCCATTAAAATTGAGGAAAAGCTTGATCTGAGTGGCCTTGAAATGTGGCTCGACCGTCAGACCGAATGGGCTCAGATTTTTAATGAATCCTGGCGTCAGATGAGGGATTTTTTCTATGCACCCAATATGCACGGTGTTGACTGGGAAAAAGTGAGGGCTCAGTATGAGCCTCTGGCCCGAGCAGTTAATCATCGGGCTGATTTAACTTACGTAATTGGTGAAATGATTGGCGAACTAAACTGTGGTCATACCTATGTGGGTGGCGGAGACCTGCCAGCTGTTAAGAGAGTCAATGTTGGCCAACTAGGAGCAAAGCTCGAGAAAGACAGGGCCACTGGTTATTACCGGATTAAAAAGATTCTGGAAGGCCAGAACTGGGACAAAGATCTGCGTTCGCCATTAACAGAAGTGGGAGTCAAGGTTAAAGAAGGAAATTATATAATTGCCATTAATGGCCAGCTGGTCAATCAGGTTAAAAATATCTATGAATTGCTGGTCAACACAGCTGGACGACAGGTGACGCTCAAAGTTAATTCTCAGCCGGTCGAAAAGGGAGCCTGGGAAGTGGTGGTTGTACCTATTGAGAGAGAAAATAGCCTTTATTATTATAACTGGGTGAAGAGAAACGCTGAAATAGTGGCCAAAGCTACTAATGATCGTGTTGCCTATATCCATGTGCCTGATATGGGTGTTCCCGGCCTCAACGAATTTGTTAAGCATTTTTATCCTCAGGTCAATAAAAAGGCCCTGATTATTGATGTCCGCGGCAATGGCGGCGGCAACGTTTCACCCATGTTGATTGAAAGACTGCTCAGGCAGGCAGCGTTCATTGAGGTGGCTCGTGGCTCAGTTCCGAACTGGGATCCGGCAGCAGTTATTATGGGGCCAAAAGTCTGTCTGGCCAATGAGTTCTCAGCCTCCGACGGAGATCTCTTCCCCTATCGCTTCAAGCACTATAATTTAGGTCCGCTCATCGGCAAGAGAACCTGGGGCGGAGTGGTCGGAATTCGCGGCAGCTTACCGATTGTGGATGGAGGCTATCTGAACAAGCCGGAGTTTGCTCCTTATAACCTTGAGGGTACTAAATGGATTATTGAGGGTGAAGGAGTCGAACCGGATATTTTTGTCGATAATGATCCAGCTAAAGAGTATGAGGGAATTGACGAACAGCTCAACAAGGCGATTGAAGTTATCCTGGAAAAACTCAAAACAGAGGAGAAAAATATACCCCCGGTACCACCCTATCCGGTAAAAAAATAGGTATTTTTTTAAAAAATAAAAATTTAACATTAAGACCTATTATCTAATTTAAAAAAGAGGTGGGATCGTAGAGTAAATAGTGTAGAAAAGCTGACAATAGCTGGAGGTAACATGGATCAGCCCGAGAAAAAAGACAGTCCGAATAAAATCAAATATCTTATAGGAGTGATGAGCGGAAAAGGCGGAGTGGGAAAGTCCACGGTTACCTATCTCACTGCCCTGGCGCTTAGACAAAAAGGCTATAGAGTTGGTATCCTCGATGCTGATATTACCGGGGCCAGCATTCCCCGGATAATGCATCTTCCCGGATATGATATGAAGGTTAGTGGCGATTTTATCTGTCCGGTTGAAACTGAGCAGGGGCTCAAAGTCATGTCCATCAGCTTTCTGGTTGATAATGAAGAGCAGCCAGTTATCTGGCGGGGGCCACTTCTCGGCCGGGCCATCCAGCAGTTCTGGGGTGAAGTTCTCTGGGGCGAGCTGGACTTTTTAATCCTTGATATGCCACCGGGAACATCGGATGTGGCCATTACTGTTATGCAGGCTCTGCCCCTGGAGGGCTTTATTTATGTCACCACCCCTCAGGATCTGGTCTCAGTAGTGGTGGCCAGGTCCATTCAGATGGCAGACAGGCTTAAAATTCCGGCTCTGGGCCTGGTAGAGAATATGAGCTATTTTATTTGTCCTCACTGCGGCCAGATAACTAATTTTTACGGTCAAAACGAAACAGAAAAGCTGACAAAAGGATATGGCACAGAATTAATCGTCCAGATTCCAGTTAGTGTCGAGCTGGCCAGGATGCCGTCGGAAGGACTGAAACTCGAATCGCCGGTGGTAGCGGAAGTTCTGGAAAAATTGGGAACCTTTCTGATTAATAAGTTGATTATAAGTTAATAAGCTTAAATGATAAGAAAAACTAAGCCAGGCTGCGAATCTAATATTTTTCCCCGAACTAAATGGAGTACCAAACATTTTCGCAGTTTAGCGATCCTGGTGATATAATTTGACAAAAATTTATAATTTTGGAAACAAGAGGATGATCAATGGCTGAACAGATGACAGAGAAAAAATTCTGGAGATACACACCCGAGGACATTGCTGCTCATTTTGGCAGTGATTTAAAGAAAGGCCTGACTTCCGAACAGGCGCGGCAAAGTCTTGAAAAATATGGTCCTAATGAGCTCGAAGCAGCTCCTGGCCGCTCTCCTCTGTTGGTCTTTTTTGATCAATTTAAATCATTTCTTGTCTGGGTACTGCTGGTAGCGGCGGTTTTGTCGGGTTTTCTTGGCGAGTGGGTTGATGCCCTGGCCATCATGGCGATCGTCATCCTTAATGCTGTTCTAGGCTTTGTCCAGGAATATCAGGCAGAAAAGGCTTTACTGGCTCTTAAAAAAATGGCCGCTCCTATGTGCCGGGTAATCAGAAATGGACAGTTAATCCAGATTCCGGCCAGGGAAGTGGTCCCCGGAGATATACTTGAACTGGAGGCCGGGGATAATATAAGTGCTGACGCCAGGGTAATATCTCATACGCCTAATTTTGCTGTTCTGGAAGCCAGCCTGACAGGTGAATCGACACCGGTCTATAAGACCAGTCTGGTCCTCGACGAAGAGGACGTTCCACTGGCTGACCGGGCTAACATGGTTTATGCGGGCACATCTGTTTCGGCTGGCAAGGCCATGGCTATTGTTGTTCAGACTGGCATGTCCACCGAGCTGGGCAAAATCGCCAGTATGATTCAGGAAATATCCATGGAAACGACGCCTCTCCAGAAAAAACTGGAACAATTTGGCAGGCTACTGGTTTATATCTGCATTGGTCTGGTGGCCATGGTTTTTTTGCTGGAGTGGCTGAGAGGAGGGGAATTAGTTGAGGTCTTTTTAACGGCGGTCAGCCTGGCGGTCGCTGCCATACCGGAAGGGCTGCCCGCAGTTGTAACTATTGCTTTAGCCCTCGGTGTCCAGCGTCTGGTCAAACGTCATGTCCTTATCCGGAAATTGCCATCGGTTGAAACTCTGGGAGCAGCTACTGTCATCTGTTCTGATAAAACGGGCACACTGACCAGAAATGAAATGATGGTCAGAGCTGTCTATGCTAATGGGCAGCTGTTTACGATCAGCGGGAATGGTTATGAGCCTGAGGGAGATTTCAGCCTAGAACAAGATAAGGTTAATCCAGCTGATTATCCTGAGTTGATAAAAACTCTAACCTGCGGATTGCTTTGCAATGCGGCTTCTCTGGTTGAGGAGAACGGCCGCTACAAGATTGCTGGCGATCCGACGGAAGGTGCCTTGCTGTCAGCCGGGTTAAAGGCCGGCCTGGAAAAAAATAAGCTGGAAGAAGAGCAACCTCTGGTGGAAGAAATTCCGTTCGACTCTGAGCGGAAGATGATGACCATGATCAGGCGCTCAGGTGAAGAGTATGTTGCCTATGTTAAAGGTGCTCCGGACGTCCTCCTTCAAAATTGTACGAGTCAGCTTGTTAATGGGCAGGAAGTTCCACTGTCAGAAGAAGAGGTAAAAAAGATTCTGGAAGTAAATGACCTTCTGGCCAAGCAGGCACTACGAGTACTGGGTTGTGCTTACAGAAAAATATCGTCTCTGCCAGAAAAGATGGAAGCTTCCACTCTGGAAAAAGACCTGGTCTTTACCGGTCTGGTGGCTATGATTGATCCGCCGCGAAGCGAAGCAGTGGAAGCCATTGCTAAGTGCCTTCTGGCCGGGATAAAGCCGGTTATGATTACCGGTGATCACAAGATCACGGCTGTAGCTATCGCTTCGGAAATGGGCATGCTTCAACCAGGTTCGGAAGCTTTAAGCGGGGACGAACTCAACAAGCTGAGTCAGGAAGATCTGGAAAAGCTGGTGGATAAAATTCAGGTTTATGCTCGCGTCTCGCCTGAACACAAGCTGAGGATCGTCAGGGCCTGGAAGAAAAAAGGAGAAGTGGTGGCCATGACCGGGGATGGAGTAAACGATGCCCCAGCCGTGAAGGAGGCTGATATCGGGGTAGCTATGGGTATTACTGGCACTGATGTGACTAAAGAAGTTTCTGATATGGTTATTACTGACGACAACTTTGCTTCTATTGTAGCCGCAGTCGAAGAGGGACGAGCTATTTACGACAATATAAAAAAATTTGTTCATTATCTTCTGTCCTGTAATTTAGGCGAAATTATGGTCATGTTTGTTGCCTCTTTGGTCGGCTGGCCGGTGCCGCTTCTTCCTATCCATATTCTCTGGGTCAATTTGGTTACCGATAGCTTGCCAGCCCTGGGGCTGGGATTCGATCCCCCTGATAAAGATATTATGAGTCGTCCTCCCAGGAAACCGAATGAGCCGATTATAGATAGAAAAAGAGGCGCTTTAATGTCTTTGCAGGGCATGTTTATAGCTTTCTGTTCATTATTTGCTTTCGCTTACGTTCTATTTATTGAAAAAGAAGGTTTGGGCCGGGCCAGGACAGCTGCCTTCATCGTCCTGGCTGTAGCCCAACTTTTCCAGGCCTTAAATTCCCGCCACCAGATGAAATCAATTTTTGAACTGGGCTTTTTTACCAATCCGAGGCTGATTTATGCTTTGCTGATTTCTCTTGTCCTTCAGCTCTCAGTTGTTTATATCCCATTCATGCAAAATATTTTTAAGACTGAAAATCTGACCTTATTCGACTGGGTACTAGTTCTGATTTTATCCTCTTTGCCGCTCTGGACAATGGAGCTGGTCAAGTGGCTCAACAAGAAATTTAAATTTTATGAGATATACTGAACAAACTATATGGGTTAAGTTTAGATAGCAGCTTCTGCTCGCCAGAGAGACAGGATGTCCGCCGGACTATTCTCGTCATGAGCATGAACATGTATTCCCACTGCTTGTGGTTATTACTTTCTTGAAAATGGAAAATCGCTCCGCCTGAAACTTTATTTCATATGCCGGATGCGCACCTCTATTTCCGGGATGTCTTTTAACAGGGTAACTAACCTGGAAGTGTTCGTATCACCATAGTGATAAGGATAGAGAATCCCGGGCTTAATCCATCTGGCGGCTTCGGCTACCATCTCTGGCGTCATCGTATAGGGCAAATTCATTGGCAAAAAAGCAATGTCAATATTTTTCAGGTTTTTCATTTCGGGAATATTTTCAGTATCACCAGCAATATAAACTCTTTTATCACCGAAAGTAATAACATAACCATTGCCTGCGCCGCGGGGGTGAAATGGTTGACCATCCGGCCTTTTATGAACCAGATTGTAAGCTGGCACAGCTTCAATATCGAGTCCAAGAAGGTTTAACCGATCGCCATTTTTCATAACTTTTAAATCCTGGACTTTGGACTGACAGCTAGCGGGACCAACAATGATGGTTGTGTCCTTTTTAAGAATTTTCAAGGTGGCGGGATCAAAATGGTCATAATGCTCATGCGTGATAAGAATTAGATCAGCCTGGGGAAGTTCTTTGTAATTGCCCTCACTGGTCACAGGATCAACGTGGATGACCTTATCTTCAAAGGTTAGTACCAAGCTGGCGTGGCCGATAAAATTGATTTTTAAATTACCGGCCGAAGTTTTGATAATGTCCTCTTCCAGTTTTTGGCCAAAAGCCAGAAGCGGGACCAGTCCAAGCAACAAGCTGAGAGTTAAAACTGCTATCTTGTCCATCTTCCTCCTCCTTTATGACAATTTTAGCATACAAAAATTGATTAAAATAGGTTCTATTCTCCTGCCGAATTGCTTATAATGTCAGCGAGTCTCGCCGGGAATTAGGTGGCCGCCTAGTTCCCGGTTCTATAAAATGCGACGGCTGGTCTCCTGTGAAGTTGAAAAGATATTTTAGACGAAATCTTTTATCTCTCTGGGCTATATCTCTAATTGTCCTGGGGGGTCTGGCCATTATTATTATCCAGAAAGAAAAAGATATTGAGGTCAAAAGAGAGCTAAATGAACTGCAAGAGCTGGCTCTGGCCTTAACGGCGGAAATTGGTTCCTTTCCAGAGCTCGGCGATAGCGATTTAACTGAACTTCTTTTAACACAGGCCAGGTTGTCCAGGATCAGGGTTACCCTGATTGATGCCAATGGTCGGGTGGTCTTTGACAGCGAAAAAGAAGCAGTGGCTCTGGAGAGCCACCGTTATCGGCCAGAGATTTATCAGGCTCTGGCTGGCCAGGTTGGTTCCAGTTCGCGATATAGCGATACTTTGAAAAAAATGATGTTTTATGTGGCAGTTCCTATCCAACGAGATGACCGGATAATCGGAGCCTGTCGGGTTTCCCGTGATCGGGATCTGGCTGCCATGTCCTATCATCAGTCCGTCCGGTATTTTCTAGTTTTTTTTGGACTTGGCTTAGCTTTAAGTTGGGCCTTGGTTTATATTTCCCTGAAGAGGCTATTTAAACCACTGAATGAATTATTGTCCATCATCAACCAGGCTGAAACATCTGAGACTGGCCCAATCATTCGAACTTCGCTTCTCGAGGAACTGGGTGAACTGGGTGGTGGGGTAAGTCATCTGATTTCGCAGAAAGAAGAGTTATCTTCGCATCTTAAAGAACAACAGGAAATCTTTTCGGGACTGTTGGAGGCCAGCGGCGAAGGCTGGTTTCTTTTTGATCAGGAAGGTAAAATCATTCTGGCCAGTGACAGTCTGAAGGAGATGTTTTCTGATTTAGATTTCAGTCAGGAGTTTTACTGGCAAGCTGTGCGCTGGCCGGAGCTGAAAGCCCTTCTGGATGAAGCTAAGGACAAATCAAAACCTGTTCAGCAAAGGCTGGAAAGAGCAGGACGTATCTATTCTCTGGCAGCCAACTGGCTGCCAGCTCAACAGCACTTTTTAGTAAGAGTTTCTGACATAACGGAAATGGTTGATCTGGCTCGCAAAAAGCAAGAGTTTCAGGCCAACTTGATTCATGAGCTGAAAACTCCGCTAACTGCTATCAGCGGCTTTATCGAAACACTGGAAGAGGAAAGGCTCAGCTCTCAAGGGCAAGCTTATCTTGACATAATAAAAAGAAATATACAGCGTCTGAATCGGCTCATCGAAGATCTGGCCAGGCTGTCAGAGTTGGAGGAAAGATCAGCCGAGCTGGAAACGGAGCAGGTTAATCTGGCTGAATTGGTTCAATTAGTGGCTAATATTTACAGCCCACCGGCTGCTAAAAAAGGGCTCGCTCTGGAGGTGGAAACAGAGCCGCTGGTTAGGCTGGAGGCCGATCCTTTTCTCCTGGAACAATTGGTTATCAATCTGGTTGATAATGCCCTGCGCTACACCGAAAAAGGAGAAGTGAAGATCAATTTGAGAAATAAAAATGGAGGGGTAGAACTCATAGTCAGCGATACAGGCATCGGACTGGCAGAAGAGCATCTTTCCAGGATATTTGAAAGGTTTTATGTCGTGGATAAATCGCGCTCTAGAAAAACCGGTGGGACCGGCTTGGGGCTGGCCATAGTCAAACATATTGTACTTCTTCATCAGGGGAAAATAACTGTTACCAGCGCCCCAGGCGTTGGCACAACCTTTACTGTCTGGCTGCCCAGAGAGCAGTCAGCCAGGGCAGATGAAAAAAAGAGCCTGTGAATCTATAATTTTATCCAGCCAGAGAAGAAAGGAGCTAAAACTCATGCCAGAAATAGAAATCAAAGGCAAAAAGCTAAAATTGAATGATGATGGTTTTTTAGAGAATCCGCAAGCCTGGGATATGGAGATTGCTGAAGAACTGGCCAGACTGGCCGAAGGCATCCAGCAGATGACTGAAGAACACTGGCGAATCGTAAATTACATTCGCAATTATTATCTACAAAAAGGTCAGGCGCCGATGATCAGGAAAATGGTCAATGAAACCGGGATTAATTTAAAGCATATCTACCAGCTTTTTCCCTCAGGTCCAGCTAAGGGTGCCTGTAAGGTGGCCGGTCTGCCGAAACCCGATGGGTGTGTCTGAGGACCTCAGTTCCCTGTCTCTTAATTGGATCCTGGCTTTTCTCTTGTTTATCTCTTGAAGGCCGCAATTTCTCTTACCGCTTGAATAGCCGTTTTGATCTCTTCTTCCGTATTAAATGGTCCGATGCCAAAGCGGACAGCTCCTTTTATTTTATCGGTGCCAAGCTGTTCGTGAACCAGTGGTGCACAATGCAATCCGGTTCGGCAAGCAATATTGTAATCAACATCCAGCATAATTCCGGTGTCATGAGCTTCCAATCCTCTGACATTAAAAGAAATGACGCCAATATGGCGATCGAGTTGATCCTGACAGTAAAGGGTGACGCCTTCGATCTCTTTCAACCCTTCAACCAGCATCCTGGTGAGTCGCATCTCCTGGTGGTGAATTGTTTCCAGCCCCCTGGCCAGAACCCATTTGACACCGGCGTTCAAACCGGCCAGCCCTATAAGGTTTATGGTGCCGTACTCCAGTCGCCAGGGATACTCTTCAAGATGAGCTCTTTGAGCCGAACGAACGCCTGTTCCGCCAGCCCTGGTGATTCTGATGTTAGCGTCAGGGCCAACACACAGCCCGCCAATGCCGGTCGGGCCAAAGAGCGATTTGTGACCCGTAAAGGCCACCACATCAAAATTCATATCCTTCATATTGACAGGAATTTTCCCGGCCGATTGCGAGGCATCAATTAAAAAAGTGACTCCATTTTCTTTACAGATACGGCCAATCTCTTTTACAGGCTGAATGGTACCAATAACATTAGAGGCATGGTTAACCGCCACCAATCTGGTGTTTTTTTTGATTTTCTTTTTAATATCATCGGGATTGACGAAACCCTGGCTGTCAAAAGGGACATAATCGACTTCTACCCCGGTCAGTGATAAATGATAGAGAGGTCGGAGGACCGAGTTGTGTTCAAGAGTGGTCGTGATGGCATGATCTCCCGGCTGCAGCAGCCCAAAAATGGCCAGGTTAAGGGCGTCGGTCGAATTATAGCCAAAGCAGACCCGGTTGGGGTCATATCCTCCGAAAAAGTCGTTCAGAAGCTTTCTCGTTCCATCCACCATTTCACCCGCTTCCAGGCACAGGTCATAGCCAGAACGGCCTGGATTTACCCCATAATGCCGATAAAAATGATCCATGAACCGGTAAACTTCCTCTGGCTTGGGGAAAGAGGTGGCGCCGTTATCAAGGTAGATTAAGCCCATCTTTAAAACCTCCTGTCGGATTCTGAATGGTGGCAATTGCCCCGGCAGAAACCGGGAAAAAGGTGGCTAAAATTACACTCACTATCCATAATAAGATGCAGCTCTTTATGTTATTAAAAAGAAATCTATTTATCAATGAAAAAATTTTTCGAATACTGTTATTTCCCTTGAATTTTATAGGGTGGGAGGGAGTGTGAAAAAAATTTTGTAAAAAGTATTGAATTTTAGCTGAATGGTGCTAATATCTATGGCTAAAATGAAATATTTTGTTTCTCTTGGCAGCAATCTCGGCGATCGAGCCCGCCATTTAAAGCAGGCCCGCCTTTTGCTGGAAAAAGCAGGTGCCAGGATTTTAAGACAATCCTCGGTCTATGAAACTGAACCGGTAGATTATCAAAACCAACCCTGGTTTTATAATCAGGTGCTGAAAGTTGAAATTGCCTGCAATCCAATTTCTTTTCTTGATCTAATTAAGGACGTCGAGCAGAAAATGAGACGCCGTCCAAGTTTCGATAAGGGGCCACGGGTTATCGATATTGATATTCTTCTGGCCGAGAAAACAGTGGTTCAAACCCAGAGATTAATGATTCCCCATCCCAGAATGAGTTTTAGAAATTTTGTTATGATTCCGCTGAGTGAAATTGCTCCTGATCTAATTCATCCTCTACTTCACCAGCCCATGGCGGAACTGGCCAGGAACACAGATGATACTTCTCTGGTCAGAAAAGTGGAAGAAGCACATCAGCAACTGGCTGTCTGATAATCAGCTCAAGCCATTAAAATTCTGAACAGCTTTTGTGAATCAAAAATTTGACTATCTGCGACGGCTGGAATCTAGTTTTAAACTGATCTATCAGCCCTTTTGTCCTGAGCCAGCCTTAACCGAGCCATAAAAAATTGAATTGAAAAGAAGCTTAAAAGTGCCACGTGGCTGAGCCCGGTATTGCACTGGAAAACCGAGAAGAATCAGGCGTCCTCGTTCGACTGGAACTTCCACTATAGCTGCTTTTTGCTGGATCAGATTCTGGCCGTAAATCCAGCCGCTGAGCAGTAGATTGTCACCAGCATATCTGGCTATGACTCGAGGAACGTTTTTATCAGTAAAGGATGGATGGACATCAAAGGCACAGCTGTCGGCAAAAAGAATTGGTTGGGGATTGCTGAGCCCATAGGCCACAGGGTGCGAGAGGTCAAATTCTGCTTGAAGGATTGAACCAACGCAATTAAATTCTTCTCTCTTAGCCTTTTCCAGGATGTTTCTGACTGGAGCTTTAAACTCCCTGGTGGCCAGGTTACAGGTAGTGTTCATAAAAATTAAGGTGCCGCCGTCCTTAAGAAATTCTTTGAGATTATTGATTCCAGCAGCCGTCAGCCCACCCACATAGTCAGGCGGCATAGTGCCTTTTTGATGACCATTAATCAAGAGATCAACAGAATAGTGGTCTGGGAGAATAATCGTATCATAGGTGGTCGCCAGCTGGCCTGCTCTTATTTCAGCGTCATGCAGAATCCGGTAGCTAAATTCCTGTTCATCGAGAATATATCTTGTCCAGCCTTCATCTTCGACTGCCACCCATGATTGATAAAGGCCGGTTCTGGGGATGGTAATTTCATAGGAATCAATAGCCGGGGCAGACGATACAGCCTGAATATTGAGCTTCAAGCTGCTGGCCAGTTTCTCCATAAAATCACGACTGCAACCAGAGGCGAGAATTGTTCCCTCAGCATAGTTCTGGCCATTGCAGGTAAAAGGCTTTTTAGCCCATTTGATTTTACCCTTTGCCTTGAGGATACGATTCATAGCAGTAAAAGAAGCATTCTGGGCATGGTCAAGTAAATAAGTACCACCGCTCCCTTCTACCTTACCTTGAGGAAAATCAAGTTCCCCGACTCTGGCCATCTTAACTTTAAGCGGAGTATTAGCCGCCTTAGCCTGAAGATTAAACTGATAGGAAAGAGTCCAGCCCATCATGTCATAGGCTTCAATCGGTGCACCTTCGAATTTTTTGCTGGCTACCAGACCCTGCCAGAGATCTGGATATTTTCTGAGATCTGGATAATGCTGTTCCTCCAGCATATTCTTGGCAAAGAGTCCGAACGGCTGGCTGGAAGGAATGAGGAAGGTTCCTTTTGGATAACTTACACCATCACAAACAAAATCCTCCTCTGCCCGATAAATATCAATACCCAGGAGCATCAGCCGGCTTAACAGGACTCCCAGATTTCCTGGATCGGGCTGACTCGATGGCATTATCCAGCCGTAAGGTGGTTCATGCTGAAAACGATTGACAACTTCAGTCGCCATCTTGTATTTGTTGAAAAGAAGTTCCTGGCGATATCTGGCCGTTGTTTCCAGGACAGCTTGAGAAGCGGTCAGACAATAATCTACCGCGTCTTTTAACCGCCACCAGCCTCCTTTCCAAGGGCTGGGGTAAAAGGCAGACATGGTCAGGTCCTGATATTCTGGTGGAAAATCGCGGACTGTATAAAAGCGCGGCGTTGCATATCGATACAGGGCTGTTTCGGTTAAAATTGAAATTATGTTATGAGAATCAACTACCTGGGTCACATAACCTGGATACCAGGTGTCAAACACAATTCTAGAAATGGCGCCATCTTTATTTTCTGAATCAAAAGCTGCACCCATGGCCGAGCCAATGAGATTCTGCCAGCGGACAATAAGCGGGTGGACATTGGGGTTGGTTGGCTCGGAGCTCGGTGGCAGCCAGATTCTGGCTGGAAAGGGAGCGGTCTGGTGGTGATTATAAAGGACAACCGGATACCATTCCTGATTAACCAGCCGGGAAATATTCTGTGTTTCCAGCAGGTTGGCCACATAGGAGTCACGGTTATTATCATGCCCTCCATAGTAATGATATAAATAGGGCAGGGGAGAAACTTCAAAAGGCGTTCCCTGATTCTTCTGATACCAGTCAGACACCATATTCATGCCGTCAGGATTGGCAAAAACCAGTAAGCAGATGACCTCGTTAAGGATTT
The DNA here is from genome assembly GCA_029571905.1 of Acidobacteriota bacterium. Taxonomy (GTDB): domain Bacteria; phylum Acidobacteriota; class Aminicenantia; order Aminicenantales; family Saccharicenantaceae; genus Saccharicenans. The sequence goes on along the minus strand of JAKPXU010000055.1, from coordinate 15,264 downwards.
TTTTTGTCTTTTCATCTTCGCCTGAAACCAGATCATAGGCCAGCTGAACCAGGTGCTGGGCCGGGGCACATTCGGTCGCATGGAGACCACCATCAATGTAAACTATAGCTCGCCCTTCACCTGCCAGGCGCCAGGCTTCCTTTGGAGAAGCCGCCTGTCCTAACGACAATTTTTTAATGATGTCTTTATATTCCCGTAATCTGGCCAGATTTTCTGGCGAGGAAATAATGACATAATACATAGGGAGGCCAAGAGTGGTCTGGCCCATCTGCTCCAACCTCAGGCGGTTGGAGACGGAGGCTAGTTGCTTTAGATAATCTATTGCCTGCTGATAGTTGATTAAATGATAATCTGCTCCAACTTTAAAACCCAGAATTTCTTCTGGCGCTGGAATAACCCCAGCCTGAAGGACGGTTGGAAAGCCAAAAAGAAAACTGGCCAGAACCGATAGGATTAACAAAGAACAAAGCTTTTTCATTTTATTTCTCCAGAACTGATTTATTCAAAAGCATTTTCAAAATGTTCTATTTCTATCTGTCCGTCAGGACCAAACAAAATGCTGATGACATCAAAGCGGCAATCAATATTGTTCAGATTGTTCAGATAAAGATACCCTTCAGCTGCCCGCCGTAGATGATACTTTTTCCGGGGGGTCAGGGCTTCTTCCGGTGTGCCAAAATCAGCTGAACTTCTTGTTTTGACTTCGACAAAAACCAGATAGCTGCCATCACGGGCGATCAGATCTATCTCTGTATGATGGAAATTAAAATTATGCTCCAGAATATGATAATCCTTTTTCTGAAGATAATCGGCAGCTACCGCTTCACCCCAGCGCCCAAAGGGCAGCGAGTTTATTTGATCTTTTTCCACCTGACGCCTTCTCTGGTATCTTCAAGAACAATGCCCTGCTGTAGAAGCTCCTGGCGAATGGAATCGGCCAGGGCAAAATTCTTCTCCCGTCTGGCCTGTTCTCTTTGTTCTATCTTTATAACTATCTCGGCCGGAAGTTCTTCTTCTTTTTTTTCAGGCAAAATAGCCAACACCTTATCCATCTCATGGATTGCGGTCAGGACCACGTTGGCTGCTGGGCGGCTGAGTTCATTCCTGGCTAATCTTGAATTGATTTCTCGGACAAGTTCAAAAACTGCGCCCAGAGCTGACGAGATATTAAGATCATCAGCCAGGCTATCCTTAAAATCAGCCAGAGCTTTACCGGTCATAGTAGAGACGGAGTCGGTCTGGCTTTCGCTTTTTTGAGGGAGCATCTGGTGCTCAAGTTCGTAGACAAAATCGATTATCCTCTGGCGTGAAGCTCTGGCCTGTTCAAGATTGTCAAAGGTGAAGTTAAGCATCTTGCGGTAATGGGTGGAAAGCAGAAAGTAGCGGAGGTCAACCGGGTTAATCTGGCGGGCCAGCAGATCGCGCAATGTAAAGAAATTACCCTTAGATTTAGACATTTTTTCCCCATCGACGACCAGATGGTGGCAGTGGAGCCAGTAGTTGACAAATTTTTGTCCGTAATAGGCTTCTGATTGGGCAATCTCATTTTCATGATGGGGAAAGATGTTATCAATTCCGCCACAATGTATATCAAAAGTCGGACCAAGATAACGGGTGCTCATAGCTGAGCATTCAATATGCCAGCCTGGCCGGCCTGGTCCAATTTCTGTTTCCCAGTAAGGCTCGCCTGGCTTGACTTTTTTCCAGAGGACGAAATCATAAACACTTTCCTTCTCGTATTCATCTGTTTCAACACGCGCTCCAGCTCTTAGTTCTTCTTTGTTTATTTTGGATAATTTCCCATAGTCCGGAAACTTGGCCAGGCTGAAATAAACTGAGCCGTCTTTAAAATAGGCATAGCCTTTATCCAGCAGGCCCTTAATCATCCTGACCATGTCTTCAATGTGTTCGGTTGCCCGTGGATAATGGTCAGCTGGCTGGATTCTCAGCACTTTGATATCCTCGAAGAAGGCTTCAATGTATTTTTTAGTATATTCATTGAGCGAGACGCCCAGAGCCTTTGCTCCCTTAATGGTCTTATCATCCACATCGGTGATATTCATAACGTGGGTCACTTTAAAGCCAGAAAAGATAAGGAATCTTTTCAGCAAATCCTCAAAAATATAAGCACGATAGTTGCCGATATGAGGATAATCATAGACGGTTGGACCGCAGGTATAGAGACCAAGTTCGCCTGGTCTCAGCGGCCTGAAGTCCTCAATTTTCCCGGACAGAGTATTATAAAAACGAATCATGCTGACTATTATGGACAAAGTGATAAATAGCGTCAATAGGAAGATGAACTTTGACCGTCCATCAGGAGAGACGAAATCATTTGACCTCTTTTCTCATAGTATGACATAATAATATCTAAAAGGCGTATCTGATATTTCGTTAATAATATTATAAAAGGAAAGGACTAATTCCATGAAAAACAACATTGGTCTCAGGCGAGAGGATATCAGCCGGTATGAAAGGCGGGTACCGCTCATTCCGGCTCATGTCAAGGAATTAATCAGAGAGCATGATTTGACCTTTTACGTTCAGCCATCATCTATTAGAGTCTTTCCCGACAGCGAGTATCTGGCTGCCGGGGCCATTGTTCAGGAGGATATTTGCCCAAGTAAGATCGTGCTGGCCATCAAGGAAATTCCAATTAGTAAGCTGGAACCGGGCAAAGCCTATGTCTTTTTTTCCCATACAATCAAAGGTCAGCCTCATAATATGCCAATGCTCAAGAAAATTCTGGATCTAGGCTCTACACTTATTGATTATGAAAAAATGACCGATGAGCAGGGGCGAAGAGTTTTGTTTTTTGGCAATTACGCTGGCCATGCCGGTCTGGTCGATTCTCTCTGGGCCTACGGACAGAGAATGAAGCTCCTGGGAGTCAGAACTCCATTCTTAAAGTTAAGGCAGGCTATTAATTATAGCAATCTGACAGAACTCAAAGAAGATGTCAAACAGATAGGCAAAGAAATAGAAACCAAAGGTCTGCCCGCTGAGACAGGCCCCTTTATCTGTGGATTTTTTGGCTATGGACATGTCTCACAGGGGGCTCAGGAGATATATGATTTATTGCCGGCTGTTGAGGTGTCGGCCTCAGAACTGGCCGAGACCGTGGAGAAGGGATATTATTCTCTTCATAGGGTTTATAAAGTTGTTTTCAAAGAAGAGGATATGGTTAGACCAAAGGGCGATTTTCCTTTTGACCTGGAAGATTATTACTGTCAGCCAGAAAAGTATTATCCGGTGACAGAAACTTATCTACCTTATCTTAATGTTCTCATCAACGCTATTTTCTGGACTCCAAGATATCCTAAATTTGTAACGAGGGCATTTTTAGAAAAGTTATATGCAGGCGAAACTCGGCCCCGTCTGCAGGTCATCGGTGATATCACCTGTGATATCAATGGTTCGATCGAATGCACAGTCAGAGCTACTGATTCGGAACGCCCGGTTTATGTCTTTGACCCGGTTAGCGGGCAGACTATTGATGGTTTTGAGGGACGGGGTCCAGTAGTTATGGCAGTCTATAATCTGCCTGCCGAGCTACCGCTGGAATCCTCGACTTATTTCAGTCAGCGACTGAAAGGCTATGTTCCCAATCTGGCTGAGGCTGATTTCCAGCAGCCTTTTGAGAAAATCAAACTGGATCCGGTGGTGAAAAGAGCTGTCATTGTTTATCGGGGGGAACTTACTCCTGATTATAAATATCTGGCTGAGTATCTAAAGGATATAAAATCTGAGAACAGCTGAGAAGAGAAAAAAGGAAAAGAGGTAATAAGATGAAAAAAGTTTGCGTTCTAGGCGCAGGTTTGGTGGCCGGGCCACTGGTCGAGTATCTTCTTAATCTGGGGGAGGTGGAGGTGAGAGTAGCTGACCTCGATGAGGACAGAGCCAGGCAGCTTGTCGGCCAGCATCCAAGAGGACAGGCCTTTCATCTTGATTTAAGAGATAAAAAAAGACTTGAAGGGCTCCTGGGCGAGGTGGATGTGGTGGCCAGCATGGTACCTTATACCTTTCATCCTTACGTAGCCGGCCTTTGCCTTGAGCTGGGCAAACACCTGGTGACAGCCAGCTATGTCAGCCCTGAAATGAAAAAATTTGATGAGCCAGCCAGATCAAAAGGTTTAATTTTTCTTAATGAATGCGGACTTGATCCTGGTTTAGACCATATGGAAGCTAAGAAGTGCATTAATCAGGCCCGGGCAGCTGGAGGTCAGGTCTTAAGTTTTATTTCTTATTGCGGGGGGTTGCCGGCTCCTGAGGCTAATAACAATCCCTTTGGCTATAAATTTTCCTGGAGCCCGAGGGGAGTTCTGCTGGCTGGCCGCAACGAGGCCCGCTATTTAAAGGATGGCCAGGAGGTTGTTATTCCGGCCGAAGAGCTTTTTGATCATTTTGAGCTGGTTGAGATCCCGGGTTTGGGCCAGTTTGAGGCCTATCCTAACCGCAATTCGGTTATCTACCGCCAGATTTATGACATTCCTGAAGTGCAAACTATTCTTAGAGGCACACTACGTTATCCAGGCTGGTGTTCTAAGCTGAAAAAAATAGGCGAACTGGGCCTGCTCGATATAAACGAAAGAGAATGGACAGCCACTACCTATGCCGATTTTATGCGGGAATGGCTGGGAATTAAGGAAGATGAGGATTTAAAGACGGCAGTTGCTTCTCGGCTGAAACTTGATTCAGATTCAGACACAATCAAAGCCTTCGACTGGCTTGGTTTATTTAGCAGGAGGCCCTTGCCTGTTCAGAAAAGTTCGCCTCTTGATCTGCTGACCGCTATTATGTGGGACAAAATGCAATATGAAAAGAACGAGCGAGATATGAATATACTTGAGCACGAGCTTTTGATCAGCTATGCCTCGGGTCAAAAGGAGAAGCTGGTTTCGACCTTAATTGATTTTGGTCAACCAGGGGGCCATAGTTCGATGTCCAGGCTGGTCGGTTGGCCGGTGGCGGTGGGAGTGAAACTCATTTTGCAGAACCGGATAAAAAATCGCGGGATTCTGATCCCGACTACACCTGACATTTATGAGCCGATTCTGGCTGAACTGAAAACCCTGGGCGTGAACTTTAAGGAAGAGAAAAATTTGATAAATTAAAGTAAAGCTATTTGATTGGTGGAGGGCAAAAATGAAGAGGCAACCATATGTAGCCGGTTATTTTTATCCTGATGATCCTGATCTCCTCAGAAAGACTGTCGAGTCTTTTATGCCTAAAAGAAGCGAGAAAACCAGAGCTTATGGGGTGGTTGCGCCTCATGCAGGTTATGAATACTCAGGACCGGTGGCGGCAGCTGTTTATTCTTCTGTGATTATCCCGCCCCGGGTGGTTATCCTGGGTCCTGCTCATCATCCGATCGGATCGGTTCTGGCTCTTGATGATAGCGATAGCTGGCTGACTCCTCTGGGGGAAGTACCCGTGGACTCTGCTCTGGTTGATTTGATTCTGTCAGAAGGCAGCTTTATCTTTAGAGATAGAGCTGCTCATCGTCAGGAACACTCGATTGAAGTTCAGATTCCGTTTCTTCAGTATTTTCAGCCGGATTTATCAATTGTTCCTATCCTGGTTTCTTATGAAGCGGATTATGAAAAACTGGAAGAATTAGGACTGGCTCTGGCCAGAGCTATCAAAAACTCGGGACAGGAAGTTCTGCTGGTGGCCAGCACAGATATGAGTCATTATGTCAGCGAGGAGGTAGCTGAAAAGCTTGATTATCGGGCGATTTCCTTTATGGAGAGGCTTGACCCCAAGGGACTTTTCGAGCTGGTCATTTCTTACCAGCTTACGATGTGTGGCTTTCAGCCAACCACGGCTATGATGGTCGCGGCCAGGGCCCTTGGAGCGAAGGAAGGATATCTGGTTAAATACCAGACATCGGGTGAACGAACAGGTGATTACCAACAGGTTGTGGGCTATGCGGGTTTGCTGATTAAATAAGACGCATAGCTCCTGACCTGAGATAGATTGACAAAAACTGGCTTTTAGGGTAATAAAATAATAAGCAGTCAAAATGTCTTACAAGAGGCTTGAAAACAAAGAAGAGATTGTCCTAATTTCAATGGTTGAGGTCTATTTGCAGACTGGAAAGCCGGTTAGTTCGGCCAGTCTGGCTCAGAAACTCAATAATATTGTCTCTCCTGCCACTATTCGAAATGTCATGGCGGAGCTGGAAAAAGAGGGTTACCTATACCAGCCTCATACTTCGGCTGGAAGAATACCGACCGACCTGGGAATTAAGTTTTATGTCAATCATCTCCTTGATTCCACTCCTCATGATAGGGTAGGTGAGGTCAAAATCGCTCCCGATGATTTAACCGTAAGTTCTGGTGAACTGGATAAGCTTTTGCTTCAGGTCAGTCAGGTGCTGGCCGATAGTGCCGATAATATGGCTTTTGTCATTTCTCCCCTCATTTCGCAAGTAAATTTCGACCAGGTTAAGTTTATCAAGCTTAAAGATAACAAGGTCATGATAGTACTGCTGTCCACCTTTAATCTGATCCAGACGGACATATTTACCACCAGAGTTATGTTTACCCAGAATGAGCTGGATCAGGCCGCTCTTTACTTAAACCAGCACTTCAGGGGAAAAAACCTGTCATTTGTTCGTGATTATTTATTCCGGGAGTTGCCCAAACTCAAGCTAAAATATGAGGATCTGATCGAAAAACTCATTACTCTGATAAGAAATTATCCATCGCCAGAGGAAGAAAACAAGATATTTTTGCAGGGGACAGCCAGACTGCTGGATAAAGCCGAACTATTTGATTTTCAAAAACTTAAATCGCTTTTTCAAAATTTTGAACAGAAAGCCAATCTGGTCAGGCTGCTGTCGGATTTGATCAGCCTGGAAAGGGTCAAGGTAATTCTGGGCTCGGAACTTAAAATGCCAGAAATTGCCGATTGTTGTTTGATTTTATCGCATTATGGTGACCGGCGACAGGTACTGGGCTCACTGGGAATAATCGGGCCAAAAAGGTTGCCTTATGAAAGAATCATTCCACTGGTTGATCAGGTGGCCAGACATCTGAGCAGTACTATCTCGAGCTTGGAAAGAGGTGTGGTGATATGAGTGAAATTAAAGTCGACATAAAAACCAAAAAAGATCCTGAGCAGTCAGTAGAGGAAAGTCAAAGACTGAAGATGACCGGGAGTGAAGACAGCCAGGACGAGAAAAGGATTCCTGCTTCTAGAAAAGATGTGGAGGACGAAATAGAATATCTGGAAGTCAATTCAGCCGAACAATCGAGCGCGGAAGGATCAGAACAGACAGAAAACTCCAGCCTGGAGGAGGCCATCAGCGATCAGGATAAAGTTATGGTCAGATTGGAAAGCGAGCTGGAAGCCAAAGAGAAGGAAATTTCAGAATTAAAAAGCCAGATAGATGAGCTTAAAGATAAATTTTTAAGAGTTCTGGCTGATATGGATAATCTGCGCAAGCGGACCGCCCGGGAAAAAGAGGAATTCAAAGAATATGCTCTGAGCGAAGTCTTTAAGGAACTTTTGCCTATCATAGATAATTTTGAACGAGCTTTAAAGACACCTGACCACACCGACGGGAAAACTTTGAGAGAAGGAATTGAGTTGATTTACCGGATGCTGCTCAATTTTCTGGCCAGACATGGAGTCAAGCCGATTGAACTCCAGGATAAGCGCTTTGACCCGGCTTTCCATCACGCTTTGGCTTCGGAAGAATCGGAGGAAGTAAGCGAACCGCAGATAGAAGAAGAATTGCAAAAGGGCTATTTGATTAATGATAGGCTGCTGCGTCCGGCGATGGTGAAAGTCCTGGTGCCTAAAAAGAACTGAATATGACTGAGTTAATTGGAATAGATCTGGGAACCACTTATTCCTGCGTTGCTTATATGAACGGGGATAGACCCGAGATTATTCCCAATTTTGAAGGCAATAATACCACCCCTTCCGTTGTTTCTTTTACGACCAATGGCGAAAGGCTGGTCGGATTGCCAGCTTTAAGGCAGGCCATAACCAACCCGGAAAATACGATTTATTCGGTCAAAAGGCTGATTGGCAAAAAATTCGATTCTCCGGAAATGCAAACAATCAGGCAGCGCTTGCCTTATAAGATAACAGAAGCGATTAACGGAGATATTTTAATTGAGGCTGGTGGCCGGCTTTACAGTCCGCAGGAAATTTCGTCTTTTATTCTTGGCTATTTAAAGACCTGTGCCGAGAACTTTCTGGGAACAGATGTAGAAGAAGCGGTAATTACTGTCCCGGCTTATTTTAATGATCATCAGCGCCAGGCAACCAAAGACGCTGCTGCCATTTGTGGTTTGAATGTTATCAGAATAATAAACGAACCGACTGCAGCCAGTCTGGCCTATGGACTTGATAGCCGGCGGGAAGGCCTGCTGGCCGTCTACGATCTCGGCGGTGGAACTTTTGACATCACCATTCTCGAAATAAATGATGGGGTTTTTCACGTTTTATCCACCAATGGTGATACTTTTCTTGGTGGTGATGACTTTGATAATTCTTTGATAAACTCGATTGTGGAAGAGTTCTGGCAGGAAAATCAAATTGATCTCAGCCAGGATAAATTTGCTCTTCAGAGAATAAAAGAAGCAGCAGAAAAAGCCAAACGCGAGTTATCTTTTACTACCGAGACAGAGATTAATCTGCCCTTTATCTCTTCGACTGAGCATGGTTCTCTTCATATCAAGAAAAAAATCAGCCGCAGTTATCTCGAAAAATTGACTGAAAAGCTGGTGGATAGAACCATGGCCATCAGCCAGGTAGCCCTGTCTGAGGCCAAAGTTCAGCCAGCCCGGATAGATGAGGTTATTCTGGTAGGCGGTCAGACAAGAATGCCGCTGGTCAGGCAGAAGGTGACTCATTTTTTCGGGCGGCAGCCAGCAGCGCGCATCAATCCGGATGAAATTGTGGCCATGGGAGCAGCTATTCAGGCCAAAATAATAAGAGGCAGTATTAATAACCTGGTGCTGCTCCTGGACGTTACGCCCTTTTCTCTGGGTATAGAAACAGAAAATGGTGGTTTTCAAAAAATTATAGAAAAAAATGCCACCATCCCGGCCAGAAAAACAATGGCTTTTACCACCGTCGAAAATAATCAGAGAAGGGTCAAAATCCATGTCCTGCAGGGAGAAAGCCCGAGGGCAGAAGAGAATAAGTCTCTGGCTATATTCGATCTGGTGGGCATTGATCCTGCTCCTGCCGGGGTGCCTCAGATTGATGTAACTTTTGAGATTGATGCCGACGGTCTGTTAAAGGTTACTGCTCGTGATGTCACTACCGGCCGGGAGCATAAAGTGGTGGTCAAACCAGCTGCTGGTCTGCTGCCGGAAGAGTTGCAGGAGATCATCGATAGACAGAAGAAAGAGGTAGCTACTAACCATGATAAACAGGGATTATTATGAAATACTTGGAATATCCAGGAGTGCCAGTCCTGAAGAAATTAAAAAAGCTTATCGTCAGGCCGCTCTGAAGTATCATCCGGACCGGAATCCCGGGGATAAAGAATCAGAAGAAAAATTTAAAGAAGCGGCCGAAGCCTACAGTGTCCTGATTGATCCTGAAAAACGGGCAATATACGACCGTTATGGACATCAGGGACTGCAGGGACAGGGTTATCAGGGTTTTGGCGGATTTGATTCCACTATTTTTGAAGATTTCGGAGATATCCTGGGCAACTTCTTTGGCTTTAATTTTTCCGAGTTCTTTGGTGGTGAAACCCAACGGCGGTCGGCAGTCCAGCCAGGTCAGGACCTGGCTCTCGAGGTTAAAATAAGTCTGGAAGAGGCTGCGACCGGTGTGGAAAAAGAATTTAATCTCAACCGGCGTGAACACTGTCCGGTTTGCCATGGCACCGGGCTTAAGCCTGGCACTAAAAAAATAACCTGTACAGCCTGTCATGGGCGCGGTCAGCTTCGTTATCAACAGGGCTTTTTTACTGTCACCAGAACCTGTCCCCATTGTCATGGGCAGGGGGAGGTCGTCGCCACTCCTTGTGAGGAATGCAAGGGAACTGGTCTCATCAAGCAAAAGAAACAGTTAAGAATAAAGATACCACCCGGAATCGAAGATGGCACTCGCCTGAGATTGAGCGGCGAGGGTGACTCCGGGGAAGCTGGTCAGCCGAGAGGGGATCTCTATGTCCTGGTCAGAGTGGCCCGGCACCCCTTCTTCGAAAGAAAGGGCAAAGATCTTTATGCTCAGGTTTCAATCAGCCTGACTCAGGCGGCACTCGGAGCCAGAGTGGCCGTCCCTCTTCTTAATGGCGAATCAGAAATCCTGAAAGTTCCAGCCGGTGTTCAATCCGGTGAAGTATTTAAAATCAAAAATGCCGGTCTGGTTGATATTGGAAATCGCCGCCGCGGTGACCTTTATGTCACTGTTAAAGTGATCATTCCCGAAAAACTCGATAAAGAGGAGAGAGCTTTATTGACCAGGTTGGCCGAGCTCCGTGGTGAAAATATAAATGAGGCTGATCAAACCTGGGTACAGAGATATAAAAACCTTGTTGGACGCCGGACCGGTGACCAGTAATCAGTTTTTTATAACCAGCCTGCCAGGCGGGGACTCTAAATTTTCTCTGGTCGGAGAGGAGCATTTTCATCTGGCCCGGGTGGCCAGAGTCAAGCCTGGAGACAGAATCTGGTTGACTGATGGTCGGCAGAAAAGGTTGCTGGCAGAAGTGCTGAGTCTGGAGGCAGATAAAACCTGGCTTCTTCCGATTGGAGTGACGGAAGAGAAGTTAAAAACTGAACTTATCCTGGGACTTGGTCTGACCAGACCATCCACCATGGATGCAATCATAGAAAAAGCGACAGAGCTGGGGGTCACAGAAATAATCCCTCTGGTCACGGCTCATTCTTTCCGATTGACGGCTGATAGGCTAGAGGCCAGACTGGCCCGCTGGCAAAGGATTAGCCAGGCGGCTTTAAAGCAATCGAAGGGGGCCAGCCTGCCCACCATCAGGGCGGCCATGAGCCTGCCGGAGATTTTAAGACTTGATTATAGAGGTGAACAAAAAATATTTCTTGATGAACACAGTCAGGTCTATTTTCGTGATATACTCAAGGAAGCTAGACCGGCTTCAGTTGTCTTGCTGGTTGGTCCAGAAGGTGGCTGGAGCCAGAAGGAAAGAGAAGAGCTGGTGAGTGCTAATTATCGTGGTTACAGCCTGGGTGGCAGGATTTTGAGAACAGAAACAGCGGTGGTTTCTGCCCTGACTTTAATCTCACATTTCTGGAACTGGTAGGATGTTTTTACAGGGACAGAAAGTTGGCAAATATGAAATATTGCGATCGCTGGGCAGTGGCGGTTTTGGTTCCGTTTATCTGGCCAGGGATACCTGGCTTGATATCAAGGTAGCCATTAAAGTTCCTCATAAACAATCAACTGAGCTATATAAACTGCTAAAAGAACCGAGGCTGCAGGCTGCTCTCAATCATCCTAATATTGTCAGGGTTCTGGCTGCTGAACGGGAAAAAGATGTCTTTTTTATGGTGATGGAATATGTGAAGGGACAATCCCTGGAGAGAATTCTGGAGAAAGAGAAAATTCTTGCTTGTGACCGGGCAGTAGATATTATCAAGCAGATATCCTATGGCGTCGATCACGCTCATCAGAATAAGATCATTCATCGCGACCTAAGACCCTCCAATATTCTTATTTCCGAAGCAGGGACAGTTAAAATCACCGACTTTGGCACGTCGGCCTGGCTGAATTCTGTCCAGTACGCTTCGACCAGGATAGGCTCGCCGCCTTATATGGCCCCGGAGCAGTTTATGGGTAAGGCTTCTTATCCTGCGGATATCTATTCGATAGGTTGCATGTTTTATGAAATGATAGTCGGTCGTCCACCTATTTTTGATCCAGATCCTTTTAAGATCCTGGAAAAAGCCCAGCAGGGCAAAATTACCCCGCCCCGGCTTAAAAATATGAAGGTACCAAAGGAAGTTGATAACCTGATCATGAGATGCCTGGCTCCTCAGGTAGAAGACCGCATTCAGACTGCTTCAGAAATTATCCGGGAGCTATCCAGGTTAAAAGGAAAAGAAGAGAAATCCAGCGAACTCGACGATATTTTTGCCAGAATAAAAGCGAGGGAACAGAGGAAATCTGACCTCTGCTGGAACTGCCGACGGCCACTGCCTTATAAAACCAGGGTTTGCCCTTACTGTGGAGAAAAAGTTTAAGGTAAGCCCGGCCCTACCTTTAAATTGACTTTAAAATTTGACTGATATAGTATGAAAGCAAAATCAGGTTTTAATGTGACTGAACCGGGCTGGCTGATGCAAGATAATTATTATGAGGCGAGTAGAGAGGGGGAGTTTACCCTTCAACAAATGGGTAGAAATCTGGACTGCTGTTTTGATTCATATATGATAAAACGTCAAGATAAGGGGAGGGAAAGATGAATATTGATGATCTTTTAAAAATCGCCATTGAGAGAGATGCCTCTGACTTGCATCTTAAAGCTGGCAATCATCCGACCATCAGGGTTCACGGGACACTGGTACCCCTGGTGGGTTTTCCCAAACTAACCTCCTCTGATACCGAGGAGCTGGCCAATCAGATTTTAAGTGACTTTCAAAGAAAAAAATTAAAGGAAGAATTCGATATTGACCTGGCTTACAGCCTGCCTGGTTTTGGGCGGTTCAGGGGAAATGTTTTTTATCAGCGAAACAGTTTGACCGTTGCTTTGCGAATAATTCCACTGGAAGTCAAGTCAATCAGGGAGCTGCTACTGCCTGAAATTCTGGAGAAAATTGCCTTTTCTCCGCGAGGTCTGGTTCTGGTTACCGGTACCACTGGCAGTGGAAAAACAACTACCCTGGCGGCTATGATTGATTACATCAATAACTACCGTCGTGAAAACATTATCACCATTGAAGACCCAATTGAATATCTTCACAAAGATAAAAAGAGCATCATCAGCCAGAGAGAAATTGGTATGGATGTCCAGAATTTTAGCCGTGGGTTGCGGGCCTGCCTGCGCGAGGACCCGGATGTTATTCTGGTTGGTGAAATGAGAGATCTGGAAACAATTGAAACGGCTCTGCTGGCTGCCGAAACAGGTCATTTAGTTCTAAGTACCCTGCATACGCTGGATGCACCCGAAACAATCAACCGTATTATTTCAACTTTTCCTCCGCATCACCAGCGTCAGGTCAGATTACAATTAGCGAGTGTGATTAAGGCTGTCATCTCTATGCGATTGGTGCCGCGCATGGATGAACAAGGCCGGGTGCCAGCGGTTGAAGTCATGGTTTCTACACCGTATATCCAGGAATGCATCATTGACCGCGACAAAACGGCTTTCATTCGTGATGCCATTGCCACCGGTGTTTCCCAGTATGGGATGCAAACTTTTGATCAATCTATTTATCAGCTTTATCGTGATGGTTATATTTCTTTTGAGCAGGGAATAAAGTATTCCTCTAATCCAGATGCGTTTAAACTGAGGGTGATGGGGGTCCAGTCAACGCTGGACATTGCTCTGGAACAGATGGAACAAGAAATGGTCAAGGTCGAACGGGTTGGACAGTCAGGAAGAGGGGGTGAAGAGGAAAGTTAGTCTAGATGAAAGCCAATGAGATCAGAACAACCTTTCTTGAGTTTTTTGAAAATAGAGGGCACCGGATTATTCCCAGTTCTCCTCTGATTCCAAAAGATGACCCGACGCTGCTTTTTACCAACGCCGGGATGAATCAATTTAAGAATATTTTCCTGGGCCTGGAAAAGAGAAGCTATAGCCGGGCGACAACTGTCCAGAAATGTCTGCGCGTCAGCGGTAAGCATAATGACCTGGAAGAGGTTGGCCGGACACCAAAGCATCACACCTTTTTTGAAATGCTGGGTAATTTTTCATTCGGTGATTATTTTAAAAAAGAAGCAATTGATTATGCCTGGGAGCTCGTTACCGATGTTTTCCGTCTGCCGGCAGATAAACTTTACATTACTATTTATGAAGAAGATGACGAGGCTTTTCGTCTCTGGCATGAAGGAATTGGTTTGCCAGTGTCCAGAATTTTCCGTTTTGGCAAAAAGGATAACTTCTGGGCGATGGGTGAGACCGGCCCCTGTGGTCCCTGCTCAGAAATTCATTATGATCTGGGTCAAGAACTGGAAGCTGGAACTCCGGCTGAGTTGATAGCTTCTGGTAGTGATCGCTTTGTTGAACTGTGGAATCTGGTTTTTATGCAATTTTTCCAGGACGAAAAGGGCGTGATGAATCCGTTGCCTCGCCCCTCCATTGATACCGGTATGGGACTGGAACGCATAGCGGCTGTCCTTCAGGGCAAAAAAAGCAATTTTGAGACTGATCTGTTTGCTCCCATCATTAAGGCTATATGTGAGGAAAGTGGACAGGATTATCCAGCCGGCGATGAGAATGATGTCTACATCAGAATCATTGCTGACCATATCCGGGCGATCACTTTTCTTATCGGGGATGGAGTTAATCCAGCCAACGAAGGTCGCGGCTATGTGTTGAGACGCTTGATCAGGCGTGCTTACCGGCGCGGCAATCTCATTGGACTCGACAAACCGTTTCTTTACCGGCTGGCCAGTACTGTGGCTGATATAATGAGCGAGCCTTATCCTGAGCTTCTGACCAGCCTGCCTTATATCAGCCGGGTCTGTCTGGCTGAAGAAGAGAGATTTGCTTCAACCCTCAATTCTGGCATGAGATACTTTGAGCAGTATGCGGAGGAAGCCAGGGCGGCTGGCAGCCGGATTATACCTGGAGAGAAGGTTTTTAAGCTCTATGACACCTTCGGCTTTCCTCTTGATCTCTGTCAGGAGCTGGCCAGAGAAAAAAATTTAGAAGTAGATGAAGCCGGGTTCCACCGAGAGCTGGAAAATCAGAGGGAAAGGGCCAGGCAGTCCTGGGAAGGCGAGACCAGGGCCAGGGAAAAATCAATTTATAGTTCTTGCCAGCAACTCAAGGTCAAGCCGGTTTTTTACGAGAAAAAAAGAGTAGAAGAAGCAGAAGTGCTGGCCATTATCCGGGATGGGCGATCAGTTGAGGGGCTAAAAGCAGGCGAGGAAGGAGAAATAATCCTATCTGAAACTCCTTTTTATGCCGAGAGCGGGGGTCAGGTTGGTGATAGGGGGTTATTGAAAGCTTCCGGCTTTTCGGCAGTGGTTGAGAATACCCATAAACCTATCCCGGAGCTTATTGTTCATCAGGTAAGAGTACTGGCCGGTGAGATTAGACCGGGACAAAAAGTGGAAGGCGTCGTCGATTCGGCCCGGAGA
>JAKPXU010000192.1 GCA_029571905.1 Acidobacteriota bacterium | reverse complement strand
CAGCGATTTCTGAGCGCGAGGGGGCTTCTCTTTAAACTTTTGAACAAGCTTTTCAGTTTCTCGAACTGAGAGAGATTTTTCTACTGCCTGAAAGGCCACCTTTTTTTGCAGCGACTCTTCCTCAAGAGACAGAATGGCTCTGGCCTGGCCCATTGATAATTTGCCCTCACGAATTAGCCTCTTGATCTCGGGTGGCAATTTGAGTAAGCGGATGTAGTTGGCGACTGAGGCTCGGTCCTTGCCAACCCGCTCAGCCACTTCCTGCTGGGTCAGTCCGAGCTGATTTACCAATCTGTCAAAAGCTTCAGCAATTTCTAAAGGATTTAAATCTTCGCGATGGATATTCTCAATAAGAGAGACTTCCAACTGTTTGTCTTCAGTCATATTCCTGATAATGACAGGCACCGCCCGCAAACCAACTTTTTGAGCCGCCCGCCATCTTCTTTCCCCGACAATCAGTTTGTAGTGATCCTCCTCGGGGACTACCAGTAAAGGCTGGATAATGCCGGTCTCTTTAATTGACCTGGCCAGCTCATCTATTGAGGCTTCATCAAACTGCGTCCTCGGTTGGTGTGGATTTGGTCTGATTTTTTCTATCTCCACTTCGGCATAGCGATCCTCTTTGAGAATCCCAAACTCCTCGGGTATGAAGGCCCCGAGGCCCTTTCCCAGTGCTTTTTTTGTCATTTGTTGATCAACTCCTCTGCCAAATTAAGATAGGCCTGAGCTCCCTTCGACCTGGGATCATATAGTATAACTGGCTTTCCGAAACTGGGAGCCTCGGCCAATCTAACACTTCTTGGGATTATCGTGTTTAAAAGAACCCCTTTTAAGGAATTTTTTATTTCCTCTGCCACCTGACGGGAGAGGTTGGTCCTTTCATCAAACATGGTTAGTAAAATGCCCTCAATATAAAGCTGAGGATTAAAATAAGTCCGAACTATGTCCAGAGTATGGAATAAATCCGGGATACCTTCCAGACAGAAGAATTCAGCCTGTACCGGAATAAGAATTGAATCTGCCGCCGCCAGAGCATTAATGGTCAGAAATCCCAGGGAAGGCGGGCAATCTATCAAGATAAAATTGAATAACTGGCGCACCTCCGACAGGGCTATTTTGAGTCTTTTTTCCCTATCCGGGGCGTTAAAAAGTTCGGCCTCAGCCCCACTCAGCTCTGGCGAACAAGCACAGAGGTATAAATCGGACACTCCTGTATCCACCAGGCAATCCATGACACCACGCCCGTTCAAGATGACCTGATAAATACCCTGGCCGCGCCTTTTGGCCTGACCGAGGCCTACCGTAGCCATCCCCTGGGGATCAAAATCCAGTAAGAGAACTCGATAATTTTTAAGCGCCAGTGCTGCCCCCAGATTGATAGCAGTAGTGGTTTTCCCCACTCCTCCTTTTTGATTAGCAATGGCGATGACCTTATTCATCTAATCAGAAGCCTCATTTGTTCCACGTGGAACATTGGTTCCAGCCTGCCCTTTTTTAAAAACAGCCAGATACAAATAGATATTATATAAAGCCGCAGGCGTAATGCCAGATATTTTTTTTATTTCTCCCAGAGTTCCTGGCCTCATCTTATCCAGTTTCTCGATAATTTCCAGGCTTAAACCCGGAATATCTCTATAATTAATTGTCTCTGGCAAACTCATCTGATCAATTTTGTTCAGCCTTTTAATCTCTCTTTCCTGCTTTTGGATATAGCCTTCATATTTAATTTCAGCCTCAATGTGCCTTTTTTCCTCGTCAGTCAAAGAAACTGGTAAATTTATCTGCCTGATTATTTCTTCCAGGCTACTTCCAGGCTGCCTTAAATAATTGACGGCTGATATGGGTTCATTATTCTCAATGGCGATTTTTTCTTTTTGTAAAATTTCTATAGCTCGTCTGACCCTGGCCTGTTTTCTCAGAAATTCCTGATATTCTTCTTCTTTAATCAGACCAAGCTGATAACCATAAGGCAACAAACGAGCATCGGCATTATCCAACCTGAGGTTTAGCCGGTACTCAGCTCTTGAGGTAAACAGACGATAGGGCTCTTCAACGCCGTTCGAGATCAAATCATCAATCAGCACCCCAATATAGGCCTCGTGGCGAGCGAGTATGAAGGCTGGTTGCCCGCGCAGCTTTAAAACCGCATTGATTCCGGCCATTAAGCCCTGGGCTGCAGCCTCCTCATAGCCTGAAGTCCCGTTGATCTGCCCGGCCAAAAACAGGCCACTGATCTTTTTGGTTTCAAGTGTCGCCTTCAATTCAAGAGGCGAAATCGCATCATATTCAATACCATAAGCTGGCCTTAGGATTCTGGCCTCCTCCAGACCCGGAATAGTCTTCAGAATTTCTTTCTGGACCCGGTAAGGCAGGCTCGAAGACAGGCCATTGACATAAACCTCAGACGTGGTCAAACCTTCTGGCTCCAGATAAAATTGGTGCCGGGCGTGATGCGGGAACTTAACCACTTTATCTTCGATCGAAGGGCAATAGCGCGGTCCTATACCCTTTATTTCTCCGCTGTAAAGAGGGGATTGGTCTAAATTGTTGCGAATAACCTCATGCGTTTTTTCATTGGTATAACCGATATAGCAAATAATTTTATTTTCAAGTTTCTTCCTGGTTCTAAAAGACATAGAAACCGGCCGCTCATCACCGGGCTGACCCTGAAATTTTGTCCAGTCAATAGAATCAGCCGACAGCCTCATTGGTGTTCCAGTTTTAAGCCGTAGAACTCTTAAACCGGCCTCTCTCAGGCCAGTGGCCAGTTCATTGGCCGGGGGCTCATTAGCTCGCCCGGCAGGATAATGATCGAGCCCTAAATGTATAAGGCCATGCAGAAAAGTCCCGGGAGCAAGAACAACTGCCCCAGCTTTTATTCGGCTTCCATCCCTGGTAACCAGCCCTTTAATTTGCCCATTCTCGATGATGAGCTCAGTAACAATAGCCTGGAAGATTCTTAAGCCGGGAACTTCTTCCAGCCAACTTTTCATCGTCTGCCGATATAAGGCTTTATCACACTGAACTCTGGGTCCCTGGACAGCGATTCCCCGGCTACGATTTAGCAACCTGAAATGAAGCCCGGTTTCATCAGCCAGAAGGCCCATCCACCCCCCCAGGGCATCTATCTCTCTGACCAGCTGGCCCTTGGCCAACCCTCCGATCGCCGGGTTACAGGACATCTGGGCGATAGTCTCAAGATGGATAGTCAGTAAGCAGGTGTTAGCTCCCAGCCTGGCTGCGGCCGCCGCTGCTTCACACCCGGCATGACCTGCTCCCACCACCACCAGGTCGAATTCTTCATCAAACTGATCCATCTTTATTTTCCCAGACAGAAACGTCCGAATATTTCGTTGATCACTTCAGACGACTTAATCTCGCCGGTGAACTCACCGATAGCCGGCAAAATTGCCTTTATTTCTTCAGCTATAATTTCCAGCCCATAGCCAGATTCCAGCTTCGCCCTGGCCTCTTCCAGTCTTCTGGCCATCTGATCTATTAAGATCTTCTCCCGTTCATGAAGGATAATCTCTTCCTGGTGGGTCTCCCCCGGGCCAAAGGTGGCCAGCATTAGTTTTTTTAGGGGTTCAATATTTTCTCCAGTCAGGGCAGAAACCTCAATCCAGGCAGTTTCTTTGTTTTTTCCAATGATCATCTGCCGATCAATGACCTGATCAAGATCAGATTTATTAAAGACAATGATTCTTTTTTTACCCGGGAATCCCTGCAGAAGATAAAAATCCTCATCACTCTCGGGACGAGAAGAATCCAGAACGATAAGTAAACCGTCGGCTCGGGTAGCAATGTCCTCAGAACGGCTAATACCAGCCTCTTCAGCTGCATTGTCAGCCTGACCGAAACCAGCGGTGTCAACCAGCTTCATCAAAATTCCATCAAGGAAAAGATTCTCTCTTATATAGTCCCTGGTCGTCCCCGGGTAGGAAGTGACAATGGCTCTTTCCTCCTCCAGAAGTGCATTAAAAAGAGTGGATTTGCCGGCGTTGGTCCTGCCGACGAGAGCAATGGTCAAACCTTCCAGCCTGGCCCGGCCCTGCTCGTAACTCTGAATAATTTTTTCCAGGCTATTTATCAGATTATCCAGGCAGCTTTCTATTTCCTTCTGGGTGAGCCCAAGTTCTTCTTCCGGAAATTCCAGACTGGCTTCTATATTGACCAAAAGCTTCACAATTTGTTGTCTAACTGCCTGGATCTTTCTGGACAGACTGCCCTCTGCCTGATGAAAGGAAATTTTTGCCTGCTGGAGGGAAATAGCTCTAATCAGGTCATTGATAGCTTCAGCCTGGACAATATCCAGTCGCCCATGGAGATAAGCCCTGAGAGTAAATTCTCCGGGGCGGGCCAGGCGGGCTCCTCCCTTAATCGCCAGCCTGAGGGCTTCATTCAGTATTACCGGTGAGCCGTGAAGGCTGATTTCCACCACTTCTTCCCGGGTATAGGAAACCTGAGGCTGGAAATAACAGGCATAGCCACAGTCCAGTTGTTCGTCTTTTTCTCTGTCAACCAGGTAGCCAAAGCACATCAGACCCGGTTGTTCAGCTGGATTTAATTTTTTAGGCTGGAAAATTCTATGAGCCACGGCCAGAGCCTCCTGCCCGCTGATTCTAATCAGCCCCAGACCTCCCTGGCCTTGAGGGGTAGAAATAGCAATGATAGTATCATCCAGGCTTTCATTCATGTCTTAATTCTATCCGCAGGCAGTGAGATAGTAAATAGCCAGTTCCCAGCCCTGTTAATCCTGTATAGGCCGCCTTTTCTGGCCAGAATCTTCAACTTTAAAAATTCTGATCTTTTTCAAGAAGCCCTCTCCCAGGCTTTCCGTCGTCAGACCAGGTACCTGATTAACCGCAATATGGACAATTCTGCGTTCATAGGGATTCATCACGTCAAGAATTTCTTCCTTCCCAGTTTCTTTAACTTTTTGAGCCATTTCAGTCGCATATTCTTTGAGTTGTTTTTCTTTGCGACGCCGGAAAAACTCACAATCAACCTGAACCTTAACAGGAGAAATTTTATTCAGCAGGTGCTGGATGGCCAGCAGCAGGGTTCCATCATCCTTAAGGAGCCAGTGCTTGTCCTCACCACCAAAGACCACATAAATCAGCTGATCTCTTCTTTTTAGCTCGTAAATGAGATCAAACGGCAGGAGAGATAGCAACTGCTTTAGGAAGTTATCAACAATTTGAATCTCATTCACCTGTCGAGGCCAGGCCCGAATGACAATCTCTTTATTCTTTAAACCAAAAAGCCTGGTTTTTTCAGTGACTATTTCGTAGTTCAGCTCTTCTCGAGGAACCTTAAGAACATGCTCGGCCAGGCTGAGCACATCTTCCAGGCTCCTGCCTGTAAATTCTTTTTTTTCAACGACTTGCTGACCGTTTTGGTGACTGTTTTTTATTTCTTTTTCCATCTTTTTCCCTCTTGCGGGCCATCATCTTATTCATAATGGCCTGCTGACCTATTTGCAGGACGTTACTGGTCAGCCAGTACAAAACCAGCCCGGCCTGAAAATTCATAAAGAAAACAGTAAAAATAAGCGGCATTAGCAGCATGATTCTCTGCTGACCTGGATCAGCCGTGGACGGCGTCATTTTCTGAGAGATAAACTGAGTAATCCCCATGAGTATTGGCGTTATATAATACGGATCTTTGACCGACAGATCTTTAATCCAGAAAACAAAGGGACTATGGCGGAGCTCAACCGCAACGACCAGCATCCGGAAAAATCCCCAGAAAATAGGCAGTTGAACTAACAGCGGCAGGCAGCCACCAGCTGGATTAATTCCGTGCTCTTTATAAAGCTTCATCAGCTCTTCATTCATCTGGCGTCTTTGTTCCATATCCTGCTTGGCCTTTTTATACTTAGCCTGCAGAGCCTTGATTTTCGGTTGAAGTTCCTGCATCTTAGCCATTGATTTAGTCGAACTATAAGTAAGCGGGAAAAGCAGGATTTTGATAAAAAAGGTCATGATGATGATGGCCACGCCCCAGTTGGGGAAAAACTTATATATAAATTTGGTGGCGATTAATAGATATTCAGCGATGAAGCCGAAGAAGCCAAAATTAATGACCTTCTTGACTTCGTGCCCATAAGCCGTCAGCCGGTCATATTCTTTCGGCCCGAGGTAGGCTTCAGAAGGATGGGTAAAAGCCAGATAAAAATGGGGGACAACCGCCTTCTGACCGTCTGGTTTGATTTCCTCATGATCAAGACGATAGGCATAAGCCTGGCTTTTAATGGTGTCCAAAAGGAAAATAGCGGCAAAATAATTTTCCTCGTAGGCTGCCCAGCCCAGTCCGCTGTAGCGTACCGTCTCGGACAAAGGCTTGATTTTCTTCTCCGGTAGCCTCTGAGCTTTGTGGTTGACCAGAAAAACCGCTCCCCGGTTGGCGCTGAATTTTTCCTTCAATTCCTCGGGAGACAGAGTACCAATACCCGGCCCCCACAGAATATGAGGTTCGACTGGCCTACCATCTATCTCAACCGTCAGGTCAGTCTTAAAATTATAATTCTGCCCTTCAAAGGTCAGCTGTTTCTTGATTTTTATCCTGTCCCCATCGGAATACTCAAATATTAGCTGCCCTCGATCATTTAATGATAATTCTAACTGATCCGCATTGACCCGATAAAGGCTATTATTGGCCAGATCAGTTATAGCCTCCTCATCAAGCAGCAGGGAAAACGGATACAGACCGGTAGTTGAAGCCGTTGCCGGCACCAGGTCTAAAGGCTCTCGCTCGGGATTTTCCCTGCTGGGAATTCTCCTCAGGTGATTTTTTAACTTCCAGCTTCTAAGGACCCCGCCTTTATTGCTCCAGACAGCAGTGTAAAGCGGAGTATCGATCGTGATCTCCTGTTCTCGCTCAGAAGTTATAACCTCGCCACTTTCGACCCGTGGCTGGCCAGAGGCTGATTTCTCGGTCTGTTTGATCTTATTGATCTCTTCGCTGGCTGGTTCGGTTGGAACAGCCTCAGTTTCAGCTCCCATTTCAGTCGGCGCGGGAGAGACTGACTGAGGCTGAGGTTTAACGAAAATCAGCTGGAAAAGGAAGAGGATCAAAAACGAAAGAACAATAGCCAGAATTAAGCGTTTTTCCATGTTTTCCTCATCAAGGCACGGGGTCAATGCCTCCCTCATGCCAGGGATGGCACCTGAGGATTCTCTTACCCCCGAGCCAGCTACCCTTTATAAAACCATACTTATTTATAGCTTGATAGGTATAATCCGAGCAGGTTGGATAATAGCGGCAGTGATGCCCGAGAAGAGGCGAAACCAGTAACTGGTAAAGTCGAATAAGCCCGAGGGCAATATATCTCAATATTTTCTCCGTTTTTTCGATTCTAAGGACCCAGCCGCCTGATCAAAGCTTCGTATTCTTCCCTCATCCTCGGCCAGTCCAGCTGGATAATTTCTGGCCTGGCAATAAAGACCAGATCAAAATTCCCTGGGAGGAGAGACTTGTTTCTCCGAAAAAGCTCTCTAAATCTTCTCTTTACCCTGTTCCTGACTGTTGCCTGCCCAACCTTTTTACTGACTACCACTCCCAGCCGCGAATAATTCAATTCGTTCGGCACAAAGACGAGGACAAAATATCTGCCTTTAAGCCGCCGGCCCTTTTTATATATCTCGCTAAAATCTTTCTTATTTCTTATTCTCTCGATCGGTCTAAGACGCTCATCCATTAAGCAGAAAGTCTTTTCCTACCTTTGGCCCGCCTGTTTTTGATAACTTTCTGACCGCCCAGGCTACTCATCCGGACCAGGAATCCATGATTTTTCTTTCTCCGGCGATTATTCGGCTGAAATGTTCTCTTCATTGTCGGAACTCACTTCTTCTATTTTGATTTAAGTTTGTATCTTAAACGAAGACAAGCAGTTCTGTCAAGTGGACGGGAACGTTTGACTAAAAATCGGCAGTATTTTATAATACATCTAATGAATTCTTTCAAGGTCGGTGACAAAATAATTTATCCCGCCCAGGGAATCGGGATAGTCGAAAAAATTACAGAACAGACTTTCGATGGACAATCAAGCCGGATTCTACATATTCGACTGATTGAAAGCAATACCCTGGTTGTTATCCCCAGTCAGTCAGCAATTGAAATCGGCCTTAGAAAACCAATTTCACAGAAGCAGGTCACCAGCTTCTTCCAATTTTTTAAAGACTGTGAAGTGGACATCAGCGCTGATTGGAAAGACCGCTACAAAGAAAATTTTGATTTGATGAAATCCGGTCAGCTCAAAGATATTGCCATCGTTTACAAAACACTTTATTTCCTGAGCCAGGATAAGCCGCTGTCCTTTCGAGAAAAAAAGATGCTGGAAAAGGCCCGTGAGCTCATTGTCAGTGAGCTGGCCGCTTCCTCTCTTCTCTGCCCGAAGAAAATCAGCCAGAGACTTGACCATATTCTGGCTAATAGCCTGAGAGTGCTTAAAGACGACAGGGAATTTTGATATTTCCCCGATGATAATTAGCCTAGGCGTTTTCCTTTTATTTTTGGCCCTGAGTGCTTTTTTCTCTTCTTCAGAGACAGCGTTTATCTCCGTCAATCCATATACTCTTGAATACCTGGAGAAAAAGGGTTCAAGACGGGCCGGGCAGGTCAGGCGGGCTCTGGGCAGGCTAAATGATTTCTTATCGACCATCCTCATTGGCAATACCTTGGTCAATGTCGCTGCTTCCTCCGTTGCTACTTCCATCTTCGTCAGTTTTTATGCTGATCAGAATAAGGCTATTCTTCTGGCCACCTTAACTACTACCATCCTTATTCTCATTTTCGGTGAAATAACCCCGAAAATTGTGGCTGCTCACCGACCGGTTAAAGTGTCGTCACTCTTCATTTATCCTCTGAGGTTTTTTTACTTCGTACTCTATCCGGTCAGCAAGCTTTTTTCATTTATACCTCAGCTGCTGCTTGGGCCGGAAGAAAGAGTGGGAACGATTTTTTCTCACCGCTTAAGTGAAGAGGAAATAAAAATAGTGATCAGTTCGGGAGCGACTGGGCTTTCCAAACTGAAGAAAAAAATGCTGTCCGGAATTATGGACTTAAGTCTCAGGCCGGTCAAAGAAATCATGATTCCCAGGACTCAGGTCCGGGCTCTTCCCCTGGATGCAACTTTTGAAGAAGTTTTAAAATCAATTCAAGAATCAGGTTTTTCCCGTTATCCGGTTTACAATCAAACAATTGATAATGTGGTCGGCCTGTTCCACGCCAAAGACATCCTGCCATGCCTTAACCACCAGCAGCAATTCCGGCTTCAAAATTACTTAAGGAAACCACTCTTTGTTCCAGAACTTGCCAGTATCGAACAGGTTTTATTGCAGATGCAGGAACGTGCTGTTCATCTGGCGTTTATCGTTGATGAGTTCGGCAGTTTCGAAGGTATTGTGTCACTTGAAGATATCATGGAAGAAATAGTCGGTGATATCCGAGATGAATATGACCAGAAAGCAGAAAACTGGTATCATAAAATAGGCGAAGACGAATACCTTGTCCAGGGACTGGCCTCAGTCAAAGAAATAAATGAATTGTTAAATCTTAAAATCCCGGAGAGAAAGGACTATACTACCCTGGCTGGTTTTTTTCTTTATCACTACGGACACCTGCCAGCTGAAAATTCCTCCATTATAGTAGATCACCTTGAATTTACCGTGGTTAAAATGAATAAGAGGCGTATTTCACTGGTTAGAATAAAAAAACTCAAGCCATCTGTTGATGAGGAGATTAATGAAAGTAGTGGCCACCAATAAGGCTGCCTATCATGATTATGAAATCCTGGAAACCTTCGAAGTAGGGCTGGCTCTGGTCGGCAGTGAGGTTAAATCCATCCGGGAAGGAAGAATAAGTTTAAAAGAAAGCTACGCTGATTTCAGCCAGGGAGAACTTTACCTTTTTGATTGCAATATCAGCCCCTACCATGCTGCCAATATATTCAATCATGAGCCTTTGCGGCCGAGAAAACTTCTGCTGCACAAGAGAGAATTAAAAAGACTGGCTGGCAAGGTGCAGGAAAAAGGACTGACCCTGATCCCAACCAGGGTTTATCTCAATGAGCGTGGTCTGGTCAAATTAGAACTGGCTCTGGCCAGAGGTAAAAAAACCTATGAAAAGCGTGAGGCTATCAAGAAAAGAGATGTCGAAAGAGAAATCAGGGCTGAGATGAAAAAAAGATGGCATTGACTCTATTAAAGCCTGAAAAACTGCCTTTATCCCAAGCTTCTATTCTTCTCTTCTTTAGTTTTTCTGCCGACTGAATTTCCAGGCTAGCCAGATAGCCTGCTGGAAGCTGGTTGGGGAGGCCAGTCCCCGACCAGCCAGTTCGAAGGCTGTACCATGGTCAGGCGAGGTGCGAACAAAAGGCAGACCAAGAGTCAGGTTAACCCCGCGGTCAAAGGACAGAAGCTTAAAAGCAATTAAGCCCTGGTCATGATACAGACTGACTATCAGCTTGTCTGGTTGATCAAGTCCCTGTCGAAAAACGGTGTCAGGCGGAAAGGGTCCCTTCACCTCGAGGCTAATGTTTCTGAGCTGTTCTAAGGCTGGAATTATTTCCAGCCGTTCTTCCTGACCGATTGTGCCATCTTCTCCGGCATGAGGATTAAGCCCACAGACCAGAATTTCTTTTATTCCTGTTTCTTTGCCCTCCAGAGCCCGGTCAAGACTCTGAAAAAATCTAATCAGGTTATCTCTTCTAACTCTATCCATTGCCTCTCGCAGAGGAAGGTGATGGGTGAAGAGAGCTACTCGTAGTCTGTCTGACCAGAAACTCATAATGGCTTCTGGATATAGCTTTTCCAGATACTCAGTATGACCCCTGAAAGGCAGGCCAGCCTTAACCCAGGCAATCTTAGAGATAGGGGCCGTCACCAGGGCCTTAATCTCTCCGCGCCTGGCTGAATCAACTGCCGCCTCAAAAAAAGAAAATGAAGCCAGTCCCTGCTCGGCTGCTGGCCGGCCAACCATCACTGTCTCCAGAGGCTGGCCTGTTTCTCTTAGAGAAACGACTCGCTCCGCGGCCAGCCAATCTGTCCACCGAGGCTTCAGACCGAGCTTCTCTGACCAGAAGTCAAGAAGCGATTGCTGTCCGTAAATGATATATTCAGCCGGTGGTAGCTCTGCTGGCCTCGAGAAGAGTTTAAGGATTAACTCTGGCCCGATGCCTCCAGGATCTCCCAGAGTCAGGCCAATCTTAAATGAAGTCATTTACTTTTTCTGGTATCTACACTATCAGATTTGCCCTTGGCCCCTTTTTCGGGCTCTGTTTCCATTTCGGTCTCCAGCTTGTAAAGGTATTTCACCTGACGTTTATAAATAAGAAGATTGGGGGCTTCCCGGCGGTTTAGCTTGAAACAATTCCGGTCATACCACTCTATATAGCCTTCAACCTGTTCGCCATCAGCCAGCACTACCGCCATCAGTGTTTTTTTGTTCATCTGTTTTAGAAAATAATAGTTCTCAGCATGCGTATCAGTCGGCGGGGGCGCCTTCTTCTTAGCTGCTTCGGCTTCCTTGGCCTCCCTGCTCATTTTTTCCTTCACTTCAGAAAGATTGGGCCGCATAAGTCTTCTTTGCATGAATCCCTCACTTAAAACTGGTAAGCGATTTTGATTATTAAAATGCTAACATGATAAAAATCATTTTGCAATAAAAAATTTAGAAGCGGGACCAGAGCTGAATTTCCAGCCAATAAAATATTTTTGACAGAAGGAAAGTGAAAGTTTAAAATTTCCAGTAATGAAAGATAGTCAAAGAACCTGGGTTTTTATTCTCTTTATGATTCTGGCTACTTTTTCGCTAAGTCATGCTGTTGTCCATGATTTTTTCTGCCATGAAGAGTTTCATCATTTATTAAGCCCCATTCATCACGCCTTTGGGCAACCCAGTTTTAGCTGGCTTGATTTAATTCAGCCCGCTGGTGGTGAGGCCAGGGCTATCTATCTTGAGCAAAGTGCTCTCCTGCCATCAGGCTTTTTACCCGCCATTTTCCATCCACCGGATTAAACCCTTTTATTATTTCCCTTCGATAATTTCCCGGTGGAGGTGTTTATGCCCATCTTAATTATATTTTTATCCATGTTATTGTCTTCACCCCAGGCAATGCCGGTTAACTCAGTCAATTTGAGTCTGGAGGAAGCAGTAGCTGTGGCTTTCGAGCACCAGCCAGCATTAATGCTTCTAGAACAGGAGATACAGATTGCCAGAGCAGCCACTCTGATCGATTCAGCCCTACCAGCGGCTGAGGCTGGGTTGTCTGTGGAAGGTCTTGGCCTCAGTCGAAAAGCCAGGCAAAATGATCCCGAATACAGCCTCGGACTAACTCAACCCCTGCCCTTTCCCGGCAAGCTTGGCCTGAAATCGAGCCTGGGGGAGACCTACGAACAGGAAGCCAGCCTGCAACTTGAAAAAGGGAAAATATTGCTGGCCGCTCAGGTTAAGAAAGCCTATTTAAAATGCCTCCTGAGCCAGCAGACAGTTGACTTTCTTGGCCGAAGCCTGGAGACCTTGAAAGATATCCAGCAAAATGCTCTTTCTCGTTATTCTCTGGGAACTGTGCCTTACAGCGAAGTCCTGCGACTGAAAATGGAACTGGTCCGGAGCCAGAATGATCTCCATTCGGCCAGGCTGGAACTGGCAGCTGATTTTTCGCGCCTGAAATTGCTGCTCGGATTGGAAGAGGAAACAGTTATTAACCTAACCTCAGCCCTGACCTACCAGGAATTACCTGATAGGCCTGAGGTCTTACTGGCCAAGGCCAGAGTTTCCAGTCCCACCCTTAAACTGGCCACTATTAAAAAAGGCCGGTCTGATCTCTTACTCAAACTTGCCTTGAAGGACAGATGGCCGGATTTTTCTCTGAGCTTCTTTGCTCCCAGCCGCCGCTGGGACGCCGTTGGTTTCAGCCTGGGGGTCAACTGGCCGCTTTTTTCCAGAAAAAGTTTAAAAGGAGAAAAACTGCTGGCTGAATCCGAACAGCAAAAGGCACAGATCAGACTGGAGGCAGTTAGTAGATTTTTTGACAGTCAGAAAAGGCAGGCCCTGGCTGCTGCTGACCAGGCCGGCCAGCGGGTCAAAATCTTTGAAGACAGCCTGCTCGAAGACTCAAAGTTTGAACTCGAGAAGGCCTTGAATGCCTATCGTCTTGGACAATTAGATTTGCTCCATTTACTGGATCTGTTTCAGGCCACCAGGGAGATGAATTTCGAATATAAGCAGGCGATTTATTTTTATCTTTGCGCCCTGGCCGATTTCTACTCGGCTGGAGAAGATTATGAATAATGCCAATTATCAAGAAAAATCAGAGGAAAAAATGATAACCCAGAAAAAAATAGCTAATAGACTCTGTCTTTTGCTTCTCGCCTGTTTCCTGGCGGTTTATGCTGCCTGCTCTGGCCCGGCTCAGGACAGAGCAGAACCAGGCGAAGAAAGATCGCAGCCAGCTCTCGAAGAAAATCAGGTGAAGCTATCAGCCGAAGCTATCAAAACTTTTGGTGTGGAAGTAGCTGAACTCCGACCGGTCAAAATCAAACAGGAACTTCCAGTCCCGGGAGAAATCCAGTTTAATCCCCAGACCTATGTCCGACTGACCGCCAGGATAGCTGGTCGGGTGGAAGAGCTTCTGGTCTATGAAGGTTACCCGGTCAAAAAAGGACAAACAGTCTTGAGGCTTTTCAGCCTGCCGTTTATCGAGGCGGTTTCTGAGTTAAAACTGGCCCAGGAAAGATATGAAAAGCTGGTCAGGTTAGATTCGGAGGAAAAAGAGGCAGCCAGAGCTCTGGTCAACTCGGCCAGAAAAAAGCTGACCTTAATGGGACTGAGCGCCGAGGAAATTGAAGCCGGTGATACCGCTCAGAGTGAAGATCTTCTGTTCCCGGTTACTTCGCCTCTCTCCGGTCAGGTAATTAAATGTGACATTCTTAAAGGAGAGATAGTAGAAGCCGGCGCGGTGCTGATGGAAATAGCCAGTCTGGATAAGCTCTGGGTGGAAGCCAGAATCCAGGAAAAAGATTTAAGCCTCATCTTCCCCGGCCAATCAGCAGTGGTCTCAGTTGCTGCTTTTCCCGGCCATACTTACCAGGGCCAGATTACCTATATTTCCCCTGTCCTTGAGGCTTCAACCAGGACTGTTCGAGCCAGAATAGAAGTTAACAATCGGAAAGGCGAACTCCGGCCAGGCATGTTTGCAGAGGTCACTGTTCTTATTCCCGATATTGAGTCACTGGCCGTTCCGGAAGAGGCAGTTCAGACCATATCAGGCCAGCAGGTTGTTTTTGTCGCTGAAAATCAAGGGATTTTTACCGTTAGGAAAATAGAAACCGGAAACCAGGTTAAGGGTTGGAGGCCGGTTCTCAGCGGCCTGGCTGAGGGTGAACGCTATGTCAGCCGGGGAGCATTTATTCTAAAGTCGGAGCTCCTTAAAGGCACTTTTGGCGAGGAGTGACAGACATCATGATTGATAAGCTGATAAGATTTTCATTAAGGGAACGATGGCTGGTCGCAATTCTTATTCTTCTTATTATGGCGGTAGGCATCTATTCTTTTTTGACCATTCCGGTTGACGCTTTTCCAGATGTGACCAGCGTTCAGGTTGAAATTCTGGCTTCTGCACCTGGTTATTCACCCTATGAAGTTGAAAAATTTGTTACCTTCCCTCTGGAGACAACCCTCCGCGGGCTGCCCAGATTAAAGCAGCTGCGCTCAATCTCGAGATCTGGATTATCGGTGGTGACAGCTGTCTTCGAAGACAAGACTGACCTTTATTTTGCCCGGCAGCAGGCCTTTGAGAGATTGACTGAGGCCAGAGAAAAAGTACCTGAACAGGTAGAAATTACACTCGGGCCCATTGCCACCCCGATGGGTGAAATTTATCAATATACACTCGAGGGCAAGTTGCCAGCTGATGAGAAAGAACAGGTTAGGTATTTGACTGAATTAAGGACCATCCAGGACTGGGTGGTTGCTCCTTTTTTCAAAAGTCTTCCCGGCGTGAGTGACGTTAATTCCTTTGGTGGTTATATAAAACAATACCTGATCATGGTCCAGCCTGAACAACTTCTCCGATATAATCTGACCCTGCAGGACATCGTTGAAGCTATTCAGAACAATAATTTAAATGCCGGCGGGAACATAGTGGAAAGGGGAGAGCAGCAATTTATAGTTCGTGGTATCGGCCTTTTTCGAAATCTTGAAGATATTAAGGAAACCATTCTTAAGACCGACCACGGGGCTCAAGTTACATTGAGGGAGGTGGCTCTGGTCGAAGAGGGACAAGCCATTCGTCAAGGTGGCGCGATAAAAAACGGTGAGGCCGAAGCTGTCGGGGGGATTGTCCTTATGCTGGCCGGAGAAAACAGCCGGGAAGTGGCCCGAAGAATTGAGAAGAAAGTTGCCGAAATTAATGCCAGCCGGCTGCTGCCCGATGGCCTGAAAATTGTTCCCTTTTATAAAAGGACCGAGATTGTCACCGCCAGTATCCGGACTATCATCGAAGCCCTGCTCTTAGGTGCTTTGTTCGTTATCATAGTGTTATTCGTATTCCTTCGCAGTTTTAGAAGCTCCCTGGTTGTTGTTCTATCCTTACCTCTCACTATTCTGCTGACCTTTATTATCATGAAACAGGTCGGGCTGACCGCCAATTTGATGACACTGGGAGGATTAGCCATATCGATTGGCATGATTATAGATGCAGCTATTATTCAGGTAGAAAATGTCCAGCGGTATCTGGCTGAAACCGGATTAAAACATGAGTCAATATTTTTCCAGGCCATTGCCGAGGTCAGAAAACCAAGCATTTTTGGCGAACTGATCATCGCTCTGACCTTTCTTCCCTTATTAAGTCTGCAGGGTCTGGAGGGGAAGATGTTTTCTCCTCTGGCTTTGTCTCTATCGATCGCCATTTTATGCTCCTTAGCTATCTCTCTGGTTATTACGCCTGGCCTCTCTTATCTTCTACTCAAACCCCACGCGGAGAAAGAGGATGGTTTAATGGTCAGGTTAAACAGGCTCTATTCTCCTTTACTCAGGTTTACTCTTCAACACGGGCTGCTGGTAGTTTTGGTCATGATTGGTCTTCTGTCTGCCGCTATTTATCTTGTTCCCCATCTAGGGCGGGAGTTTATTCCGATTATGGACGAGGGGGCTTTTGATATGGATTTTCAGATGCTACCGGGGGTCTCATTGAGTCAGGCTATGTCCACTACCCGGGAGATAGAAAAAAGATTAAAGAAGTTCCCCGAGCTGGAGACAATTGTCTCCAGAACCGGCCAGACCGGCATTGCCCTGGAGGCCAGGGGCGTGGAGAAAACCGGATTTGTTGGTTCTCTCCGGCCTAGATCAGAGTGGGTTTCGGCCCGAACACGGGAAGAACTGACTGATAAGATGCGTCAGTCCATTTCTGATATCCCCGGTATTTCTTTCTCATTCAGCCAGCCCATCGCCTGCCGGATAGATGAACTGGTGGCTGGCACCAGGGCCCAGTTGATCATCAAGCTTTTCGGAGATGATCTGGAAATATTAAATAACAAGGCTGAAGAAATCTCCAGAATTGTGGGTCAGCTGCCTGGAGCTACCGACCTGGTGGTAGAAAGAATATCCGGTCAGCCTTACATGATAGTAGAACTCAATAGAAACAGTTTAAAGAAATTTGGCTTGCGGGCAACAGATGTCCTCGGTCTGGTAGAGACCGCCATTGGAGGGAAAACGGTCACGACCATGTATGAAGGGGAAAGAATGTTTGACCTGGTTGTCCGTTACCCGGAAGATAAAAGGAATTCCATTGATAACCTGAAAGAACTCCTGATCGATACTCCAGCCGGTTATCGTCTGCCTCTCGGTCAATTAGCCAGAATTGACCTGGAAGAAGGTCCCGCCCAGATCAGCCGGGAAGCCGGCTTCAGACGGATTGGAATCGAGGTTAATGTTTCGAACCGAGATCTCGGCGGGTTTGTAGCTGAGGCCCAACAGAAAATAAAAAAGCAGGTCAACTTGCCATCTGGCTACCGGCTGGAGTGGGGCGGTCAGTTTGAAAATCAGCAGAGGGCTATGAAGCGGCTGGGCATCATTGTGCCCCTGACTATTGGCCTGATTTTCTTTTTGCTCTTTTCGACCTTTGACTCCTTTAAACTGGCAGGCCTGGTACTGCTCAACCTGCCTTTTGCCCTGATTGGTGGGGTTTTTTCTCTCTGGATCTCAGGTTTATATCTGTCTGTTCCGGCTTCGGTTGGCTTCATAGCTTTAATGGGAATAGCCGTTTTAAACGGAGTTGTCCTCATCAGTTATTTTCAGAAATTGCTGGCTGAAGGCCAGCCTCTGCAGACAGCTATCATCCTGGGTGGCCAGAGAAGACTGAGGCCAGTTTTGATGACGGCTATCACCACACTTCTGGGCCTGGTTCCACTCATTTTTGCTCAGGGGCCAGGGGCTGAGGTGCAGCGCCCTCTGGCCGTTGTGGTCATGGGCGGGCTGATCACTTCCACCCTTCTCACTCTGCTGGTCCTGCCAGTTTTTTATCAGTGGCTGATGAGGAAAAAGAGCACAAAAAAAAGCCAGCCGGGTCAATAACTCCAATCCGGCTGGCTTTTGGTCAGAGAATTTACAGGCAGAGTTGTCTCAGTTGGAACCTTCCATGTCCATCAGTTTAATATTGCGATTCTTAAGGCTTATTCCCAGAATTTTATCCAGGTTGGCCACGGAGATATTATAATCAATTATGGCTTTTAGTTCAGAGCTGCGGGCAGCACTCAGATCCCGTTGATACTGAAGAACCGTATAATTGGTACTCTGCCCGACTTTAAGTTTCTCTTCCTCAGCTGCCAGTTTTTGCTCCTGCAGTATTCTGGCAGTTTTGTAAGCCTCCACTCCGTGGAGGTTAGCTTCTACTGTTCTCAAGGCAGTTTTCACCTCTAGCTTAGCCTGCTGTTCTTGCTGCTGCAAGTTGAGCTCGGCCTGCTGCAGGTTCAGGCGAGCCTGGGCCACGCCGGCCCGGGAAATGGCATTCCCTAATGGGATATTCAAAGTTAACCCTACTGACCAGTTGTTATATTTAAATCGAAATGAATCTTTTAAAGACTGGCTCCTGGGCCCCGGGATCACATCAACTACTATACCGGTTAAGGGATTATTGTCCTGATAAACCAGTCTGTTACCAGAAAGACCGGGGCTATAGTAAGAAGCAACCAGATTTAAGGCCGGCAGCAACTGGTTTTTAGCTACCTTCAAATTGAACAGCTGGGTATCAGCACTAACCCTGAGGTTTCTCAAATCAGGTCGGCTTTCCAGAGCAAGCGATTCGGCTTCCTCTAAAGACATAGCTTTTTGCTCAATTTTGGGCAGATCAAAGGGCTCAATAGAGGTATACTGCTTTTTTTCTTCATCTGATATATTCATCATGATCCAGAGTTGGTCTTCGGCATTCTTGACAGCGGCCTCAGCTCTGATAATATCAGCTTCCCTGGTGGCAACTTCCGACTGAGCACTCAGAACATCGAGCGGAGCCAGTGTGCCGATTTCTACCGACTTTTGATTCTTGGCCAGAAGTTCGCGGGCTAACTTCAGCGATTCCTGCTTGACCTTTAAATCTTCAATAGCGTAGACCAGATTCCAGTAGGCCTGTTCAGCTGAATAAATTGTATTCATCATGGCCAGTTCAGTCTGGGCCAACGATGATTCGAGTCCTTTCCTGGCAATGATTATTTCTTTTTTGCTTATATCCAGACCAAAGTTTTGCAGCAAGGGCTGACTGAAGTCAAAGCGTAACGTGCTGTAATAGCGAGGATTCCAGGTCTGATAATTCTGGGTAGTAGAACTTTTATAAGTATCAAGGCTGATGTTCAATGTCCCACCGAAAGGAATAAATTGAGAAATCTGGCCATTGACATCGTTGTAGTCAGTTTCATAGCTTTCCACTGCTTCCAGTCCTGAATAAGAGGGATTAATATTACTTCTCCGTGTATAGCCGAACTGCATCGTTGGATAAAATTTTTCTTTTGATCTGGACAGCGCTGCAGCTGATATTTCCGGATTAAGTTTCTGCACAGAAACTCCGAGATTATTTTGAATCGTGCGCAGAATACAATCTTCAAGCGTCAGCTTTAAAGGCTGTTCTTCCTGGGCCTGCATTAACCAGGTGCCAGCCAGAAGCAAGCCTAAAAGCACACCAACCATTCTAATCACTTTCTTCATTTATAATCCTCCACTTTTTGGTTAAACATCATGCCGGTCTAAGGCGAGATGGCCCCCACTTATTCATAACGAAGAGCTTCAATTGGGTCAAGCCGGCTGGCTTTCCTGGCCGGGTAATAACCAAAAAAGATGCCGACTGAAGCCGAAAACAGGAAGGCCAGAAGGATAGAACCTGGAGTCACAACAGTAGTAATGCCCTCGAAGGTTGGGACATATTTCATCAGCCTGGAGACACCGATACCGATAATTATGCCGATTAAGCCACCTCCGACACTCAGGACAATCGCTTCAATCAGAAACTGCAGCAAAATATCTTTTTCCCGGGCACCAACCGCCAGGCGGATACCGATTTCCCTGATTCTTTCTGTGACTGAAACCAGCATAATGTTCATGATGCCAATGCCGCCAACAATGAGGGAAATGCCCGCAATTGATCCCAGCAGAATGGTCATAATCTGACTGGACTGAGCGGCACTCTCAGCTACGTCAGTCATATTACGTACCTCGAAATCGTCATCAGCTCCCGGGGCAATTCTATGCCTTTCCCGCATCAGCTCTTCTATTTGCCGCTGAGCTTCGTCAGTCATGTCGGCAGAAATGGCCTCAACATCTATAGAACTGATATAGTCAACACCTCTTAATCGTCTCATGACAGTAGTATAAGGAGCAGCAATTATATCGTCCCGGTTAAAAAAGCCGCCCTGCTCTCCTTTGCTTTCCAGTACCCCAATAACCTTAAAAGGAATTTTATTTATTCGGATTGTTTTGCCAATCGGGTCTTCATCTTCGAACAGGTTCTGTTTGACCAGGCTGCCCAGAACGCAGACCTTGGCGGCCGCGGCCACATGAGTTTCATCGAAATAAGTACCTTCGGCCACATTCCACTTTCTAACCTGGGGAAATTTTTCGCCGGTGCCCTGGATTTGAGTATTCCAGTTTTTATTGGCGTAAACAACCTGAGCTCTGGTTGAAATGGACGGAGAGACGGCAGCAACTGCGTCACAGTACTGTTCAATGGCCATGGCATCTTCCGGTTTTAGAGTTACATAGCCACCCGCCCCGGTCTGAACTCCCCGAAACCGACGGCTTCCTGGCTGGACGAACAAAAGATTAGTTCCCATGGCGGCAAATCGTTCCTCAACTCCCTTCTTAGCACCTTCACCAACGCTGACCATGGCAATAACCGCAGCCACACCAATTATGATCCCCAGAATGGTCAGAAAGGATCTCATTTTATTCCGTGATAAAGCCCGAATAGATATCTGTAATATTCGAAAGATCTTCACAATTGCCCTCCTTGGACTGAAGCCTGGCCATCTGTTTTACCGTTGATCTCTTCTCTCACAATCTGGCCATCCTTGAGATAGAGTCTCCTTCTGGCATAAGAAGCAATGACTGGATCGTGAGTAACCATGACCAGTGTAATGTTTTGTTCCCGATTCAGTCTGGTAAAAATGTCCATGATTTCAGCCCCGTTTTTGGAATCGAGGTTACCGGTTGGTTCATCAGCCAGAATAATAGAAGGTTCATTAACGAGAGCCCGGGCAATGGCCACTCTTTGCATCTGGCCGCCGGACAGCTGATTGGTCCGATGATATTCCCAGCCTTTGAGACCGACTTTGGCCAGAGCAGCCAGAGCTCTTTCTTTAGACTCCTTGCCGTTGATATTGCTATACAGTAAAGGCAATTCCACATTCTCGAGAGCAGTCGTTCGAGGCAGAAGATTAAAATTTTGAAAGACAAAACCAATCTTCTTATTCCGGATAGCAGCCATCTGGTCTTTGCTGAGCGATGAGACATCTTCGCCTTCCAGAAAATACCGGCCCGAGGTCGGCCTATCGAGCAAGCCCAGAATGCTCATCAAGGTAGTCTTACCTGAACCTGACGGCCCCATAATAGCCAGAAACTCCGATCTCTCTATACTGTAGGAAATGCCCCTCAGGGCCTGAACTTCTACCTCACCAATCTGATAAATCCTGACAATATTTTCCAGGACAATTATTTTTTCACTCATTCTAATTCCCTTTAGCTTATCTTTTAAAATCTAAACGGCGGCGGGCCGCCAGCCCGCTGATTTGATTGCCCACTCGAAGAGGCTGTCATGATACCAACAATCACTTCATCCCCCTCTTTGAGATTGCCATCTACAATCTCAGTATAAGAGGTGTCAGTCATGCCAGTTCTGACGAATATTATCTTTAAATTGCCTTTCTCATCTAAGGTCCAGACCTTAGGTGGATTTCGCCGCTGGGTCTGCTGGCCGGAAGCTCCGGGCATCCCCATACCCGGCCTTGGCCCGGCTGTCGTCTGCCCTCCGCCCGGCCGCGCCTGTCCTGATTGCTGTCTTTTAGCCATCATTTCTTCAAGGGCAGCTTTCATCAGTTTTTGTAATTCTTCCTGCTTCAGGTTGGGATTAAAACGCAAGGCAGTGTTGGGTACTCGCAGGACATTTTTCGCCTCTCCGACAATAATTGAGCAGGTAGCCGTCATCCCGGGCAAAAGCTTTAAGCTGGAATTGTCAACATCCAGAACAGCTGTATAAGAAACCACATTGGATTGAACCAGAGCAGCATATCTGACCTGTCTGACTGTGCCCCAGAAAATATCATTCGGAAAAGCCTCAACGGTGAATCTGACTTTCTGACCTTCTTTCACGCTACCTACATCAGCCTCATCCACCAGGCATTCGACCTGCATTTTAGTCAGATCATTGGCTATTTGGAAAAGAACGGGAGCCTGGAAACTGGCCGCCACAGTCTGCCCGACGTTGACATTTCTGGAGACAACCACTCCGTCAATCGGTGATTTGATAATGGTGTAACCAAGATTGACCTTGCTGGCATCAAGTTGATATTTAGCTTGAGCTGCTCTGGCTTCGGCCGAAACGAGATCGGCTTTAGCCTGGAGATAATTGGCTTCAGCTGTATCTTTTTCCTGAGAAGCAATGAGATTTTTTTCATAAAGACTCAAAGCTCTTTCATAGTTCTTTTGAGCTATTTCCAGAGATACTTTAGCTCTTTCCACCGAAGCAATTGAGCTCTGGTAATTAGCCTGACTTTGTTCTATCTGGGCCTCAATCTGAGACTGGTCAAGTTCGGCCAGCAGGTCGCCCTCTTTTACTTTCGAATTAAAATCCACATAAATTTTTTCTATTCTGCCTGAAACCTGGCTACCGACATCAACCAGAACAACCGGATTCAACGTGCCGGTGGCGGTGACCATTACTTCAATATCACCACGAGCTACTTTCTCCAGGCGGTACTTTGGCTTATTGTTAGAGTTTTTACCCATCAGAGTAAAACCAACTACTAGCCCAGCAATCGCCACCAAGGCGATGATGATGACCGTCCTCTTTTTCATCTATTTTCTCCTTTATTTTTCTCACTGGGTGGAATTTGATCTTTATCCTTTTGACGGCGCCGATCTGAAGGTGCCTTCTTCCGCTTTTCCATGTAGCGATCCATCATTTCCTGCATCTTTTTTTGTTGCTCAGGAGTGAGGACGCTATCTATGTCAGTTTTCAGCTGGTTACGCAACTCCTGCAGACGACTGTGGGTTTCTTTCCCGAAAGCTTCAAACCGAGCTTCACTCTGCCTGAAGACTTCTTTCATCCTTTCTTTCTGCTCGGGGGTCAGCAGGAGTTCCCTGGCCATGACCTCTACCGTCGGAAAAGGTTCTGGCCTTTTACCTGGCTTCGGCCTGTTTTTTTTCAGGTAGGCTCTATCGCCAACCACTCCAACCACTATCCCCAGGCAGAAAACAACTATCATAGATAAAGCAACCCAGAGTTTATATTTATCTTTCATTATTACCTCTTTGATAGCTCTCCATATTGTCCAATCCGGCAAAGAGCAGTTTTAGCTGCCGGTTTTCCGGTCTTTCTTCCTCAAACAGAGCCTGCATTTCTTTGAGCGGATTCTGGTTCTGGAAAAGCAGCATCTCTGACTGACTCAGCTGCTGTTCAGCCGGCTGAATAAGAAATAAAACGCCGACCAACAGAGTAACCATGATGAGAAAAACAGGAATAGCCCGGGCATATAACCTTTCGACGGCCACCCAAATGGATGGCTTCGGTTCTGACGATAATTTGGCTACTAGCCTTTCAGTAAAATAGGGCAGGGGCTCAGCCTCAGTTTTAAGTTCCGACGTCAAAACCTTTAACTGCTGGTAATCTGAAGCTAAGCGGGCACAAGCAGAGCAGTGCTTAAGATGATCTTCAAGCCAGGCTGATTCTCTGGCTCCCAGCCGATTATCAAGCTGTTTTAAGATTAATTTTTCAGCTTTACGGCAATTCATCTTTTCCCTCCTTCCTGGCCCAGAGCCTGAGCCAGCTTTTTTCTTAAAAGCCTTCTTGCCCGATGCAGCCTGGAATCAACTGTTCCGGCTGATAACTTCAGCATCTTGCTAATCTCCTCATAACTTAAACCCTGAATATCCCTCAGAGATAATATTAGACGATATTTCTCTGGCATTTCTTCCAATTTCTCTCTTAGCAGTCTTTTGCGGTACTCTTCCTCTTGCCTGTTCGCCAGTTGCTCTGAGGCTTCTTTTTCTTCTCCGCTTATTTCAGGAATTTCATCCAGGCGTAGATCGTTTTTTTCCTTTTTATGTTTTCTCAAATGATCCCGGATATGGTTAATAGCTATTTGATAAAGCCAGGTGCTGAATTCCGATTGAAAACGAAATCGAGGCAGGGACTGATAAGCTTTTATAAATATTTCCTGGGCCAGATCATCAGCTGTTTCATGGTTGCGGACAATATTAATAGCCAGACCAAAAACCTTATTCTGATAATTTCTGACCAGCACTGAGAAGGCTTCTTTATCCCCTTGCTGGGCAAGTTTGACTACCTCATTTTCTTCCATTGGTTGATTATCTTCTGCCCTCTTCATTTAGACGAGATATTTTCTTTTTTCCTTCCTGACGTGGATTATTATCTAAACTATTTTTTTTCAGCCCTGGTTACCGGGATCGATAATTTTGTTTATCTACCCCGGCGTTTGCCATTTTTAGACCTGAAGGTGATTATATCTTAATTCTCGTTGATTCTAAAGGATAGCAAGGTTATAATAATTTTATGGACTGGGAAAAAATTGCTAAAGAACTAACTCAACCAACAGACTCAAAAATAGTTCTTCTGGTCATGGATGGTCTGGGTGGACTGCCGGTTAATGGCTTGACTGAACTGGAGTCTGCCCGGCGGCCTAATCTTAACGAAGCAGCCAGAAGAGGGATATGTGGAGTAACAGACCCGGTATTTATGGGTGTCACGCCTGGTTCCGGACCTGCCCATCTGGCTCTCTTTGGTTATGACCCGCTTAAATATCAGTTAGGGCGGGGAATCCTGGAAGCCATGGGCACCGGTGTTGAGGTCGGTCGCGATGATGTGGTAGCCAGGGGAAACTTTGCCACCGTCAAGGATGGGCTGGTAGTTGACCGCCGAGCTGGCCGCCTGGCCACCTCAGAAAACAGCCAGCTCTGTGCCTTTATCAATGAGAAAATCAAAGAAATCAGGGGAGTTAAAGTATCGGTTTATCCGGGCAAGGAACACCGTTTTGTCTTCAAGCTGTCCGGGCCAGGTTTGTCTGAAGCTATCAGCGATGCTGACCCTCAAAAAGAGGGCCGGCCTCCCTTAAAAGCGGTTGCTCTCCAGCCTGAAGCCGAATTCACAGCCAGTCTGGTTAATGAGTTTCTGGCCAGGTTAGCTGAAATCCTTAAAGACCAGCCAAAAGCTAATTATGCCTTGCTTCGCGGTTTTGCTAAATTTCCTTCGCATCTACCACCTATGCCTGAACTCTACCGGTTAAAGCCAGCCTCCATTGCCAACTACCCCATGTACAAAGGGCTGACCAGACTGCTGGGTATGGAAGTGCTGGAAGTCGGCCCGGAAACGGCTGAGATCTTTGATGTTCTGGAAAAGCACTATGCCGATTTTAATTTCTTTTACCTCCATTTTAAAAAAACCGACTCGGCTGGTGAAGATGGTCGTTTTGAAGATAAGGTCAAGGCGATTGAAGAAATAGATCAATTTATACCCCGGTTATGGGCTTTAAAGCCTGATGTTCTGGTCATAACCTCGGATCATTCGACCCCGGCAGCTCTCAAATCTCATTCCTGGCATCCAAATCCATTTGTTTTGATCTCGCCCCTGGCTGAGGGTGACGATGTAACCGAGTTTAGCCAGAGGGCCTGTGCCCGGGGAGCGCTGGGGCGTTTCCAGTCAATTTATGCCATGCCTTTGATGCTGGCCCATGCTCTGAAGTTGAAGAAATTCGGGGCCTGAGGGCTGGCCTGGGGCAGGCTCATTCCGGTACTAAATTTTGCTCGTTGCCATCCACCCCATTACGGGGTAAAATCTGATTGATGCAAAATCGGTTTGGCTGGTTAGTGTTACTGATTATAATATTGGTAACACTGGTCACAGCCGCCAGTCCTCAGACCCAACCACCGGCTGAAATCGTTGGCTTACGTTATCATCAACATGCCGATTTCTTCCGATTAGTGCTGGAACTAACCAGAGTCCGCGAGTACTCGGCAGCCGAGCTCAACCAGCCTGAGAGGCTTTATCTCGATATTTATCAGGCCAGGCTGAATCCTCCACTCCAGGGCAAAACTTTTAAATTCAGTTCGCCCTGCGTCAGAGAGCTGCGGCTGGCCCAGAGAAACAAAACTACAGTCCGGGTCACCTTTGAGCTTCAGACCGGGACCAAAGAAAAAGAGAAAATCTATTATCTTAAAAATCCGGACCGATTGGTCATTGATATCTATCATCGCCAGTCAGAGCAGGCCGCTGGTCAGGCTGCCGGACCGGTTGAGACCTCCGTGGAACAGCCTCCAAAGGCGGCTACACCCACCGGTTCTGGCTATTCGCTTGTTCGCCAGCTTGGACTGGGGGTGAAAAAAATTGTTCTTGACCCTGGGCATGGCGGAGCCGATCCCGGTTGCCTCAGCCCGAGTGGCTTAAAAGAAAAAGATGTCGCTCTCGATCTGGCCAGGAAATTAAAATTAATTCTGGAAACTCAGGGTGGTTTTGAAGTCTTTCTGACCAGAGAAACTGATATTACCTTGCCCCTTGAAAAAAGAACCAGGCTGGCCAACGAACAGCAAGCTGACTTATTCATCTCAATTCATCTTAACGCCAGTCCACGGAAAGCCAGAACAGGAGTAGAAACATTTTATTTAAACTTCAGTCCGGACCCGGCTGTTAATGAACTGGCCGCCAGAGAAAATGCTTCCTCAAATAAAAACATCAGGGAGATGAAGCTCATTGTGGATAAAATTATTAAAAATACCAGATACGAAGAGTCACGAGCCCTGGCCGAAAAGATTCATCACCAGCTGCTCGGACATCTTAAACAGCACTTCGGTCCACGAGATGACCTGGGAGTCAAAGGAGGCCCTTTCTGGGTTCTCATCGGCAGCGAGATGCCGGCCGTGCTGGTCGAGGTTTCTCACCTTTCCAATCCAAAAGAAGAAGAGGCCCTTAAAACAGATTTTTACCGGGAGGCTATAGCGACCGGGCTTTTCCGTGGTATCATAGAATACATCAAATCCTTAGGAAAAGGATCCTGAAAGTGGAACGAAGAGAATTTATTAAAGAGCTAGTCATTGGCGGTGTAGCCATTGGATTATCACCCCATCTTTTAGCCCAGTCAAGTTATCCTGAGCTGGCAGTGGTAACAGGTGAATCACCGGAAAAGATTACCAGAGGAGCGGTTGAGCTTCTAGGCGGTATGAAACGCTTTATCGGGCGGGGCGATAAAGTAATTATTAAGCCGAATATCGGGTGGGATCGGACGCCGGACATGGCTGCCTGTACCAATCCAGAAATCGTTAAAACAGTCGTGACCCTGGCTCTCGAAGCCGGCGCCAGGGAAGTCATCGTTCTAGACCACACCATCAACCAGCCCAAACGCTGCTACATCCGCTCTGGTATTCAGGCAGCTGCCCAATCAGCTGGAGCCAGAGTTCTACTACCCGATGACCAGCGACTGAAGAAAGTCAACATAAAAGGCGACTGGTTGAAAGAATGGGAAGTGTTTGTTGATTTTCTTGAGGCCGATAAGATAATCAATCTTCCGGCTACCAAAGTGCACAGTCTGTCCAGGGTTACTCTTGGTATGAAAAACTGGTTAGGGGCAGTCGGCGGCAGCCGCAATCAGCTCCATCAGAGGATTGATGAAGCTATGGTTGACCTGGCTGCTTTCTTTAAACCAGCTATAACGATTCTCGATAGTTACCGGATTCTGTTCAGAAATGGTCCACAGGGAGGAAGAATTTCTGATACGAAGTTGATGAAGACAGTCGTGGCCGGGACTGATCAGGTAGCCATAGATGCCTATGGGGCTACCTTTTTTGATTTCAAACCACAGGATTTGCGCTTTCTGCAATTAGCTTCGACCCGTGGTCTGGGGAAGCTCGACCTGGAGAAAGTTAAAATTGAAAAGAGAACGGTCTAAAAAATATCAACGGCTGCAAAAATTACGGATTGTTTCTCAGTTGGTTTTTTTTGTTCTATTTTTCTTTTTGTTTATCAAAACCCACTATGGCGGAGCTGATTACCTGACCATAACTGTTGAACGCTATTTTCATTTTGATCCCCTGCTGGCCTTGACTGCAACTATTGGCGCCCGCCTTTTTTTCGCTGCTTTCTGGCTTTCACTGATAACTCTGCTTTTTACCCTCATTTTTGGTCGGGTAGTTTGCGGTTGGATCTGTCCTTTTGGTGCCGTCCATCAATTTTTCTCCTTTCTTTTCAAGAAAACCCGCTGGCTGAAGCCAAAAAGAGATGATGGGCTGAGCCTGGCACCAAAATATCTAATCTTAATCATTATTTTGGTTGCTTCTCTTTTCGCGGTTAATCTTGTCGGCTATCTTGATCCATTATCATTTCTTTACAGGTCATTTGCTGTCTATTTCACACCTTTCCTGAATATGGCCTTCTCTGAGACGGCCAGTCTGGCCTATAGTCTGGGCCTTGAATCCCTCGGCCAGACCCTGGGGCAGGCTCTGGGCAATCTGGCTCTTAACAACTTTTTCCAGAATGCCCTGGTCATAGGGCTGTTATTTCTGGCAGCCGTCGCTCTTAATGCCTGGAAAGAAAGATTCTGGTGTCGTTATCTTTGCCCGGCTGGGGCTTTGCTCGGGTTATTTTCCCGATTCAATGTCTTCAAGCTAAAGATTGATCCTGAGAAATGTATCAACTGCCATCTCTGTTCAATTCAATGCGAGACCAATGCCCGCCCCTTTCCGATCGGCGAGTGGCGAAGTTCAGAGTGCATTTATTGTGAAACCTGTGCTGCCATTTGTCCGACGGCAGCTATTACTTTTCCGCTGAGATGGCAAGCAGAGAAGATCCAGGGAATTAATCTGAGTCGGCGAAAAATATTATTGACTTCCTTGACCACCCTGCTCGTTGCTCCAATTTTTAAAATTACCCCCCATCGTCAGAGAGCCTATCCGGCTTTAATCAGACCGCCAGGTGCTCTGCCCGAGGAAAAATTCCTTGATAAATGCATCAAATGTGGTGAATGTTTGAAGGTTTGTCCCACCAACGGGCTACAACCGGCCCTGACTGAAGCCGGGCCGGAAGGATTGTGGACACCAGTGCTGGTACCCCGGATTGGTTATTGTGAATATTACTGTTCCCTCTGCAGCCAGGTTTGCCCCACAGGCGCCATCAAAGAGTTAACCATCGAAGAAAAAACCACGGTCAAAATTGGCACAGCTTTTGTTAACAAAAACCGTTGCTTGCCTTACGCTCTCGGCGAGCAGTGTATTGTCTGCGAGGAACACTGTCCGGTTTCGCCCAAGGCCATTCAGTTGATTAAAGTCGAAACACTGACACCTGAAGGGAAAGTCATCACCAATCTGGCTCCTTTTGTCAATGTCAATGATTGCATTGGCTGCGGCATCTGTGAGAATAAGTGTGTGGTGGTGGATGAACCGGCGATAAGAGTCAGCAGTATAGGCGAGCAGAGGTCAGAGAAAAATCGCCTTCTTCTTCAAGTCAACGCTCAAAGTGATAGCCAGGAGTGAGGTCAATTAGGCTGGCTGGTAAAGATGAGGCGAAGCAGGCAACAGCCAGCCGCCAATTCTTATTGAGCGCTTAACCCTCAGCCCTCAAATTTCTTCAAGAGAAGGCAGGCGTTTGTTCCCCCAAAACCGAAGGAATTAGTCAGGGCGTAAATAACTTCCGCTGTCCTGGGCTTATTCGGCACATAATCCAGATCGCAGTCCGGATCCGGAAACTCATAATTGATGGTCGGGGGTAAAACCTGGCGATCAATGGTCAGGGCAGTGAGGCCCGCTTCAACGCCCCCAGCCGCCCCTAA
Organism: Acidobacteriota bacterium; assembly: GCA_029571905.1. GTDB lineage: Bacteria > Acidobacteriota > Aminicenantia > Aminicenantales > Saccharicenantaceae > Saccharicenans. The sequence goes on along the minus strand of JAKPXU010000192.1, from coordinate 5,508 downwards.
CAGATGCCCGGTCATCGATTTGGTGGAACTGATCGCCACTTTTCTGGCCGCCTCACCAAAGAGGGACTTAATAGCCAGAGTTTCCACCCGGTCATTGTAAGGAGTTGAGGTCCCATGGGCGTTGATATACTGGATATCGGCTGGAGAAATGCCCGCCTCGTCTATAGCCAGCTTCATCACCCGGGCCGCTCCCTCACCATCAGGAGAAGGGGCAGTCACGTGGTAGGCATCACCATTGAGACCATAGCCTGCCACTTCGGCATAAATTTTTGCCCCACGGTCAAGAGCTGCGTTGAGCTCCTCCAGCAGGACAATACCGGCTCCTTCGCTCATGACAAAGCCATCTCGCTGAGCATCGAAGGGTCGGCTGGCCTTTTCAGGCTCATCATTTCTTTCAGACAAAGCCTTCATGCTGCTGAAGCCGGCCAGGCTCAGGGGTGTAATGGGAGCCTCAGCTCCACCCGCAATCATCCGGTCAGCCAGGCCAAACTGAATCATTCTGAATGATTCGCCAATAGCATGAGCCCCGGTGCTGCAGGCAGTAACATTAGACATGTTTGGACCCCTGGCCTTATAGCGGATCGAAATATGAGCAGAAGCCTCATTGATAATCGTTTGAATTATGAAATAAGGCGAAACCCGGGAGGGCCCTTTTTCCAGTAAGACGCGGTGAGTATCCTCAATGGAACCCAGACCGCCAATGCCTGAACCGACATAAACACCTGTATTTTCCCCTTCCAGTTTAGCCAGATCGATACCGGCATCCTTAATGGCCAGGTCAGCCGCCGCAATCGCATAGTGAACAAAAAGGTCCATTTTCCTGGCTTCTTTCTTATCGATGAATTGCTGGACATCAAAATTGGACACCTCACCGGCGATCCGTACAGGGAAACCGGTAAGATCAAATCTGGTAACCGTCCGAATGCCGGAACGCCCGGCCAGCAGGGCTTCCCAGTTGGTCTCGATCCCGACACCGAGCGGAGTGACCAGGCCAATGCCAGTAATAACCACTCGTCTCTTATGATTATAAAGCAGAGCCATAGGATTTTTAAAAATTAAACCAGTGACTGGTTGGAGGTAAGATTACTTACCCGTTTGGTGCTCAAGTATATAATCAATAGCCTTACCAACGGTGGTCAGCTTCTCAGCCTCGTCATCAGGGATATCCAGCCCGAATTCATCTTCAAGGGCCATCACCAGTTCAACAGTATCAAGAGAATCAGCACCTAAATCCTGAGAAAAAGAAGCATTTTCTGTGATCTGTTCTTCGCTGACATTAAGTTTGTCAGCCACGATGGCTTTAACCTTCTTTAAAAGTTCTTCTCTGTCCATATTACCTCCTATTTATTTAAGGCTTGTAAGATACACATCACATATACAGGCCGCCATTGACGCTTATGACCTGACCGGTTATATAAGCTGCTTCATCTGAACACAAAAATTTGACGGTCTTAGCTATTTCTTCGGGTAAACCAAACCGCTTCATTGGTATATTATCGAGAAAGGCTTTTTTGACTTCATCAGACAGTTTCTCAGTCATGGCTGTGGCAATATACCCCGGAGCAACACAATTGACCGTGATGCCCCTGGCCGCCACTTCTCTGGCCAGAGACTTGGAAAAACCAATCAGGCCGGCCTTGGAAGCAGCATAGTTAGCCTGACCAAAATTTCCCATCAACCCGACGACTGAAGAAATGCTGACAATCCGGCCGCTTCTCGCTGCCACCATATGTTTAACCACTGAACGGCAAAAGTTAAAGGCACCTTTCAGGTTGACGGCCAGGACCAGATCCCAATCTTCTTCTTTCATCCGCAGCAGTAGAGAATCACGCGTAATGCCGGCGTTATTAATTAGGTGATCTATCCGGCCAAGGTCTTTCTTCACCGATTCAACCGCTTCCTCTACCTGTTGTCCGTTGGTCACATCTGCTACCAGCGGCAGAGATTTTATTCCCTCAGCTGCAAAACGGCCAGCCACTTCCTCCAGTTTTTCCTTCTGAATGTCAACCAGGACAACCGTTGAGCCGGCCAGCCCTAGCTCGTGGGCTATTGCTTCTCCAATGCCCTGCGAAGCACCCGTGACTATTGATACCTTTTGATTAAAAATCATAGTCTGACCTCTCCCTGAATAGCTGTATAATGAGACAGTTCTTCCTTGATTCTGTCCTGTAGTTTTTCCAGTACAATTTCTTTTCCGATACGAATGGCATTTTTAACTGCTTTTTGATTGGAACGCCCATGCCCGATAATGCAGATGCCGTTAACACCCAGCAGGTGGGCACCGCCATACTCTGAATAGTCTATCTTTTTATAAATTTTTTTCAAATGATGTTTGAGAAGCAGAAAACCAATCCTGGCCCAAACATTTTTAGTTACCTCGTGACGGGCCAGGGTCAGCATCATTTCGACCACTCCCTCTGAGACTTTCAGGGCCACATTCCCTGTGAAGCCATCGCTGACGATGATATCAGCCAGGCCGGAATAAATATCCTTGCCCTCTACATTGCCTATAAAATTAAGCCCTGAAGCTTGCAGCCGCTCATAAGTTTTAAGAGTCAGCTCGTTGCCTTTGGTTTTCTCCTCACCAATGCTCATTAAAGCTATGCTGGGATTTTTTCGATTCAGGGCGGTTTCCATAAAAACCTTGCCCATGATAGCAAACTGAAGAAGATGTTGGGGCTGGCAGTTGGCGCTGGCTCCGACATCAATCAAAAGAGAAACACCCTTCAGAGTCGGGACAAGGAGTGCCAGACCTGGCTTTTCTATTCCCTCCAGACTGCCCAGGACTTTTTTTGAGATATAGGTGACAGCTGCGGTATTACCCATGGAAATAAAGGCCTGAGCTTCACCTTTCCTGACCAGCTCGGCCCCCAGAAAAACAGAGGATTTTTCCTTTCGGCGAAGGGACATCACCCCGTCGCCCATATTGATCATCTCAGGAGCATCAAGCAGAGCAATACTGTTCCCATGGTAATTCAGCCGGTTTAATTCCTTTCTGACTGCCTTTTCTGCGCCGACCAGAATGATCTGGAGTCCAAATTCTTCAGCTGCAGCCACCGCTCCAGCCACTACCTCCCGCGGAGCAAAATCACCGCCCATCGCATCAACTGCGATTTTCATGGTGGATACTCGCCTACTTTTCTGTACCTTCGATTACCTGGCGGCCCTTGTAATAGCCGCATTCCGGACAGGCACGATGGGGGAGCTTTGGGCTTCCACAGTTAGGACAGAGCGAAAAAGAAGGCAGAGTCAGATGGTCATGTGACCTTCTCTTGGCTTTTCTTGTAACTGAATGTCTGCGTTTTGGATTTGGCATTTATCTTTTATCTCTTAGAAAAGATTTTAATTTCTCCAGTCTGGGATCTGACGAATTTACCTGGCAGCCACACTGTCCAGCCTGGACCAGCTGGCCACAAACCGGGCAGAGACCCTCGCACTCTTCAGAACAAAGAGGACGAAGCGGGATACTCAGATTAAGCTGCTCCAACACTATCTCCCGGAGGTCAAGCTGCTGATGGTAATAAAAGAACTTATCTATATCTTCTTCGTCCAGTTCTTCTCTTTGCTCATCCAGTTCATCTGGCAGGTAGGCCAGATCAAAGACAGCCTCCACCCCATATTCAAAAGGCCGCAGGCAGCGGCTGCAAAGAAAACTCAGTCTGGTGGTTAACTTACCTTTGACCAGCACTTCGCTGCCCACTTTTTTGACTGATAGTACGGAATGAACGGGCTCAAGGAAGGCAGCTTCTTCTTCTATCAGGTCAAGGCTGACAAAATCAAAGTCCTGGTCAAAGTCTAATCCCTCCCGCGGGATATCATTGACATCAATCAGCATTAAACTGTCCTCTTCATGCATTTTATATTACTTTATTAGCAGATTACCAGCCTTCGCAGGCCCGAAACCTTTTTTATGTCAAGTTATTATACCAGCTTGACTCCTCTTGTCAATTATAACCAGAAGAGCCAGACCAGGTGGAACTTGCAGCCGGCGGCACATTGAGTATAATCAATTAGAAGGACATCCCCGATGGAAGGCTATAATACCTCTATCGAATACAGAGGAGTCAAATTAATGGTTCAGACTCAGGATAAAGGTCCTGACTTTAATTATGTAGAATCCTTAGTTTATCTGGCCGGAAGGGTAATTGCCACCAAAAAAAGGTCTTATACCCATCATCTCCATCAGCCCAATCTGTCGGCAATTATCAGGCAAAATCTGGAGGATCTGCATACCGAAGTTATTGATGAAATAGTCGAAGGGAAATACGATAACCTGATCTCATGACCGCCAGTCTGCTTTTTTTAATCGATGGTAATTCTGTTCTTTACCGTTCTTACTATGCGATTCGCCAGTTGTCCAACTCGGCCGGATTTCCAACTAATGCCATTTATGGTTTTATCAATACACTCAATAAGATTATTGAAGAGGAGAAGCCCCAATATCTCGGAGTGGTTTTTGACACCGGTCGCCCGACCATTAGACACCAAGCCTATAAGGAGTATAAAGCCGGGCGGAAGCCCATGCCGGAGGACCTGACTGTTCAGGTGCCTGTTTTAAAACAGGTTTTGCAGGCTCTTCGGATTCCTGTCTTTGAATATGAAAACTATGAAGCTGACGATGTCCTGGCCACACTGGCCCGTCAGGCAGCCGAACACCAGCAACCGGTGGTGGTGGTCACTTCTGATAAAGATCTACTTCAGATCATTGGACCCTGGGCAGCTATTTTCAATCCGGCCAAAGAAATTTATATTATTGACTCCGATATTGCACCTGATTTTCTGGCTGAACTAAGAGGCAAGAAGCTGGTAAATGTTGAGGATTATTTCGGGGTTAAGGCGGAAGAGGTAGGCGATCTGCTGGCCCTGTGGGGAGATGCTTCTGACGGCATCCCTGGCGTTCCCGGCATAGGAGAAAAAACTGCCAGGAATCTTATCCAGCAGTATGGGCACCTGGATAATCTACTTGAGCACCTGGATGAAATCAAAAATCCACGTATAAGGGATAGCCTTAAAAATAATCTGGAGGCTTTAAGGCTCAGCCGCGAGCTGGTTCAGGTAGAAGATAAACTACCTCTGCAGCTTGACCTTGACCAGCTGCGTCTATCCGAGCCTGACTATGACCTTTTGCTTAAGCTTTACAGGCAACTTGATTTTACCACTCTTATCCCACGCTACCTGAAAAATGCCGAGCCGGGACAGAAAAAATTTATTACAATCTTGACTGAAGACCAGTTCAAAAATTTGCTGGATGGGCTGCGCCAGGCAGACCTGGTGGCCCTGGACACCGAAACTACCAGCCTGTCTCCAACCAGGGCCAGGCTGGTCGGATTGTCTCTGGCCACGAGGCCCGGCGAGGCCTTTTACCTACCACTGAGGCATAGTTATCCCGGCGCCCCCCATCAACTGAAGATTGATTACGTCCTGTCGAACTTAAAACCTATCCTCGAGAACGAAAATATCAAGAAAGCTGGACAGAATATCAAATATGATTATATCGTCCTCAAAAGA
>JAKPXU010000031.1 GCA_029571905.1 Acidobacteriota bacterium | reverse complement strand
AGCGGGATTTTGCTAAAGGCTCCGATTTCCCATATAATAAAAATTAATTTCGCTTTTAATCTTCAGAGTTAAGCCTTTAATGCGAGAAATGGATAGGAACAAAGCCTGTGGTTATCTAAAATTTATCGGCCTGGCCGCCATAATTTTAATTATGATCTGGCCTGTCTTTTCCTGCGGCCAGAAGCTGCCTCTTCCCGGCCTGGAGATAAGCGTCAATTTTTCTGATAAAAATCTGACCGATAATCTGCTGACTTCTTTAAAGGTCAAATTCATAACCACCTCAGATTTTAAGTCGCCTGATCGGGACTATGAACTGGTAGCCGAGGCTTTAGCTGGCCAGAAAATTTTATTCCAGAAAAATCTTCCTTTGCTCTGGCCTGTTTCCAGGTGGGAAGCCAACCGCGTTTATGAAGCTTCGGGTTTTATTTATTTTCCACCTCTTATTGATTTCTTCAGTCGTCCGACCGGCCAGGGTCTGGCGGTCAATTTCAGGCTCTATTTGAGGCCGCTTCAAAACCAGAAAGATATCATTGTGGTTTACGAGCGGCAATTAAAACTCTCTCCTTGCCCACTCGATGTGCCCGATATCGTTTTCCTTGACGGCTGGGTGGTGATAAAGAGGCCCGACCCGAGTTCGGACGAATTACTGGTTGAACGCTGGACGGGACCGCAGGCATCTTGCTGGCTTAAGAATCCAAAGAAGCCGGCCTTGTTGATGCTGAGGGGAAGCTCACCGCCCGGCCGGCCAGAAGGACAGAAAGTTATTATCGCCCTGGAAGGCAGAGTGCTGGAAGAGTTCGAGACCTCACTTCCCGATTTTGAAAAAATATATCAGCTGTCCGCTTCAGACCTTGGTCAAAAGGATGGACTGACCCTCACTATCGGGGTTAATAAGACTGTAAGGGTCAAAGATGTTTATCCTGACCTTGATGACAATCAGCCAGTTGGCTTTCGGCTCGAGACAATTTACTTCCGCTAATTGACTGGCCTTTACCTGATCCAGATAGGTGGAGCCTCGGCGCTTTTTTTCTGGTTGATCTGCTCTTCATAAGCCTGTCTCAATCTGGTTTCTTCTTCTTGAGCTTTGAGCAGCTTTTCATAGGTATCGCTTATTTCTCGCTGAATACTATC
>JAKPXU010000023.1 GCA_029571905.1 Acidobacteriota bacterium | reverse complement strand
GCTTGACTGAAGAACTCGAGTGGCCAGATTGCTTTCGATCTGGTTTTATGCTATACATTTAAACTGGCCGACGGGCTAATTTATAGGGAAGAGAATTAAGATGCCAAAAGTTTGTGAAATTTGTCATAAAGGTCCTGCCTTTGGACATAGTATCAGTCATTCTCATAAAGCCTCTCCTAAGAAGTGGAGCGCTAACCTGCAATCAATCAGAGTGATGACCGAGAAGGGGACAAAACGTATGTGGGTTTGTACCCGTTGCCTTCGTTCTGGCCGGGTCAAAAAAGCTGTCTGATTTATTCTCTGATCACTGAATAAACATCTTTAAGACGCAGGATCTTTTTAGAAATCTCTTGCAGGTGGGTCAGGTCATTAATGGCTACTTCCAGCGACATGAGAGCCCGACCGTCACTTCCAGTTTTGACTTCTGCTCTTGAGATATTGCCTTTAAGTTCAGCTACGGCTGTCGCCACCCTGGCTAAAACTCCCGGGGAATCCTTGGCTTTGATCATCAGCCTGGCCTTGAACTTACCTGGATAAGCTGGGTCCCAGGCGACTTCCACCAGTCGCTGTGAGTCAAGAATCTCCTTTTGAACCAGATGGCAGCGCTGGGCATGAATGGTTAACCCTTTGCCGCCGGTCAGGTAGCCAACTACCGGTTCACCCTTAATGGGAGAACAACAGCGGGCCAAATGGAACATTTGCTCTTCCGGGTCTTTGATGATCAACCTCATGCCAGGCGGTCGGCCAGAAATGCTCTCCACCACTTTTTTTAGCAGCCCGGCTGGTCCCTTAGCAGCTAGCTTGCCCCCGCTGTGCAGAGCCTGGATCAATTCTTCGTTGACCAGCAACTCGCCGGTGCCAATCAAATAATAAAAATCATCCAGGCTGTTCAGTTTCAGATTTATTTGCTGTTTAAGGCGCTGGAGTAAATCTCGTTCGCTTATAAAATCAGGTGACAGCTTATATTTTTTTAATTCCTTTTCCCAGAGTCTTTTCCCCAGTGCCAGGCCGATATTACGTTGTTTGGCATTCAGGTGTTTTTTAATCTGCTGGCGGGCGGAAGCCGTGGCTACCCAGTTTAACCAGCTGCGGTGAGGGCTGCGATCGGCGGAGGTAATGATTTCAACTATATCGCCGCTCTTTAATACGGTTTTAATAGGCATAATTTCGCCGTTAATTCTGGCTTCCATAGCCTGCAAACCGATTTCGGTGTGAATCTTAAAGGCAAAGTCGAGAGCCGTTGCCCCCGGGGGCAGGCTAATAACCTTGCCCTTAGGAGTAAAAGCATAAATTTCTTCCGGGATAAGATTAGTCTTCAAATTTTTCAGAAATTCCCTGGGATTTTTTTGCTCGCTAAACAGAGTGGCAATTTCCCGTAGCCATTGCAGCCTTTGATCCTCAGAACCAAGGCCCGACGTGCTTCCTTCCTTGTATTTCCAGTGGGCAGCGATACCATTTTCGGCCAGTTCATGCATCTCTCTCGTTCTAATTTGAATCTCAAAGGTTTGCCTGTTCTCGGTGATGATGGTGGTGTGCAGAGATTGATACAGATTGCTTTTGGGCATGGCAATGTAATCATGAAAACGCTGAGGTAAATGAGGCCAGCGCTGATGAATAATGCCCAGGGCGGCATAACAGCTTTTAACTGAATCGGTAATGATGCGCAAGGCCAGAAAGTCATAAACCTGATCGAAGTCGATATTTTTCTTCTGCATTTTGGTATATATGCTGTATAAGCGCTTTATCCTGGATTGAACTTCAACTTCCAGGTGGTTTTCCCTAAGCAGCTGTTCCATCTCTCTTTTGAATCTTTTTAGTTCTTTTTCGCCCTGTTTCAGGGCGGGCTCAACCAGAGCTACCAGCCGAAAATATTCATCAGGATCAACATAACGGAAGGCCAACTCTTCCAGTTCGGCTCGGATGCGGCCCATGCCCAGCCGATTAGCAATCGGGGCATAAATATCCAGCGTTTCCTGGGCAATGCGTTTCTGCTTATCCTCGCTTAGAAAATGCAGGGTCTTAAGATTGTGCCAGCGGTCAGCCAGTTTTATAAAAATGACCCGCAGGTCATCAGTCATGGCCAGGATAATTTTCCTGATGGTTTCAGCCCTGGGCTCTTCCGGTGAGGGGTCTTCGACCCGGCTGATTTTGGTCACACCTTCTACCAGGGTAGCCACTTCCCGGCCGAAATTCTCTTTGATTTCGGCCACCGTCACCTCTGTATCTTCAGGCACGTCATGGAGAAGAGCAGCGATTAAGGTGGTCAGATCCAGGTGCATTTCCGCCAGAAGATTGGTTACTTCCAGTGGATGGCTCATATAGGGTTCACCCGAGCGGCGAATCTGGCCCTGGTGAGCCCGGGCAGCAAAGATATAGGCTTTCTGGATAGTCCGTATGTCTTTTTCTGTATAATCCCCCTGAATTTTTTCGACGATATCATCAAAACGAATCATGGGCTTTTTCCCCGGGCTGAAGGCAGTTTCTCACCAATCCAGCTTTACAGACTTTACAGAAAATTTCTTATAGCCTGATAAACTTCGTCTGGCTGTATATTGTTCAAACAGCGATGATCATAAGGGCAGGTCTTATAAGAGCAGGGGGCACAGGGCACGGATTTTTTCAATATGGATACAGGTGGCAGGACAGGACCGCAGGTCTCGGGATCAGTTGGACCAAACAAGGCAACGACCGGCACGCCGAGAAAATTGGCCAGATGAGTTAAGCCTGAGTCATTACCGACGAAAACCTGGCAGCGGGCCAGGATGGGGGGTACCTCCTCGAGAGTCAGTTTTCCCACCAGATCAACCAGGTTCAATTTCAGACCGGTCATTATCGCCTCGGCGATGGCACGGCTGCTGGTTGACCCCACCAGGACAATCTGCCTATTCTCTGCGGTCAATTTTTTTATGAGTTCCATTTGATGCTGGACAGGCCAAACCCTGGCCTGCCCAAAACTGGATCCAGGCTTGATGGCAATAATCGGCCTGTCCAGGCTCAGGCCGTGGTCTTGCAGGATTTTCTCCGCTGGCAGTAGAGCCTGATTGGAGATAGTCAACCTGGGAAGATCAGTTTTCAGGCTGAGGCCGGCTTTCCTCAAAAGGTTAAGATAATAATCTTTCAGATGCATCGGCGGGTCAGTTGCCCTGACAGTAAATCTTCTGGTCAGCATAAAACCGCGGCCCTCGTGATTATAGCCCCAGCGCTCAGGTATTCTAGCCAGATAGAAAAGTAAGGCGGAGTTAAAAGAATTATCCAGCAACAAGCCAAGATCAAAGTTCATCTTCCTTAGCTGGTTGGCAGTTTTTCTCAGAACTGGTATGTCTTTTACTTCGCCCAGAGCAAGACGACGATATTCAGGCAAAATGACAGCAAATAGACGTTCCAGCCAGGGGTTCAACAAAAGATGAATCTCAGCCTGCGGAAAATTTGCCTGCAAAGACTTAAGACAGGGAATGGATAGCAAAGCCTCACCCAGAGAAGATGGCAGATAAACGAGGACTTTCATCAAGCTAATTGTATCGCCGGGGCTAATAGCTGTCAAAAATCTTAATGGCCAGCGGTTGAACTGTCTGGCTTTTTATTGTTCTGGTCGTTTTCAATGGTTTCGGCCTCTTCCTTTTTATGACCATTATCTCCGGAAGGAGAATTTTTATGCGCATAATCAGTAATATACCAGCCTGAGCCTTTAAACTGGATGGCCGGGGAAGAAATCAGCCTGACCAGGTGGCCATGGCAGTGCGGGCATCTATCAAGAGGTTTATCATTTAATTTTTGCAGAACTTCAAATGTCCGGTGGCATTTCTGGCAACGATATTCATATATCGGCATCTTCTTTCTCCTGAATTGAGCAGATAGAATTTTATTAAAACATTATAGCAAAAAAGGCCTGCCTGGTTAATAGCCTTTTCGTTTGTCCCCAATCGCTCTAAAAAATAAACAATCCTCAAGTTACAGGATTAATCTTAGTCATCCTGAAACTTGGGAATGCGGGCTTTTTCTTTTTCTTGACCAACATGCAAGCCAACCAGGAACATGGAAAAGATGGTGGTTAGGATCAAAAGCAACTTTAATAACTTCTTCATTTTTGCCTTCCTGTATAAATTTTTCCTTAAAACCTGCGGATTGTCAACAGGTCAGGCGCATTTTTTTCAATTTTTTAGCCTATTTCCCTTAAATTATAGGCAAATCGAAACACCGCCAGATTTCTTAATAGTGAGATGGTATGCCCTGGCCAAAAAAATTGCCTGTTTGCCACCGGACCGATAAAGGCTTAATATAAAGAAAAGAATGGAGGAGTTCATGAAAATTAAGGCTGCCGCTGTTGTCTTGATTTTCCTGGCAGCAGGACTGCTTTTTGATACTGGCCTGGCTCAGGGGATCAGAAAACCGGTCTGGGCTGGTCAGTTTTATGAATCTGACCCAACCCGTCTGGCTTATCTGATTGATAGCTTTCTTCAGGCCGCCAATCCTTCCTCTGTCCAGGGCCAGATCGTTGGCCTCGTTTCACCTCACGCCGGGTACATCTACTCCGGTCAAATTGCAGCCCATGGCTATCAACTGGTCAGAAACCTTGATATTTCGACGGTAGTTATCATTGGTCCTTCTCACCAGGTTGGATTTGAAGGCTGCTCAATTTATCTGAAGGGTAGCTTCCAGACTCCATTGGGTCTGGCGGCGGTCGATGAAATCCTGGCCGGTGAACTGGCCAGAATTTCTGGCTTTGGCTATCTGGCTGAAGCGCATCAAAAAGAGCACTCGATCGAAGTACAGGTGCCGTTTATCCAGCGAGTCTTTCCTCAGGCTAAGATAGTCCCGATCGTCATGGGTTATCAGACTGAAGAAACTATCAACCAGCTGGCTTCAGCTCTGGCTAAAACTCTTCCCGGGAAGAAAGCACTGGTCGTGGCCTCGACTGACATGTCTCATTTTCTGACGAAAGAAAAAGCCAGAGAACAGGACAATAAGACAATCGAACTTTTAAAGTCATTGGAGATAAACACTCTTCTACGCAAGATAGGAAGGGGAGAGAATATCATGTGTGGCGGCGGTCCCGTTCTTGCCCTTCTACTCTATGCCCGGAAGCTGGGAGAAGCAAAAGTGGCTGTCCTCAGCACAGGAGATTCAACTGCAGCTGGTGGCCCGCCTGATCAGGTGGTTGGCTATATGTCAGCTGTTGTCTATCTTGAGGAGAAATCTCAGTCTCTCAACTTCAGCGAGGAAGAAAAAAAAGAATTGTTGACCCTGGCCAGAAAATCTATCGAACATTATCTGAAAAATGGAGAGTTTTTAACCTGCGAAACTTCGAATTCAAAATTTCTGGAAAAAAAGGGTGTCTTTGTTACCCTGAAAGAAAGAGGGGAGCTTCGAGGCTGCATTGGTTTTGTAGAACCGGTTTATCCTCTGTCCCAGGCTGTTATTCAATGTGCTGTCTACGCAGCTGTCCAGGACCCCAGATTCCCGCCGGTGAAGCTCTCTGAATTAGATAAAATCAAAGTAGAAATTTCTATTCTTAGCAGGGCTGAGCCGGTTAAAAATATTTCTGAGATCAAAGTTGGCCAGCATGGGTTGCTAATTCAGCAGAATGGCCGCAGTGGTCTCCTTTTGCCGCAAGTTGCTACCGAATTGGGCTGGGATAGGGCGACTTTCCTTAAAGAAGTTTGCCGGAAAGCCGGTTTGCCAGACCAGGCCTGGAAGAAATCGGGGTCACTTTTTAAATTCGAATCGCTGGTCTTTGGAGAAGAATAAAAACAGGGGGTAGCCGATTCAAATTGCCAATTAGCTTTTATCTCTCTATAATTAAGCATATAGAGGCTAACGAAAAAAGCAGGTAAAGAACAATGAGCTGGACGATTTACGCTATTTTAATTATTTTTGGCCTTTTTATTCTTCTGATGATTATCAACCCTAACTTGTCCTGTTTTGGCCGGAGACTCCGCTCTCCTTTTTACCCGGTGAGCAGAAAAAGAAAGAAAAAGGCGGAGGCAAGAGATTATAAGTTTAATCTTGGTGGTCAGCCGAAAAAGCCAGAGCCGTCATCACCTGGTCATGAACAGGCCGAAGCCAAAAAGAAAAAGACTGAGGATTATGGATTTAAACTTGATTGATTAGCGGGCAGAAGTGGGGAGAACAGGTGGCCTCAAATGCCGGTCATAAGAGAGAGACTCGAGTTAATTCTTTTATATTGTTTCTGGCTCTAATAACAGGTCTGGTTCTAATTAGCATTGCCTGTCGCCCTGTCTCGCCAGTTGTTCTACCCCCGGGCGAGGTTTTAAATTTTAGGGGGCAGGGCTCTTTTTATTTCAAATCGCCCGGTGAGCAGGGGCGTGTTCGGATGAGTTTTTTCTTTGAACTGCCGGCCAGGGCTCGTCTGGAAATACTGAACCCGCTGGGGGGTTTAGAGGCTATTTTGTGGTTAGATGGCAGACAGGCTACTCTTTATCTTACTGCCGACCGCCTGGTCTGGCAAGGCGACACTGGCTTTCTCCTGGATCAATTTCTGGGAGGAGAGCTGGCTGTTGAGGATCTGGCTTGTCTGTTGACTGGACAAGTATCTCGTCTTCAAGGGAGCTGGGAGATAAAAGATGAAGCCAGTGGTCAGGCGGTAAAAGGTCGGAAAGAAGACTTAAGTTTTGAACTTAAAGAATACTTTGCCGGCAGCCAGGTACCGAAGACCATCCTTTTCGAGGCAGAAAACTATTCAGCCCGTCTGCGCCTCCAGGCCATCAAATTTAACCAGACCTATAAAACCGAGCTATTCAGTCCTTCTTTCCCAGCAGGGGCGAGAAAGGTCTCCTGGGAGGAACTTTCACAGTCATGGAAAAAATAGAAGTTGCTTCTCTGGCCAAAATTAACTTTGGACTGGAAATAGGGGGGCGCCGGTCGGACGGCTATCATGAGCTCACCACACTTTTCCAGACCGTCAGTCTGAGTGACCGGTTGGTTTTCAGACCTGACCGGGAGGGGAAAGTCTCTCTGGCCGGAGATATGGAAGAGATTGCCTGGGATGAGAGCAACCTGATTTACCGGGCAGCTTTCGCCCTGAAAGAGACAGCCGGGGTAGAGCAAGGTGTGGCCATTGAGGTGCAAAAGGTCATTCCGCCCGGGCGAGGGCTGGGTGGCGGCAGCAGCAATGCGGCCGTGACTCTGATGGTGTTAAACCGCCTGTGGGGTCTTAATTGGCCGGCCCGGCAGTTGATTCGCCTCGGGGCTTCTCTGGGCGCTGATGTTGCTTTTTTCTTTTATGGGGGATTATGTTCAGGAGTCGGCCGTGGTGAAAAATTAGAAGCCTTGCCCGACCTGTTGAGCGGTTGGCTGGTCATGGTTATTCCCGACTTTGCCCTATCGACCGGTCAGGTCTATCAGTTGTTCGATGCCCTTCCCGCCTCCTTGACTTCAAGGGATAAAGAAAGTAAAATTATTCAGTTTTTGAAGAGACAGGATAGATCTTTATTTCGGCAATTTAAAAATGATCTGGAACTCGCTGCCTTTAAAATATATCCGCAGTTAGCCGAGATTAAACAGGAGATGGCCAAAAGTGGTGCCGAGTTGTCTATGATGACCGGTTCGGGCTCGGCTATCTATGGCTTTTTTCATGACCAGTCTCAGGCCGAAAAAGCTGCGGAAAGATTGAAAGCCAGGTATAACTATAAAGTTATGCTGGCAGAAACGGTTGGGCGCGAGCGATACAGAGAAATGCTCCTGACTGGGGCGTAGCCAAACCGGTAAGGCAACGGACTTTGGATCCGTCATCTGGAGGTTCGAGTCCTCCCGCCCCAGCTTGTATGAAACCGCAGTAAA
>JAKPXU010000013.1 GCA_029571905.1 Acidobacteriota bacterium | reverse complement strand
ATGAGAATAATGCTGCTTCTGTTATTCAAGCCGGAGCAGACGGGGTAGCAGTTGTTTCGGCTATTTGCGCCGCGCCTGACCCGGAAGAGGCCGCCCGCCGCCTTAAAAATATCATCCTTGAAGCCAGAAAAAAGCTATAAAATCAAAATAAATGGTTGATAAAGGCCAACTTGAGGAGAAAATGAAAATTGAAACCGGTCTTAAGTTATCGGCTGTGGGGGAGTTTGGTTTTATTGACCGCCTGGCCAGGATTTTTAATCAGCATCTCCCCGAAGGTGTTACCGGCATTGGCGATGATTGTGCTGTTCTCCCCTGGAGAGGCGACCAGAAACTGCTGGTAACCACCGATCTTTTGCTGGATAGAGTCCATTTTCTAAAAGAAAAGATAGCGCCCCGGGATCTGGGATATAAAGCCCTGGCTGTTAATTTAAGCGACCTCGCCGCTATGGGGGGCAAGCCCCTGTGGGCTTTTCTGTCCATTGCCCTGCCGGCTGAAACTGAGCTGGCCTGGGCGGATCAGTTCATTTCAGGTTGGAAGAGCTTGAGTGACAAAACTCAGGTGAAGCTTCTGGGCGGGGATACGACCAGGACGACCGGAGCGGTGGTGATTAATGTGGCTGTGCTGGGGAAGGCAAGGAGAAAATATATAAAGTACAGGTCAGGGGCCAGGCCTGGAGATCTGGTGGCGGTTACCGGAGAACTTGGTTCCTCCGAAGGTGGCCTGCGTCTTCTGCTCAATAAGGAATTAAGAGATATCGGCAGCCCGGATGAAAGGTTTTTACTCAGACGGCATTTTCACCCACGGCCGCAACTTCAGGAAGGGTTTTTCCTGGCTCACCAGCCAGAAGTAGGAGCTATGATGGATGTCTCTGATGGCCTGGATTCTGATCTAAGAAGGATTATGGAGCGTTCGGGGACCGGAGCTGAAGTTTATCTGGAAAAGTTGCCGGTTTCCTCCGCCTTAAAAAGATGCAGCCAGCAATATGATTGGAGTCTGGAAGAAGTGGCGGCGGCCGGTGGCGAAGACTACTGTCTGTTAATTACTGTCAGGCCCGAAGGCTATTCTCATCTTGACCGCCGCTATCGGCAGAAATTTGGCAGGGGTCTTTATCCAGTTGGCCGCATCACCAGAGAAAAGGGAAAACTGATCTTCCTCGAAGCCGGTCAACCCGTAGTTCTTCAAAAATCTGGTTTTGACCACTTTAAAATCTGACCGTTTGCCCCCCTTACCACCAACCATCGATCTGTTTTTGCTTGATGAGTTACCGGTGTCTTAGTCCAGCTCATTCATAAGCAATTCAGCGCTCACTCATTTTAGTACATCCTTCAGCACATCGGCCTCTTCATCTGAAACAATCCTGTCCCTGTAAACCACCATAACCTCGAACTTTCTTCCGGTTGCCTCAACTAAAAGAAAATGATTAGCCCCGCCGTGACTTACATATAAGTTATTTATCCTGGGCCCTCCTCCCCCGCTGATATAGTACTTTATTCCATCCATCTCTTTCATCGGTCCAAAGCGGTGATAATGACCGGCGAAGACCGCCAGTACCTTGTTCTGGACGAGAAGGGGGTGAATTTTGTTTTGCCAGAAATCTTTATCTATTTGAAGAACATACTTACTGGTTTTGGTCCAGACCGGAACATGCAAAAAAATAAAAGCTCCGCGCCATCTCTCTGAATCTTTAAGGTCAGCCTTTAACCAGTTAAATTGCTGCCGGCTGATATGGCCAAGGCGGTTTTCTTCCACATTCCAGAGAAAAATCAAATGATAGCCATTAATATCAACTGAATAATAAGTTTGCCCGTAGCGCTGAAGATATGTTTCTAGTGATTTCTGACTGTAAATGTCGTGGTTGCCAGGAATCCGGAAAAAAGGAGCTTTAATTTCTGACACTAACTCATCAAATTCATCCCACTGTGATCGAAGGCGGCGAAAACCATAACCAGCAATCATATCACCCAGGTGAATGACGGCATCGGGCTGAAGTTCGTTGATTTTTTCTATCATTTCTTTAAAAAAAGGGCTTTTCCGGCTGAAAAATTCAGGGCTGGTATCACCAATGACCACCAGCCGGAGATCAGCCGCCAGCAGTGAGCCGGACAACCAGGCTACAAGGGCGATATAGACTATTAAGCATGGGAATAACTTTCTGATTCTGTTTTTTATCACTTTTTTTGTTAAGATTATTAAAACTTCTGTCTTCCAGTCTGGTTGCAAGATTCAAATTAACGCCGACCAAGCCCTACCCGAGCCAGTGCTTATTGATTTTGTCTCGGAAGATGACTGGCATGCATTTTCGGTTTTCCCGGTGCTGGCTGGCTGAAATCTATCAACATGACTTTTTTGACACTGGCCGGTAAAGAGCTGATTTTCTTTAGTTCCCTCCAGCTGAAAGTTCCTGGTTGCCCGCAGCGAATAGTATAATTTCCAGCCCGGAAAACAGGTGGTCTGAATTCACTGCCTCTGACCCTCACCGTATAAACAACTTCCTGTCTGGCTTCTTCTACAATCTGAACCAACGGCCGGTCCAGTCCTTTAAACTTCAAGGTAGGAAGATAAGCTGCCGGTCGCCGGCCCTCATTGTCGAGGACAGAAAAAACCACTGGCCAGCCTGGAATAGGGCCTGCTTCTTTGAGAGAAGTCGAAGCAGTTACTGATCTGTTTTCAACAATGATTTTCCCATCAGGCAGGAACCTGACCTGTCCAAAACCTGAAGATAAGTTGCTTCCACTCTGGTCAGCTGAAGCCTCAGGATTGGCCACCGCTTTTACTGTCAAGCGGTTACCAAAAGCATCCCTGAAATTACCGGTAGGGCTGGGCAAAGTTTTTCCCTTGACCCGGGTCTTTGGAGCTGGCAGCCATCTGACCAGCCAGGCGCTGGTCAGCGGTTTGGGAACAAAAGCATAGCTGGCCTCTTCAAACCGGTCGAGACCATATTTAAGACTGGCCGGAGGTCCACCACTTCCCGCCAGATGAACAGCCAGGGCTTTTCTTAAAATCTTAACCGCTTCCTCTCTGGCAGCTGGTGGCCAGCCGCCTGAATTAAAATCAGCTGCTGGCTCATCGGAGGAAGGATATTCCCCAAGAGAAGGTGGTGGGGATTTAAAGAGAGCCTCATCGCCGGCGGTGCCGGCCGGCACAGTCTCCAGGCAAGCCCAGAGGCTCTGGGACAGAGCAGCTTTATACTCTATCTGACCAGACCAGTCTTCAGCCCATCTTTTCATGAAAGCCAGCTGTTCCTCGCCATGAAGGCTGGCTCCTCTGGCCTTAGCCTCCTTGCCTATCTCCAGGGCGGGGTTGACCGGCCACCCATTTCTGATCTGCTCCGGGCCATAAACAGAAGTCGGCGGTGTCTTGAACATTCGGTCATCGAGAACAGCCAGACTCAGGCAGCCATAATTGACCTCACAGAAATAGGGCCTAAAGCCCGCTTCTCCAAGCTCACCGGCTGGAGAATCCGGTAAATGAGAAGTTTGTGTGGCCAGAACCAGTCGGACAAAATCAGCTGGCAGCAAAAATCCGCCTTTATCCTGGGCTTCAAAAGGATTACCGGTCTTTTCTTCTATTCCAGCTTGACCGCCATCTCCCCATAGCTTAAGCTGAAAATAATCTCGCGCATCGGGCGTAAGGATCGCCGGCCGCTCTTTCAGCAGATCAGAAAAAGCCCAGCCAAATAAAATCCACTGCCGGAGATATTCCCGCTTAAGCTGGGCTAGAGAGACTTTCTCCTGCCACCAGCTGACGGGCCGGCCAAAAACCTGATTGCCGCCAAAAAAAAGCAGATCTGGACTCAGCTCCCGAAGTTCAGCCACCACCCGCGAATAAGGATAATCAGCTTCGCTCCCTCCGGATAAAACAGCCAGCCTGGTATCTTGCGCCTCGGACGGTTCAGGAGAAAAGCGGCCATAAAAAGGCGGGTAATCCGCCTCCTGGCCACTCGCCTCTAACGCTACCAGTCGGAAAACCACCGCTTCCTCGCTTTTCCAATCTTTGATAGAGAAAAGGACTCCCGAATTATCAGGTTGAATTTTTTCCACAGCTACTCTCACCCACTCCTGTCCATTCTTGAGATCAAGGGCGATGAGACTTTTATCCATGAGGCTGTCAGGAATAAGTTGAGCCCGAAGCTTGAGCTGTTGATTGCTCAGAGTGTAAAGAGTAAAAGCTACCGGGCCGAGCTGCCTTTCTGGTCGCTTCTGGAAGAGCTCACCCCGGAATTTAACTTCATTAAACTGGCCAGCAGAAAAATCAGGCGGATTGATTTTTACTTCAGGCAGGCTGGCTACCAGAGCGAGGCCGCCTTTAACCTTTTCTGGCTCCTGGCCGCTTTCTTCCAGTTCATCCAGAAGCCGACCGCTTTGAGCCTCAAAAAGCCTGAGCTCCAGGCGATAACCGCTGGAGTCAACAGCCAGGGCAATTTTAAACTCAACGCCTGTTTTTAAAGCAGCTTTAATTGTTTCCTGAGTTTCGGTTGAACTCACACTCTCCAGATCCCCGATAAATAACAGACCATCAGTCGAGAGACCCAGGTCAATTCCCTGACCGGACACGGCTGCCTGCCGGTAGTCGCCATCTTTTCCTTTGATGCCCAGCCTGAGACCAAGATAGTTTCTAAGCCTCGGCCGAGAAGGCCAGAAATTAATTCTGGCTATAAAACTGGCCTCGAACTGACCGGACTGTCCTTCTATCTCCCCGCTCAAAAAATAAACATAGCGATTGATGGCCGGGGTAAGACAGTGAAGACTACCGTCTTTAATCTGCCAGTCCTCAAAATCACAGGCAAAAAAATCCGGTCCAGGCCACTGGCGTTCAAGGCCGGAAGGCAGGTCGAGCCTGAATTCATCAGCTGCCAGCGGCAGCGACAGACCGGAACCGGCCAGACACATCATCATGATCAGAAAAACCTTTTTCCAGGCTGCCAGCCTGACTCTGCCCAGTATTTTTCTCCTGGTCCTGAATTTTCTGAATTTAAAAGAGCAAAAAGTTGAGGATTTTTTCATGGCTCTTTCTGGCTTCTGATTTAAAATGGCCTGAGTCGATGCCTTATCTTTTTTTATTTTAACATTATCGAGATTCTTCGGGTAGCCAAAAAAACCAGACAGTCATTTTCGGTTCGAGCCCTGACCGCCAATAATCCCGTTAGAGATTTGGCTGAGTTCTGTTATAATCTCGAGGAGGTAGTTATAAGCTCCAAGGAAATTGAAGATTGCTGCGGCAGGCCATAGTTTTCGCTTTGATTTTTTCTCCGGTAGCTGCTCTGTCTGCCTATCTCATCACCTACGCTGAGTACCGCAGGCATTTCCCGGAAGATCTGCGGCGGGCGAGGAAAATCTCCGTAGAGTTTGCCCTGTCGGCTTTCGTCTTTTTTTTCATTTTGATTGTCCTGGCTGTAATTTTCATCAATAAATATTTTCCATAAGCCTGAACCGCCCGGCGGAAAGGAAACTGAGAATAAATCTTGAACTGACCAGGTCAAAATGAGTGGAGGAGAAATTAACCTGCAGGCTAAAACTGATCAAACTCCAGTCAAAAGC
>JAKPXU010000216.1 GCA_029571905.1 Acidobacteriota bacterium | reverse complement strand
CTGAGGCAATCATGGCCATGCCCATCAGGGCATCCAGTCCCATACCCCTGTATTCTTTTTTTATAGCTCCGAGAAGTAAGTCAAGCTGCCTGGTCCGGGATTTGGCCCTTAGAATATGGATAAAACCAAAAGGAAAAATTCGGCCACGTGCTTTCTTGATACCGGCTGACATGTCAGGGATCCCGATGATAAAAGCCACAACCTGACCGTCTTTTAACACCCCTTTGATCAGCCTTGGATCAAGGATCGGTAAAAATTTTTTGGCCAGAGCATCCATTTCTTTTTCATCGAGAGGAGCGTAGCCGTAAATATTGCTTTCTATATATGTTTCATTCATCAGCGATAAAATCGGCCTGACCCAGGGTTTGATCTCATGGCGGTTGTTGAACTCCAGCAGCGCGAAGTTGCCTTTTTTCATGATACGTTCTGAAATCCGGCGGTAGATCTCCGGGATTTCCGCAGGAACTTGAAGCTTATAGACGAAATAGTCCATATCTTTGGTATAGCCTTCTTTTTCGACCATAGGCGGCAGCCAGGGAAAATTATGGTAAGTAGCAATTGTTGCCCGGTATTCAAAACCCTTAATCAAAAAACCTTCAGGATCCTGGTCTGAGAACCCATATGGTCCAATAATCCTGGTCATGCCTTTTTCTCTGGCCCAGTCCTCGACTCTTGATAACAATGCATGAACTACACCCTGATCCTCGATTGATTCCAGATAACCGAAGCGCGCTGTTGACTCTCCCCGAACCTCATTATAGCGGCGATTGATAATGCCCATCACTCGGCCGACCAGCTGACCATCCTGTTCAGCCAGCAGCATGATTGTATCAGAATAGCTAAAAGCGTTATTCTTTTTCGGATTGAAATAATTCCATTCGTCCATATAGATCGGGTGAACCCAGTTTTCGTGGTTTCGGTGAAGTTTTTCTGGCAGGTAGATAAAAGTTCGGAGTTGCTTTTTGTTTGTGACTTCTATTAGATTGGCAGTCATCAGGTTACCTCATCCTGGCTGACCTTATCTCTTTTTTCCTGGCCAGCTGGAGACATTATAATGTTTTTTCGTTCTGTGGGAAACCTTATAATTTTTTGTTAAAACTCTGTGATATTAATGTGATTTTTCTGTGGGAAATCTTGACAATTCCTTTCCTGTTTTAATATACTCACTTTCTCATGAAAGTCGAGACCATAACCCTACTAATCATTTTTATTCCACTTTTAGGTTCGCTGCTGGTACCTCTGGCCGGGGCGATCTCACCAAAATTGAGGTCATTCTGGTCAGTCTTAGTGGGCGGGATTACAGCCTTCCTGCCGCTGACTCTGATCGGTCAAGCTTTGAAAGGCGGGGAGATTCTCTGGAGCCAGAGGCTGGCGCTTGGACTTGATTTCGTCTTAATTATCGATCCCCTGTCGATCTTCATGGCGATTGTCTCCTCTTTTATCGGCTTCCTGATCATCATCTATTCGCTTGGTTATATGCATCACGAAGAACATCAAAATGAGTACTATCTGATGGTCGTCCTGTTTATCGGCTCGATGATGGGACTGGTGTTCTCTGGCAGTCTGGTCTTTATTTACCTCTTCTGGGAGATAATTGCCATTGCCTGCTGGCGCTTGATCGGTTTCTACCGTCAAAAGGATTATGTCCTGAAAGCCGATAAGGCTTTCTTGATGACCTTTGGCGGGGCAGTGGTCATGCTGTTAGGCTTTATTCTCATCTATGCCCAGACAGGGACATTCGATCTGACCGCTATGAGGGGAGTAGCTATTCCAGGCTCAGCCGTCCTGTTAATCTTGTTCGGTATTTTTTCGAAATCAGCCACCGTCCCCCTGCATACCTGGTTGCCTGATGCCGGTGTCGCTCCGACCACCGTCACCGCTTTACTCCATGCCGCGGTGCTGGTCAAGATCGGGGTTTATGCTTACGCCCGGCTGTTCTTATATACCTTTAAAATTCCAGAAGCCTGGCAGCAAGGAGTTATTATTCTGGCTGTGATTTCCAGTTTGATAGCAGCCGGCGGAGCAGCGGTTGAAAACGATATCAAAAGAATTCTGGCTTATTCCACCATAAGCCAGATTGGCTATATCTTTCTTGGCTTAAGTGTGGCTAATCCGACTGCCGTCTCTGGCAGCCTCTTATATATCCTGATGCATGGTCTGGCCAAAGCTGGACTCTTCCTCTGCGCTGGGATTGTCATCCACTCGACGAACAAAAGAGACATAAGAGAGATGGGTGGTCTGATCAAGACTATGCCTATTACTGCCATTTCCTTTTTAATATGCGCTTTTTCAGTTATCGGGCTGCCTCCGCTGGGTGGTTTCTTCTCCAAGCTTCTGGTCATTATGGGAACCATTCAAGCTAACCAGATCTGGATTGCAGCTCTGGCCCTGTTCACCGCTATTCTGACCATGTACTATCTCATGAGAGTTTTTGCCCAGGTCTTCCTGGGTGACCTCAAAATACCAGCACCTGAGAAGACACCCTCCATGGTCGGGGTGGTAACGGTATTAGCCTTATTTTCGGTTCTGGCTGGCTTTTTCGTTTCCTATCCGATGAAGCTGGTCCAGCTGGCAACAACTCACATTACGTGGTGGCTAAGATGATGGCAACAACTTTACTGTGGCCAATTATTTTTCCGGCTGTTATAGCCCTGATTCTTTTTCTCATTCCCCGCCGGATAAAGTTAATCCGGGAAGTCCTGGCTCTTTTAAGTTCGATGGTGATCCTTTATTTGGGCTTCTCTTTGTTCTCGCTCAAAAACTTGGCCCTGAATGCCGACTGGCTCGGAATGGGAATTAATTTCGACTTCAGATTGTATCAATTCTCCGCTTTCATTTTGCTGGCCCTCTCCGGATTTCTATTTCTGATTACGCTTTATTCATCCATTAAGATGAAGGATCATCCCCGCATCCGTGAATATTATGCATATGTTTTCTTAGCAGCGGCTTTTTCCAATGGAGCTGTCCTGGCTAATAATTTTGTTCTCCTCATCTTTTTCTGGGAGGCCCTGCTGATCACTACTTACGCCCTGATCACCCTGGGCTTGAAACCAACCTCTCATAGGACAGCGGTCAAATCTCTGATTATTGGCGGCCTGTGTGATTTCTCGATGATCATGGGCATCGGTTTGGTCTGGGCATCTACCGGGACTCTGACTATGGACGCAGTTCATCTTGAACCTCAAGGGCTGGCCGCCGCTGCCTTCATCCTGATGATGATTGGTGCTATCGGCAAAGCCGGAGCTATGCCTTTTCATACCTGGATTCCTGATGCTGCTCTCGATGCCCCGGTTACTTTTATGGCTTTTATGCCGGCCTCTTTTGAAAAGCTCCTGGGCATTTATCTCCTGGCCAGAATCAGCCTGGACTTCTTTGAACTCAAGGTCGGAAGTGCGATGGCCATGGTGCTGCTGATCATCGGGGCCGCAACCATCGTCCTGGCCGTTTTTATGGCACTAATTCAAAAGGATTTCAAAAAACTTTTATCCTTTCATGCTATCAGCCAGGTTGGTTACATGATTCTTGGCATTGGCACCGCGATTCCGATCGGGATTGCTGGCGGTATTTTCCACATGATCAATCACGCTATGTATAAGACCGGCCTTTTCCTGAGTGCTGGCTCAGTTGAACACCGAACAGGAACAACCGAGCTTAAGAAACTGGGCGGGCTGGCTAAGGAGATGCCGTGGACAGCCTTTGGTTTTAGTGTCTGTGCCCTGGCCATCTCCGGGGTCTGGCCTTTAAATGGTTTTGTTTCCAAAGAAATGGTCTTCCACGGGGCACTGGAAACCGGTTATCCCATCTTTGCCATTGCTGCCTGGGTGGGAGCCATTTTTACTTTCGCTTCCTTTCTTAAAGCCGGTCACTCAGTTTTCTTCGGGCCCCGATCAACAGAGGTACCCAAAACCAGAGAAAGTCAGTGGCCCATTGTTTTGCCTATTTTAATCCTGGCCATCCTTTGCATCACCTTTGGTGTTTATAACAAACTACCGCTGGAGAATTTTATTCAGCCGATCCTGGCCGGGCGGGTAGAGCCTGGAGAGCACCTTGATTTTACGTCTGGCGCTCTTAACCTGTTTACTCCGGTAGCCGGCGTTTCCATGCTGTGCTTGCTCATTGCCCTGGGTCTCCATTTTTATGGTTGGAAACGCAGCGGCAAAAAGGCCTACCTGGCTTCTGAACCGATTCACCATCTGCCCGTTCTAAAACAGCTTTATGACCTGTCCGAAGCCAGATTTTTTGATATCTATGAACAGGGCGTCAAATTCCTGGCCTGGTTATCCAGGGTATTGTTTAAGTTCATTGACCGACCGATCGACTTCATTTATGAAAAAGTGGTGGTCAGTGTGGGGCGTTTCTTTACAGTGCTTTTCCAGAAGGCTCATAATGGTCAGTATGCCAACTATTTAGCCTGGACTATTGGCGGGCTGATGGTCGTCCTCTGGGCTATGCTTAAGTTATTACAATAGAGGAGGAACGGTGGTATTTTCATTTATTTTCCTACCCTTGGTGATAGCTGCCTGTCTGCCTCTTATTGGCAAAATATCTAAAAAAGTAATTCCGGATGTTTTAACTAATGCTACTCTGGGCTTTCTATTGATAAATTCCATTTTGCTCATCAAGCCGATTTTTTCCCGTGGTTCCCTCCTCCAGAACATCAATTGGTTTGGTGAAAATGTCAATCTGCAAATTGCTCTGGATGGCTTTAATCTGTTTATGTTATTTACCATTTCTCTGGTCAGCCTCTGCATTACGCTATTCTCGATAGATTATCTCAAGCATTACGGTCACCAGGCCAATTTTTATGCTTTGTTGCTGGTCATGGTAGCCGGCATGAACGGCCTGGTGCTGGTGCCTGATCTCTTTTCTGTTTATCTTTTTCTGGAAGTAGCCGCAGTCGCTTCCTATGCTCTGGTAGCATTTGGCCTCGGACCCGAAGAATTAGAGGCCTCATTCAAATATCTGATGTTATCGGTTGTAGCTTCGGCTTTTGTTCTTCTGAGCATTACCGTTATTTTTGGCCTGACTGGAAGCCTGAGTTTTCAAGCGGTAGCTCGGGGGCTGCAGGATCTCAATGCCGGTCCGGTTCTCGGGGTCTGTCTGGCCTTTTTCATCATGGGCTTTGGACTCAAAGCCGCCCTGGTTCCATTCCATGCCTGGCTACCGGACGCTCACCCTTCGGCACCTGCTCCGATTTCGGCCATGCTGTCCGGCCTGCTGATTAAAGTCTCAGGCGTTTACGCTCTGTTCAGAATCGTCTACAGTGTAGTTGGTATGACACCTGCCTTATCCAGAGTTTTAATGGCCATGGGCGCTATCTCCATTGTGGTAGCAGCCCTGCTCGCCCTGGGACATAATGACATTAAAAGAATGCTGGCTTATTCTTCTATAAGCCAGGTCGGCTATATCATCCTGGGTCTGGCCATAGGTACTCCCCTGGGTATTGCCGGTGGCTTATTTCATCTGTTTAATCATGCGGTGGCCAAAGGGCTGCTGTTCTTAAATTCTGGCTCTATCCAGCACATTACCGGCACAAGGAATCTTAATGAACTGGGCGGGCTGGGTAAAAAAGTGCCAATAACAGCTGGCACCAATTTAGTTGGTGCTCTCTCCATCGCCGGGGTGCCGCCCCTGGCTGGGTTCTGGAGCAAGCTCATCATTATTATTGCCCTGGTTCAAGCCAATCACTTCGGTTATGCTCTGGTGGCTATTCTGGCCAGCATTTTGACCCTCTGGTATTATCTCTTGATTCAGAGGAAAGCCTTTTTTGGTCCCCTTAATGACAGATGGCAACAAATCAAGGAAGCTCCCTTCTGGATGAATGCGGCCAATATTATCCTGGCTTTACTCTGCTTGCTGGTCGGCATTTTCTTCAGTCCGATTTTCAAGACCTGGATTGCCCCGGCCGCCGATGCCCTGGCCAGAGGTGTCCAGCAGGTTTTGATGTGGGGAATTTAAAATGGTTATTCAAATTTTATTATTGTCCGGACTGGTTCTCTTCTCGATCCTGGCCATTCTGTTAAAGGACCTCCTCAAAGCGGCCCTGTCTCTGGCAGTAGCCAGTTTATTCTTAGGAATCATATTTTTTCGGCTGGGAGCACCTTATGCCGGTGTTTTTGAAATTTCGGTCGTGGCCGGTCTGATTACCGTTCTGTTTGCCCTGACCGTAGCTCTAACCAGAAAAGATAGTGAGGTGCAGGAGGCCAGGTTGACCAAACTGGTTTTCCCACTGTTTTTTGTCATTTTCCTGATCATCGATGGCTTGGTCATGAAAGGCCTTCTCCAGCAGGTACCAGCTCTGCCTGCCGGGCCAGAGACTGGGACATTTGGCGAAGTTCTATGGAAGGCCAGAACCTTTGATCTGGTTGCCCAGCTGGGCGTAATTCTGGCCGGTGTCCTGGCTGTTCTGGCCCTGTTCAGAAAAAAGGAAGAAGACAAAGATGAGTAATCTATGGTTTTTATATCTTTTCTTTTCGGCTTTGCTGATCTTTACCGGTATTTATTGTCTTTTGACCATGCGGAATTTAATCAAGCTATTTATCGCGGTTGAAGTCATCAGCAAAGGCGTGAGTCTGGTCATAATTGCTACTGGTGCTGTCAAAAACTCGATTCTGCTCGCCCAGAGCATGGCCATTACTTATATCGTCGTCGAAGTCAGTCTGGTGGCCACCGCCCTGGCCTTGATTATAAATATCTATAAAAAGAATAAGAGTCTGGATGTCCGGTCTCTGTCTAAATTGAAGGGATGATCATGGAAGGCTTAGCTTTTTTAATATCACCACCAATCGCTTTTATCTTTTTCCTGGCTGTGGCTTATTTACTATATGCTGTTGGTAAGGCCATGGCCCCTAAGCTTAATCCAACCGGCGGCAAACTCACCACTTATGCCTGCGGCGAAGATCTG
Source organism: Acidobacteriota bacterium (assembly GCA_029571905.1). Classification (GTDB taxonomy): domain Bacteria; phylum Acidobacteriota; class Aminicenantia; order Aminicenantales; family Saccharicenantaceae; genus Saccharicenans. The sequence continues at coordinate 627 of JAKPXU010000216.1, read as the reverse complement.
CCAGGGATGAAAGTCCAGTTCGGGTTCAGGTTGTTTTATGTTTTTGCCCTGTTTTTTACCATCATGCACGTGGCGGTGCTGGTGGTAGCCACGATCCCAACCGGTAAAATAGCGCTGTTAGCAGTCATTTATCTGGCTTTTATCTTTCTGGCTATTCTGGCTCTCATTTCGAGGAGTTGACATGCTGCAAAAATTAACTCAATGGTCGCGGCTCAAATCACCATGGATACTCCATCTAAATACTGGTGCCTGTAATGCTTGTGATATTGAGGTGGTAGCTGCTCTAACCCCGCGTTTTGACGTCGAGCGCTTCGGGATTCTGCTGGAAGGAACTCCCAGGCATGCCGATGTGATTATTTGCACCGGGCCGGCTACCAGACAGATGAAAGACCGATTGATCAGGGTCTATGAACAGACACCGGATCCAAAGTTTGTGATGGCGGTTGGGGCCTGTGCCATGTCAGGCTGCGTCTACCGCGGGGCTTATAATATCATTGGCGGTATTGATCAGTTGATTCCTGTCGATGTTTATGTCCCGGGCTGCCCCATCAGACCGGATGCTCTGATCGAGGGTGTGGTGAAGCTCCTGGATAAAATCAAAAAAGGAACAAAATGAGGCCAAGATGA
>JAKPXU010000214.1 GCA_029571905.1 Acidobacteriota bacterium | reverse complement strand
GATAGTTGGAATATGCGATTCGCGATTTGGGCCGAACAGCCTTTCGGCCATATTAAAAACCAGATCTGGTTTTTCTTCTAGAAGTCTGATATAGGCAAACTCATCAGCTTCAATCGGGATTACCTGGTGAAATCTTTCGAGTGCCTGCTCGACGGCTTTGATCGTTTCGTCGCTGTCGCATTCAGCCAGCAAATCAGGTGGAGGTTCTTCGCCCTCGTCTATTTTTTCGTCCAAAAGGTAGGAATTTAGCGCTTGGGCCATGCCCTGTTTCGAACTATAGAGTAATGCGACTTTCATTTTCATCTGTATATATACAACAATTTTTAATCATGTCAATAGTTTTGTCTATATTTATATACTTTTTTTTGTATTTTTTTGATGAAAAGGCACTACTAGTGGTGTCGAATTAATGTTTTCGAACGATTTCCTTGACTCTCATCAGCTGAACCTGGTAAGAACGTTCCATTTCTTCCAGCCGGGAGGAGATAGCCTGAATTGTTTCTTTTAGATTTGGTATCAAAATATACTCAAGGGCATTGACTCTTCTTCTGGTCACTTCTATTTCTGTTGTCAGGAGTTCCAGTTTTTTCCACAGGCTGGCATACTCAAGAAGCTTCGGCCAGAGCTGCCGAAAATGTTTGATAGCTACTTCCAGTTCACTTTCTGTCCGGATAAAGTCATAGTCACCAGGTTCGAATCTTTTAGTTTCAAATTCGGGCACAGTCAGGTTGAGCAGGCGTCCGGTTTTAACCTCAAGCTGCAGCTCACCATCTTTGATGAGACCGGACAATTCAGCTTGAGCCTGCGTTACCCGCACCATGGCCATTGACCTGGTGATAATTCTGAATTCCTGATCTACTTCTTCTTTTATCCTGTTAAACTGTCTGGCCGCTTCGAGAAAATTGCGCATTAGCTCTTCCAGCTTATCCTTGAGAAGTTTATGTCCCCTCTGGGCCAGAGACAGACGGCGTCTTAGCCTCATCAGCTCCATGCGGTTGGGATTAACTTTAAGCTTCATCTAAGACTCCAGTTGACCAACCTGTTTCAAGCCCTGTAATATTTCTCAAGATATTCCGGCCTGATTCTTTTCAGTTCTTTTTCTGGCAGGAGACGGAGCAGCTTCCAGCCGATATCAATCGTCTCGGTAATTCCTCTGGCTTCCAGCTCTCCCTGACGGACAAACTCATTTTCGAAGCGTTCAGCAAATTTTAAATAGAGCTGATCAAGATCGCTCAAAGCGGCCTCACCCAGAATGAGGGCCAGTTCGCGGGCTTCTTTTCCACGGGCATAGCAGGCAAAAAGCTGGTTTAATACATCGGCGTGGTCTTCTCTCGTCTTGTCAGCACCAATGCCTTTATCTTTAAGCCTGGAAAGAGAAGGCAAAACATCAATCGGCGGATAGATACCGCTGCGGTGAAGTTCACGGCTCAGGATGATCTGACCTTCTGTAATATAACCCGTGAGGTCAGGAATGGGGTGAGTCTTGTCGTCATCGGGCATGGTCAGGATGGGAATCATGGTAATTGAACCTTTTTTG
>JAKPXU010000022.1 GCA_029571905.1 Acidobacteriota bacterium | reverse complement strand
CTGAAGAAGATAAAGAACGCTCTTTTCTTGAGGTCTCAGGAAGAAAGGGCCTGGGTGTTAAGGCTGATGATTTAATAGACAGACTGGAAGAAAAAGCCCGGGCTGAGGTTGATAAAAGGAATCCTGACCTCCAACCAGCTGCTAAAAAGCTAATAGCTGCTCAGATTGCCGCCGCCGCGGTCAGGTATTTTATGCTCAAATATGCCAGAAATTCACTGATTGTCTTTGATTTCGATGAAGCTCTAAATTTTGAAGGTGAAACCGGTCCTTACCTTCAATACACCGCCGTTAGATTGAGAAGCATTTTTCACAAATTCGAGGAAAGGACGGGCCTGACCGGGCAGGAACTGCTCAAGACTATAGCTGATAGTAAATTCAATCTTACTGAGTTAGGTCCGGAAGAAGCCCGTGACTTCTGGCAATTAGTTGTTTATGGATCAGCTCTCGATGAAGAAGTCCTAAGAGCCATCGCCACCCTGGAGTTTTCGGGACTGGCCAAATTTACCTTTAATCTCTGCCAGAAAATAAATGGCTACTATCACCGATATCCGGTCCTGGCTGAAAAGAACAGTGAGCTCAGGACTTTAAGATTGAAAACGGTCTATTTTGCTCACGAAATTCTCAACCAGGCTCTGGGCCTATTAGGAATCCAGGTTCCAGAAAGGATGTAGTTTTTTACCTCAAGCAAAGTATATTATAAAATTATTGACATCCTGAGGAGGTGCCAATGATAGAAACTCAACACCTGCAAAAGAAATATGGCGACCTGATAGCTGTCAAAGATCTCAGCTTTAAGGTTGAGACCGGCGAGATCTGGGGCTTGCTCGGGCCAAATGCGGCCGGCAAGACCACTACCATGAGAATTCTGACCGGCTATCTACCGGCTTCGAGCGGGAAAGCCTCAGTGGCTGGCTATGATGTTTTTGAGCAAGCAGAAGAGGTAAAAAAAGAAATTGGCTATCTGCCAGAAAATGTTCCACTTTATCCTGAAATGACTGTCGAAGCCTATCTGGGCTTTGTAGCTGAAATTAAAAAAGTGCCGAAAAACCGGAAAAAAGCTGCCATTGATCGGGTTGTTGAAACTACTGGACTATCAGCAGTCAGAAAAAGGCTCGTCAAAAATATTTCCCGCGGCTACCGACAGAGGCTGGGCATTGCCCAGGCTTTAATTCACAATCCAAAAGTGATCATTCTGGATGAGCCGACCATCGGTCTTGACCCGGCTCAGATTGTTGAAATAAGAGAGCTTATCAAATCTCTGCGAGGTGAACATACCGTCCTGCTATCAACTCACATTCTGGCAGAAGTTACCCAGGTTTGTGATGGTGTGGTCATCATCAATGAAGGTAAGCTGATGGCTGCCGGCCGACTGGCAGAGCTGACCAGTGCTTACCGTGAAAAAGATGGAGTATACCTAAGGCTTAAAAAAGCCGATGACGAAGCCTTAAATCTTTTTCGACAACTACCTGGGGTGGAAAATGCTGTCCGAGAAGGGGAAGAAATCAGACTTGAATGGGATAGGAATCTGGACCGGCGTGATGAGGTTATCAAATGCTGCCTGGAACATCAGCTTGGTTTAATCGAAATGCGCTCTCTGGCCTTAACCATTGAAGAACTTTATCTAAGAATTGTCTCAGGAGGAATAGAACAATGAAAGCTGTCTGGTCAATCATAAAAAAAGAATTACTTAGTTATTTCACTTCGCCAATTGCCTATATCATAATTTTCACCTTTCTTCTGCTTTCTGGTTTTTTCTTCTACAGTTTGGTCTCCTGGTTTAATTCTATCGCTCCTCAATTGGCCCAAAACCCATATTATTACCAGCAGATAAATATTAACCAGATGGTTTTTTCTCCTCTTTTCAATAATCTAAGCATAGTTCTGATGTTGATGCTGCCCCTTCTTTCCATGCGACTTTTTTCTGAAGAGAAAAAAATGGGCACCGAGGAATTGCTATTTACCTCACCTCTGTCAATCACCCAGATAATCGTCGGCAAATATCTGGCTTCCCTGATAGTTCTTTTTATCATGCTCTTTTTGAGTGCGATTCCGACACTGTTTACCTTTATCTACGGCAACCCGGAGACAGTTCCATTTCTCCTTGGCTACCTCGGCTTGTTTCTGATGGGAGCAGCTTTCTTAGGATTGGGAATTTTCTGGTCGTCAATTACTGAAAACCAGATTGTGTCCGCCGTCCTGACTTTCGGCACTCTTCTTCTTTTCTGGGTTCTGAGCTGGGTTAGTTATTCAGCTCGTGGAATATGGCAGGGTGTCCTCAATTATCTGTCATTTTTTGAGCATTTCGACAGCCTGACCAGAGGAATCTTTGATACGACTGATCTCGTCTATTACCTGAGCTTTGCTTTTTTTGGCCTTTTTCTGACCCATTCAGTTATTCAATCCAGAAGGTGGAGGTAAGCTCATGAGCTGGCTAAAAAAATATCTAAACTATGTTGGACTGGCACTCCTGGTTGCTTCACTTGTTTTACTTATCTGGCCCCAATATGGAAAGGTTGCGCTGATTCTGGCTATTTCCGGCCTGGTTCTGCTCATTGTTTATCTTCTTCTTAATCTCTCCAGTCTCAAAGAAAGCCTCCAGCGGCGTTCGTTTATCTATTCAGGGAACTTGCTGCTCATTATCATCCTGGTACTGGGATTACTGATCATTGTTAATTTTTTCCTGGCCAGGCATCACTACCGCCTTGATTTTACTGCGGCAAAAATTCACAGCCTGTCTGAGCAGTCGATTAAAGTGGTCAAAAACCTGAAACAGGAGATTACCATTAAAGCCTTTTTCCGCGAAGGTAATCCAGGCCGGGCAACCATGGAAAACCTGCTTAAAATCTATGCCTATCATTCGCCAAAAATTAAGTACGAATTTATTGATCCTGACAAAAATCCAGGACTGGTGAAAAAATATGGCATCACCGAGGATGGCACCACTGTCTTTGAGCTCGGAGACAAAGAAAATCGAATCACCACCACTTCCGAGGAAGATATTACCAATGCCATCATCAAGCTTACCAGGGAAAAGAAGAAGGTTATTTATTTTCTGGAAGGACATGGAGAAAATTCGATTGAAGATAGTGGTGATGGTGGCTTCAGTACAGCCAGGAGTGAACTGGAAAAGATTGGTTATGAAGTAAAAAAACTACCGCTTGCCCTGTCTGCCAACTTCCCCGCGGATTGCAGTCTGCTGGTTGTTCCGGGGCCAAAGGCAACACTTCTTCCCAATGAGCTCGATACTCTGAAGCAATATCTTGACCAGGGTGGTCGGATTCTCTTTATGATTGATCCGGAAACCAATACCGGGTTAGAAACCTGGTTGGCTGATTATGGTATCAGGATTGAAAACGATATCGTCGTCGATCGCGTTTCGCGCCTGCTGGGCGGTGATTATTTTATGCCGGCAGTGACCGAATACGAAAGTCACGAGATCACCAAAAATTTCCGTTATGCCACTTTTTACCCCCTGGCCCGGTCGGTGGATATTGCCGACTCCAGGCCTGAAGGTATAATTCTGACCTCCATAGCTAAAACCAGCAGCAATTCCTGGTCAGAAAGGCAGCTGGACCAGCCAGAAGTTTCTTTTGACCCTGAAAAAGATAAGGCAGGACCGGTTTCCCTGGCCGTGGTTGGTAGTAAAAAAGTTATAATTAACAATCCAAATGAAACGGAGGAGACAGCTGAAAATCAGGGAACTGACAGCTCTTCCGATCGAGAATTAAGACTGGCTGTTTTTGGCGACTCGGATTTTATTACCAACAAATACTACAACCTCTCGGGCAATGGCAATTTCTTTCTAAATACGGTCAACTGGCTGACTGAAGAGGAAGACCTCATTTCGATTCAACCGAGGACTCAAGTTCCACGGACAATCCAGTTAACCCCCGGTCAGGGGCGGTTGCTGATGTTTGTCTCGATCATCCTGCTGCCAGCCCTGGTCCTGTTTATCGGGTTAGGCGTCTGGCTTAGAAGGAGATCCCTATGAGATTTAAAACTACCATTATCCTCTTGATAATATTTATCATAGCTCTGGCTGGTGTCCTGCTGATTGAGAATAAATCAAAAGCAGTTAAAGAAGAAAAAGAAAAACTGGACATGCTGACTGATCTCAAGATCAGCGACATCGAGAAGCTCCAGTTAACCAGCTCTGATCAGAGTTCCATAACCATTAAGAAGGACGAACAGGGCAACTGGCAGATTATTGAGCCGCTGATCACAGAAGCAGATAGTTATGAAGTTAACAATCTGGTCGAAACTCTGGCCAGCCTGAGAATTGAGCATGTCGTTGATGACCAGCCAGCTGATTTAAAAGAATACGGTTTCAATCAACAGGAAATCAAAATCTGGTTAAAAGGACAAACCGAACCGCTGGTGATTTTAACCGGCATGGAAAACCCGCTGGACGGAACTCTTTATGCTAAACGAGCTGATGAAACCAGAGTCGTGCTCTTGCCCGGCTACCTGAAGAGCAGCCTGGATAAGAAACTTTTTGATCTGAGAAGCAAGGAAATTATCAGATTTGATCCAGAAAAAGTCCAGGCAATAGAACTAAATTCTAAAGAAAACGCCTGGAAGCTAATCAAAAAAGGAGAAAGCTGGTACTTCACCAGTCCCATCGAAGCCCTGGCTTCGACTTCCCAGATTGACTCTATCCTGAATAATTTGTCAACAGTCAAAGCCAAAGACTTTCTGGCAGAAGAAAAAAGACCGGAAGATTTAAAAGCCAGCGGTCTCGACCAACCAGACTACACGATCAAATTGATTCTGGCCGATGGTCAGGAACTGGCCATCAACCTTAATAAAAAAGAAGAAAAACTCTTGGCTACCAGCTCCCAGCTGGCCAAAATTGTCGAGGTAGAGGCTCAGCTGGTAAACAATGTAGCCAGACCGGCCAGTGAATTAAGAGAAAAAAAAGTGGCTTTATTTAACAGCTGGGAGGCCACCAGCCTGGCTATAAAAAAGGGCGACCGGTCTTTTGTGGTCATTAAGGAAAAATCAGGCGAAAAAGGCCAGGAACAAGAAGACTGGTATCTGCTCACTGACGGTGGGCAAAAAGAGATGGCTGACAGCTCAAAAGTCGAATCATTTTTGCGCAATTTAGAGTATCTTCAAGCGGTAGATTTTATAGACCGGCCAGGAGATTTAAAAAAGTACGGCCTGGATAAACCTGAATACGAAATTACGCTTAAAACTAAAAGTGAGGATACTGAGGAAAAATCAATCAATCTGTTTTTTGGTCAAAAGCTGGAAGGAAAGGACCAGCTGGCGGTCCAAAACAACGATTTTAACTATCTTTTTTTGATTGAAAGCAGCGCCTTAGCCAGCTGGCCAGCTGGCCCGGAAGATTTTAAAGCAGTTGAAATTAAAAGCTAATTCTGATAGTAATTAAACGATGGAAGAAACGAGGGGCGGCCCTTCAGATATCAAGCAGGAAAGCCTCAACTTGACAAAGGTTTATGAGTCTATCAAAGAGATCGGTCTGGCCAGAAACCCGGATGATCTGCTGCTCCGTTTACTGCAGAAAGCAGTTTCTTTCTGTCAGCCTGAAGTGGTCAGCTTCTTGATCAAGGATCAGGCTAGTGGCGACCTGAGATATGCTTTAAGCCTGGGAGAAAAAGCAGAAGGTTTAAAGGACAGGCTGGTCAGAAGGGGCGAAGGAGTTTGCGGCCTGGCCGCTGAAACCAATCAAAACATTATTATCACCGACGCCAGAGAAGATCCTAGATTCAACTTTGAAATTGACCGATTGCCAGAAATCGAAATAAAAAGCTTGATAGTTGTACCATTTCGGGTGGAAAAGGTGGTTTTTGGCGTTATCTATCTTATCAATAGCCCCGGAAAAACGGCTTTCTCCCTGGAGGAATTCAAGACGATTCAGACCCTGACTAACTTTGCCGAACTCTCGCTGGAACGATTGGTTCTGGTTAAAGAACTGAAGCAGCTGGAAGATTATGACGGTCTGACCCAGACTTATAATCCAAGGGCATTTTTTACTTATTTTCAGAGAGAAATAGATCGTTGCCAGCGATATGGTCATGATTTATCGCTATTAAGAATTGATGTCGATTATTACGAGAAAATAGTTCAGACTTTTGGCCAGGAAGCTGGTGAACGAGTCTTAACCAATCTAAGCTTTATTTTGAAAAAAACCACCAGACGAGTAGATCTGCTAGCCAGGATCGAACTTGACGAATTTCTGGTGCTTCTACCTGATACCGGGCGAGCCGGAGCTTTAAAACTAAAAGAAAGACTTCTCAAGATCCTGGATAACCAGAACCTCAGATCAACCGGTATTCCTTACACTGTATCCATTGAAGTTTTTTCTGAATCAGGAGCAGAAGCTGCTAATTTTTATCGGTTACCTCAGATCAGTGCCTGGATAAATCAGTTAAAAACTCAGAATCAAAAAAGGAAATACCCAACGCCGGGAGAAGAGCTAGCTGAGGCTGTTTTGAACAGCCTGGTAACCGCCAAAAAGTAAAAAACAGTTAGGCTGAGCTATTTCCAGACTGACTGGCTCGAATCAGAAGCTGATTTAAAGCAATGCTGCTGCTTGATGTTTTTGGTAGATGTCATCGGCCAGTCTGGTAAGAAGAGCCAGGTCTTCTGGTTTCGGGTTTCCCTTAATCTGAACCGGGTTTAACAGCTCGAATCTGACACTATCGAGCATAGCTTTAAGCTGGTCAAGAGCCCTTGATTTCCAGCCATAAGAGCCAATAAAACCGGCAAATAAAGCCTTTGGCCTTAAAGCATTTACCAGGAAAACAGCTTCTGCTGCCAGCGGATGAAGACCGGTTAAAATGGTTGGCGAAGCTACAACAATAGTTCCTGCTTCGACCAGTGACATGGCCAGATGTCCGAGATCGGTTACGGCCAGGTTAAAAGGCATAACCTTAATTCCCCGTCCGGCCAGTTCCCAGATAAGATGGTCAACCATTCTGGCTGTTGAACCATGCATACTGACCCAGGCAATGAGGACTGAATTTTCAGGCTGATCAGCTACCCATTTTTTATAGGCATCAATTATAAAAGCTGGCCGGCTATAAATCGGACCATGGCTGGGAGCAATAAACTGAACTTCCAACCCTTCCAGCACTGGCCAATTCTTCTGAATGATTTTTCTAAATGGCATCATGATTTCAGCAAAATAACGCTTGGCTGGTTCGTAAATCCTTTCTTCATCTTCAACCAGCAACTCAGAAGAGGCCAGATGAGAACCAAATAGATCACAGCTGAAAAGAATTTTATCTTCCTCCAGATAGCTCAGCATTGTCTCCGGCCAGTGTACCCAGGGAAAATGGATAAAGCGGATAGTCCGGCCACCAAGATCGAGGCGTTCTCCATCAGCCACCGTCCTTATTCTGTCTTCAGCTACATGAAGATGAGTGACAATTAAATCTTTAGCAGCTGGAGTGGCCAGCAGCCTGGCCTGAGGATAGCGGTCAAGAACATAAGGGATCAAACCGGAGTGATCCTGCTCGAGATGGTTAGCAATAACCAGGTCTATTTTGGGAAAATCATCTAAATGGCTGGCCAGAATATCCTTTTTGGTGGGATCAACAGCATCAATTAGAACGGTCAGATCCCGACCCTGGACAATATAGGCATTGTAACTGGTTCCATCAGGTAAAGGGATTAGTGAGTCGAATAGCCGCCGATCCCAATCTTCGGCACCTACCCAAAAAATTCCGTTAACGAGTTTTTTGACAGCCATTTGTTCCTCCCACATTGATATTTCTGCTTAATTTTATATCTTACACTAATTCGCCAGGATTGTCAGAAAACCCGGTCGAAAGGCCACCAGTACCTTCAACTACCTGAATTTATTTCAGGCTTCTGGAAATTTTTTCTTAGAAAAATATACAATCTCAGGATGCGGTTCGTAACCAAGCCTGACAAACAGGTCCCTGGAAGCAGAATTTTCTTCCTCAATAAGAGCAGCCAGCAGGATCAGGCCTTGTTTCTCCAGTTCCTCCTCTGCTTTTTTTATCAACTGAGTACCAAGTCCCTGCCGACGGGCATCGGGATGAACAGCTAAACGGTTAATCCAGCCTTTTCGTCCATCATGGGAGGCTAAAACCGTACCGATAACTTTTCCTTCTTTCTCAGCCACCAGAAAAATGATCTGATCGAGTTTTATCTGCTGCTCAAGCTGGCAGCGGCTATCTCGCCCCTCAGGCTTTAGCGGGAGCTGGCAGAGTTGCCAGAGATTTATAACCTGGTCATAGTCACTTATTTTAAATTTTCTGATCAAAACCTCCATTTGATCTCCCCTGTTCAACGAATTAGAACAAAAATAAATAAAACCACGACCAGATAACTTAAGCTACCGACCAGCAAACTAGCTCCCTTCTTTACCCACCTTCGAGCACTGACAGTCAGGCAGGTAGCCAGCCAGCCAGACAAAAGGGCGATAACTACTAAACTTATATAAACCGTTTGAAACCAGCCGGGATTGGAAACAAGATCTACCCATTCTTTTTGGGACATACCTAGCAGGTACAATACCGAGGTAAAAAAATGTGGTAACCACAGCCAGAATAAAAAAGGGTAAAGACTCAAAGCAAGTCCGGCAGAAAGCTGCCTCCAGCTAAACTTTTTTGCGCCGAACATCTCCAGTGTCAGGCCAGCCAACCAGCTGACCAGCAGCCAGCTCAGAATCAGCCAGGGTACAAATAAAACCGCTTGCCAGACAAAATAGTTCTCCAGCCCTAAAGGCAAAATTAAGGGTATGGCCGGAATATTCCCGCTAAAAGCTTGAAGAATTGAGGTGAAGGCAAACATCAGGCCAATTAGAACTAGTCCCGAGAAGGCTCTTGTCCAAAGCCCTGAAGTTAACTGGCTCTCTAATAGCTGTCCGTTCTTATCAGGTCTTAATACAGCTCTTAATATAGTTTTTATTACCCTGTTCATATCTGGATATCCTTAAGACAACTTCAATTTCAATAGATAAACAGGTTCTTAGAAGCAAAAAATGGGTCACTGGTCAAATTCAGGTTCAGCCGCCTCAATCCAGTTTCATCTCCTGGAGTTGGTATATGGGTCAGGTGCATTTCGCAGCCCTTTAACTCTTTCAGTTGATCGAGAGCCAGCTGGGTGGCGGGGCTGGCAGAGGAAGTTATAGCCAGACAGGTCAGTACCTCCGTCAAATCAAGACTCAAGGCTTTGCCCCCAAAGATATCCTGTTTGAGATAACCAGCTCTTTCCAACACGGCTGGCGGCAGAAGATGAATATGGTCCGGAATACCAGCCAGGATTTTCAAAGCATTTAATGTCGCACTGGAAGCAGCATGCAATAAAGGAGAATTGCTCCCTTTGACAATCCGTCCGTCCTTTAACTCGATAGCTGCTCCGACATAAATTCCGTTTTGACCTTTGTTCTTAAGCCTGGCTTCAGCTGCTGCTTCCCGGGCAGGTGCAACAACCGGCCGGTCCTCAGGTTTAAGATTCATCTCTTTCATCAGTAGTTCGGCTCTTTCTACAGCTGGCTGTTCGCAAAAACCCAAAAGAAACTCACACTGATAGCGAAAATACCGTCTGATAATTTCCTGGCGGGCAGCTTGCTGCACAACCTCATCATCGATTATTCCCCGACTGACCACATTGACTCCCATATCGGTTGGTGATTTGTATATAAAGCCATTTCCTGAAATTTTGCTCAGAATTCGTCTCAAAAGAGGGAAAGCTTCAACATCACGGTTATAACTGATGGCCCTCTGGTTATAAGCTTCGAGATGGAAAGGATCAACCAGGTTGAAATCACCCAGGTCGGCGGTAGCCGCTTCATAAGCAACATTGACCGGATGCTTTAGCGGTAAATCCCAGATGGGAAAAGTTTCAAACTTGGCATAGCCTGCCCGGCGCCCACGGCGATATTCATGATAGAGCTGCGAAAGACTGGTAGCCAGTTTCCCGCTTCCCGGTCCAGGACCGGTCACCACGACCAGCGGTTTGCTGACTTCGATAAACTGATTGGCTCCATAACCCTGGTCACTAACCACTGTCTCAACATCGGTCGGATAACCGCGGGTGAAGCGATGAGTATAAACTCTGATTCCCTGCCGCTGCAACCGGTTAGCAAAAATTCTGGCTGATACCTGTTCTTCATAACGGGTGATAACAACGGCAGAAACAGTCAGTCCCCAATCAGCCAGATCATCAATTAATTTCAAAGCGTCGGCATCATAAGTAATACCGAAATCTGCCCGCAGCTTTCTTCGTTCTATGTCACCAGCATAGATGCAGAGTATAATATCGAGTTGATCCTTCAGAGATTCAAGTAATTTTACCTTGATGTTGGGATCGTAACCGGGCAAGACCCTGGCTGCGTGGAAATCATTTAGAATCTTTCCGCCAAATTCGAGATAAAGGCGATCGGGAAAAAGCGACAGCCGCCGGGAGATGGCCGCTGCTTGTTCTTTTAAATAGACTTCACTATCAAAACCTTTTTTATGGATCATCAAGACCTGCTGCCAATTATTTTAACTTACTTTTTTAGCCGGCCGATAACTATCTCACCGACCAGCCCATAATCCTGATTATTATACTCCGATCCAGCCGGTTGTCCACCCTCAGGCGCCCGCTTAAAAGCCCCTGGCCAGGCCTGCCCTGGAGGTGGATTCAGGTGGTGAGGACCAAGGGTATTTTTCAAGGTTCCATAGATAATGACTGCAATCTCATTAAGACCAGTTTTAAGTCGCGATCCGAGGGATAAACAATCATATTGACTGATAATAAAACCAGCCTTCTCCCCGTTGACCAGAATCTCAGCCAGAGCCCCTCGCCAGTCAGGGAGCCACAGGCAAAAATCAGCAGAGGGTTGTGAATCAGAAAGTTCAAAAGAGGTTTCATATTTGACCCGGTGTCCATAAAGGGGTAAGCCCTGCTTTTTCCAGGATCCTGACTCAAGTTTTTTAGCCGGAGAAAGAATAAAGCCTCGAGCAGCTTCTTCTAATGCAAAATCGCCGAGAACATAGATCGGCTCGAGTTCAGCCAGTAAATCAAATGGTTTGACAATGAGCGTCACAGTATTCACACCAATTCTGGCTGCCTGGCTTAAGGGGTAAACAGCAATTGATTTATCAAGCCACCAGCTTCCCTCCTCCGGTTTTAAGGGCTGGCCATTAGCTTCAACTTTAAAAATTGCTGGTCGCTCAACGGCCAGTTGGAGAGAACTCAAATCAACACCAGGCCGAATGGAAAAATAAAATTTGGCTCTGTAGCCGGAATCGGGTGGAAAATGATTCCGGGCGAGGAGACTATCCTGAAACTGAACTGCCGAATCCCAGGGATTGCCCTCGAAACCGTGGAAATTAAAAGCCCTTTTCTGGGCTTCATAAAAATAAAGATCCCGGCCTGTTCGGCCAGGCAGGATTAGGTCACAATAATCGATGGCTAAAACATTTGCGTCCATTCTTCTTATTGATTGAGGTTTAAGCCTTATTTCTTCCTCAATTGTCTCTTTATCGTAATTTTTGTTTGAAGCAGAAGTCTCCCCTGATTGCTTTCGGTTATAGATGGCCAGAAGCAGGCTTTCCCCGGGCTTAAGATTAAACTCAAAATTAAGCCAGCCTCTTTTCCGCCCGGCCTGAAGATAGCTGGTCTGCCCGCTCATTAAGTCCCACTTCTCCAGGCTGTAGCCTTTGAGTTTTATTTGACCGGAAGCGGGTTCAATCGGGCTGATATTGGCCAGAAACAGAATCTGCCCGTCCTTATACTGGCGGCGCTGGTGGAAAAGCAGATCCTCACCGCTTAGCTGGCTGAACTCAATGGCTGGCTTAAGGTAGGCTGAAAAGACAGCCTTCAAATTTTCTCCAGCCAGCAAAGTTGATTCCAACTGTTCAAAATTACCTGAAGACATGAACTCGGCTGGAAGCGAAGAAGGTTTCCCGTCCACCAGCAGCTCTTTTTCTCCCCACGAAATGACTTTTCCTCCGCTGGTCAAGAAACCCTTTAAAAGTTCTACCGTCCTTTTTTCAAGATTCTCCAGGCCAGGTGGAAGAACGATCAGGCCGTAGTCTCTCTGACCCACCCTGAGTTTCTTACCCTGATACTGGCCATGATCTCTTAAAACAAACTCGCTCAGCAGATCATATTCAATTTGTTCTCGTTCGAGATGGTGCACAAAATTTTGAAAATCAACCGCAATTTTATCAAACTTCTCATTTTTTTTAGCCGGCGAATAATACATCCAGGCCGAGGTAGTGGGCTCAATGACCAGAATTTGGTTAATCTGCTCGCCACGGCTCATGACCATCGATAGCCGCGCAAAATAATCATTCATCAGCCGGTAAGCAGGCCACCACGGTTCGTGATAGGAAAAAGATAGCGGATGATCTCTTTTCCTGGCACCGGCCATGGTCACATAAGATAAGTGCTGGTTGAGAAAATTAACACCAAGAGCATACTCCCAGTCACCAATTCTTTTCTGATCAAAAAA
>JAKPXU010000188.1 GCA_029571905.1 Acidobacteriota bacterium | reverse complement strand
ATTATAGTCAGAGAAATTAAAAAACTGCCAGAAATAGAAGTGGAGGGAGCCAGCTCCCATTTTGCTAACATTGAAGACACAACCGATGATTTTTACCCTAAATACCAGCTGGCCAATTTTGTCAAGGCTGTTCAGCAGCTGGCCGGGGCAGGCCTGGTTATTCCGGTCAAGCATCTGGCTTGTTCGGCCGCCGCCATCCTGTTTCCAGAAACCTACTTTGACCTGGCCAGAATTGGTCTCGGACTCTACGGGCTGTGGCCCTCTAAGGAAACTCTTATTTCCTGTCAGCAAAGAGGTCAGGAGCCATTAAAGTTGAAACCGGTTTTGAGCTGGCGAACAAGGGTTGCCCAGATTAAGTCGGTTCCGGCTGGCTCCTATGTCGGCTACGGCTGCACCTATCGGACGACCAGAAGAAGCCAGCTGGCTGTTATCCCTGTTGGTTATTATGATGGTTATGATCGGTCGCTTTCTAATACTGCCTATGTTCTGATTAAAGGGCACCGGGCTCAGATCCGCGGGCGGGTCTGCATGAACTTTATCATGGCTGATATCAGCGATATTCCAGGTGTCAATCTGGAAGACCAGGTGACCCTCCTCGGCTCTGATGGGCAAGAAAAAATCACGGCAGAACAGTTAGCCAGTCTGGCCGGAACGATCAGTTACGAAATTATTACCAGAATTAACCAGCTTATTCCCAGAGTTATAGTCTGAATGAGGAGGTAAATAAATTGGATAATCAGTTAGATTTAAAAACAGGCCGATTAACAGCTGAGCAGGTTGATCTCATTCTGAGGACTTTACCTCTGGATATTTCCTTTGTAGATGAGAACGACACCATAATTTATTATTCTGAAAAGAAAAGAATATTCACCCGCGTCCCTGCTGTTATCGGTCGTAAGGTCCAGAACTGTCACCCAGCCAGGAGCGTCGAGGTGGTGGAAAAAATTCTCAAGGCTTTTAAATCAGGAGAAAAAGATACAGCTGAATTCTGGCTGCAGACCGGTGGTCGCTTCATTCTTATCAAGTATTTAGCTGTTCGGGATGAAGACGGGAAATACCGCGGCTGCCTGGAAGTCAGCCAGGATGTAACCGATATCAGACAACTCCAGGGCCAGCGCCGCCTGCTGGACTGGGAATAGATATCTACCACTCAGTTTGCCTAAAATTTTAAAATAAGTTTAAAATATGAGCCATGACTGACGGGAAACTGGAGGGCAAGAAGCACAGGCTGCCGCGCGGGCTAAAAATCGCCATCTGGGTGATCGGCTTAATCTTGGCCTGTCTGCTGGTGGTCGTCCTGCTGGTCAGCACCCCACCAGGCGGTCGCCTGATCTTAAACCAGGCCGAAAAATGGCTGGAGACAAGTGCTGGCTACCGGCTGGAAGCCGGAAGTCTAAAGATTAATCTTTTTCGCCTTAAGGTGACCTTAACTGATTTCAGACTCCAGTCAATCGCACCGGGCAAGCTACCCTCTGGCACCATAGATGGCGACCGACTGGCTGTCCAGGTTGCCTGGTCAACTCTAACTGGCGGCCCGATCCGGATAAAAAATCTGGAAATAGAAAGGCCCAGAGTTTCTTTACAGTCCGGGCAACAGGCGACTGGGGTTTCAGAGAAAAAGCCAGAGGATGGATCACTGTCAACCCCGCCGGCCGACCAGGCAACTAAAAGTTTGTCTTTGCGCCTGGATCATTTTCTTCTGGAAAATGGAGTGTTTTCTTATGAGGACGAACCAGGGCAGCTGACATTCAACCTGAACGAAATCGAGGCCTCAATTAAATTTGATCCATCAAAAAATTCCCACCTGGTCGGGATTCAGGCAGGAAAAGGCCAACTGCAGCTCGGCCAGGGGCCGCTTGATCTGAACTCTCTAAAATTAAAGGCAGAAGTTGGCCAGCAAAAAATAAATATAGAAAATCTGAGTCTTGTAACGGCGGAATCAGAGATATTGGCCTCAGGTGAGATAAATGATTATCTCGGTCAGCCAGTCTTAAACTTGACCAGCTCGGCCAGGATTAATCTGGCCGAAATAAATGCTGTGGTCGGCCCGCCCGGTTATCTGGCCGGTCTGATCAGCTGGGATTTGAAAGCCTCAGGAGAAGCCCGGGCACCACAGCTTTCAGGTCAGATGGCCGGCTCCGATTTAAAATTTATGGGACTGTCAGGTGTCAGGCTGACTGCGGCTTTAGAACCTGGAGATAATTCTTCCCTGCGATTTAAAGCCGGAGTTAGTTTAGGTTCTGGCTCAATCGGGGTTGAGGCTAAACTTCCGCCGGCTTTAAAAGGAGACTTTTCCGGACGGATTGATTTTAATAAATTTCCCCTCAAAGAAGTGGCCATCCTCTGGCCTGATCGGCCGGTTACCCCAGATTGTCTGGTTGATGGTTATATTGAGATGGCCGGGCCGGAAATTAACCTTGAGAAAATCAAAGCCCGAAGTGAGCTTTATCTTCAGGTTCCAGAGAAGGACAGCGTTCTTCTGGCCAGCTCTCCTCTTTTGCCCTTGTCAGGAAATATAAAAGCCTCTCTGGCAGACAAAGAGATTACTGTTTCTGACTTCAACCTTCAGGGTCTCGAGACCAATCTCAGTCTTAAAGCTAAAGTTGCTGACCTCAAAAAAATCTCAGGGCAGCTGAGCTTTAAAATTGACGAGCTCAGCCGGACAATTAATTCTCTCCAGGCTTCAGGTCTGGACAGAAGTCTGCCTGCGCTGGCCGCCAGTCTTAATGACCTGCCGAACATCAAGGGAGCCCTGGAATTGGAAGCCAGAGTCTCTGGCACCCTGGACCGCCCTGAATTTGAGCTGGACCTCGGGGCAGAGAATCTGTTTTTAAAAAATCTGAGCCTGCCAGCAGTCAAAATCAAAGCCGGTGGAAATCTCGATAAACTTGATCTCAAGCAGCTCACCATCGATTTTGAACAGGGAAAAATCAGTGCCTCCGGGCATCTAGCCAGGTCTTCTGTCCGTCCATCTGCGCCCTTAAGGCTGCAGGCGCAGGTCGAGCTGAACAAGATTAATTTGGCTCAGCTGGTCGACTTTCTGGGTGAAAGCTATAAAAGCTATCTTAATGGCTATCTGTCTGGCTCAGCCTCGGCCTCGGGTTATCTTAATGCTCCACAGGCCCAATTTGATCTGACTGTAGAGAAACCTCAGCTTCAAAACCTGCCTATGGATTTACTCCATCTCAGCGGTGTATATGCCAACGAGGAAATCAAGCTGGATGAATTGCTGCTGGCCTGGCCAGGAGGTCAAATTGCCGGTCGTTTGGGTTTTAGACCGAGCAGCGGCGAAATCATGGCAGATTTAAGCGGCGAGAAACTCAAGGCCAGTTATTTCAGTTCTTTGCTGCCCGCTCTTTCAGCCGGTGAGCTTGATTTTAAGCTGGTTGCTTCGGGTTCCTATCTGGCTCCTGTAGCTGATTTAAAACTGGTTGCTCAGGGCTTGATGCTTGGACAATTCTGGTTTCCTTATGTTGAGTTTGGAGTTAAAGCTGATGGCCAGAAAGCCCTGGCTAATTTCAGCGTTCCGCGATTTAATCTTAACCTGACCGCTCAGCTGGATTTGGCTCAGCCTTATCTTCTTACCGGGTTGATGACGATTAAAGATTTGCCTCTGGCCAACCTGGCTGGAATGCTGCCGACAGTGGAGGAAGAAGTGCCGGAAGTGGCCATTACTGCCAATCTGAACTTTTCGCTTCCACTGAGCAAACCGGAAGAGGTTCAGGCCGAATTTATATTTGAAAATTTTGATTTTGCCGGTCTGACCGCTTTCCTTCCCTCCCTTAAGGAAATGAATCCAGGCGGGGGAGCCAATGGCTCCATAAGATTAAATGGATTCACACCGGACCTCTCGGCCACTTCTCTGGAGGTAAAAATACCGGAGCTTAATCTGACCCTTAATAATATCCCGGTTAAGAGTGATGGAGCGCTTAGTTTCCATTTAAAAGATAAAATCCTGGCAGTAGACAACTTTACCTTGCTTGCTCCTCATAGCCGGATAAAACTTTCCGGACAGTCTGAAATTAAAGAATTCAGTAATCCTGGCCTGGACTTCTCCCTGAGTGGCCAGCTCAGTCTTGAAGATATTAATCCCATGCTGTCCGGTATGTCAGCCGGTGGGAAAACTGAATTTCAGGCCAGCCTGAAGGGCACGCTGCAACAGCCGCTGATCGATGGGCGAGTGGATCTGCAGCAGGTCTTTTTCCGGTTGAATGATTTGCCGCTGGTTGTCAGCGGAGTTCAGGGCAAGCTGACGATAGATAATTCTTACCTGCAACTCGAGAAAGTGAGTGGAGAGGCTAATTCCGGCCGATTCACCGCTTCCGGCCAGGCCAACTTTGGTCCGTCGTTTTCTTTACCAGAAGCCAGACTGAATTTTGTTCTGGAAGATTTTGATTTTAATTATCCGCCTGGACTAAACAGCCTGTCCCGAGCCTCCCTGACTCTAACTAAAGGGAAAAGCGGCTGGCTTCTGGCTGGGGATCTCTTTATCATTAATGCCAGTTATCTTGAAGATTTTTACCCCAGCACCCAGGGGTTGAAGATGGTTTTTAGCCGGGTTTCGCCTGCCGGCAGTGAAATGTCTCCCTTTCTTTACGAGCTGGCTCTCAATATTAATGTCAGGACAGTTGATAATATTGTCATCAAAAATAACCTGGCTGATCTCGAGCTTAAAGCTAATTTAAATATAAAAGGAACTATTCCGACCCCCGTTCTATCTGGCCGGGCTGAAAATGCTTATGCCGGTGAAATTATCATCGGTGAGAGAAAATATACGGTGGAAAGACTTCGGGTTGATTTTCTCGGCCAGGAAAATATAGAACCAAATCTTGATATTCTTCTCAAAAGTACTGTTTACGATCAGCAGGAAGAGTTGGATGTTAGTCTGGTGCTGGCTGGAACTCCCTCCGACCTGAAATTTTCGCTGACTTCCAATCCGACTCGTTCCACTGAGGATCTGGCTTCTCTGCTGCTTACGGGGAAAAGTTTGAAAGAGGTTCAGGGCTCAGCTATTAATACGATCAGCGGTCAGCTTATTCAGTTTTTCTCCAGTCCTCTGGCTTCACCGGTTACCAGAACTCTTGAAAAATGGCTGAAGGCAGAAGATGTTGTTCTGGAACCATTGAATATCGCTACCCTGCAGGACCCGGGGGCTCGCCTGACGATTAGAAAAAGGATGACCAGAGAAGCGGCCATAACTTATTCGATCGATTTGACTAACAGCCAGTATCAGACCTGGATCTTTGATTACCAGCTTAATCATAATTTTTCTTTGCGTGGTTTTCGGCTGGATGACGGTGTGGTTGGAGTCAATTTAAGGCATAGAATTCCAATTGGCGGCCGTGGCAGCCAAAAATCAACTTTGACCTCAGTTGCCAGGGTACTGGAAAAAATAGAGATTACAGGTGAGACTGTTTTCCCGCCTTCTCAGCTGGAAAAAGTGCTTAAATTAAAGCCAGGGAAGAAATATAAATCTTCCGACTGGTCAAAGGCTTTAAACCGCCTGGACGCCTTTTATCGGAAAAAAGGTTATTATAATTACAAGCTAACCAGAGAGGTGGAAACCACTGCCGAGCAAACAGACATTATCAGATTGAACATTCAGGCTGGCCAGCCGGTGAGTTTTAAATTTACTGGAGATGGGATTTCAAAAAAAATCAGAAAAAAAGCCTTAAACTCCTGGCTAAGCCGCCTGCCAGAAGATGCCAATCTCTATCAGCTTCGTTCCAATCTTCTGACCGAGTTATACCGCCAGAATTACTATCGAGCAGAAGTCAGGATTGAGAAAAATCAGGTAGAAGATCGAACCGAATATATCATTGATGTTAAGAATAATGGCAAATGGAAGATTGCTTCTTTCGAGCTGGAGGGCCAGCCAGTATTCGAAGCCTCTCTTCTCCAGCGGGTTTTTGCTGATTATTTTGGAGCCAGAGCTAAAGGTTTATGGAATCTGATTTACGATCGGCGGGTAGCACTGGATCTTCTCCAGTATTTTTATGAAGAAAATGGCTATCTTCAAGCTAAGATCAGAAATCCGGTTATCGAAGAGGACGAATCAAAAAGGCTGATTTTTATCAAATTAAAAATTGAGGCAGGACCTCAAAGTCACGTAGCAGCAGTGAATTTAAGTGGCAACCTTCATTTCAGTCAGGCTGAGCTGCTGGCTGATCTGGAGCTCAAGCCCGGTAGTATCTTCAGCTGGCCAGCGTTAAGCCAGGCCCGGGTAGAGATTATCAACAAATACCGCGGAGCAGGTTTTAAAGAAGTAAAGGTTGAAGCCGGAGCCGAAGCTAAAGATGATACTCCTGACTATGAAGTCAAATTTGACATAGATGAAGGCCAGATTTACAGGATGGCTGAGATAGAAGTGGTCGAGGCCAGAAGGACAAAACCGTCTTTTATTCTGGCTTATGCCGGCCTAAGGCCGGGGGATCCACTCAGTCTGGAAAGGCTGGCCCAGGCCCAGAAAAATCTCTATGACACCTCTGTTTTTCAAGCCGTCAACATCAGCTCAGCTCCCCTGGAGGAAGACGATAATAATCAGGAAAAAGTAAAGGTTGAACTTCAAGAGAATCCCTGGCTGAGCCTGACCTATGGTCTTCAGTATAATTCGGAAACCCACTTTGAGGGTTTAGGTCAGGTTGATTTTAATAATCTTTTCGGCCGTGGCTGGAATAGCTTGCTTTATTTTAGAGCCAATTCCAAGCAACAGGAAGCCAGATTTTCCTTGAAGGTTCCTTACATTTTTTCTAAAAAGACTGATTTTCTGCTGTCTGCTTACTATACCAAGTACGACCAGGGCCTGTATATAACTGAGGAAACCGGGACGAGTTTTCAGCAGAAATTTATGATCGTCAAAGGTTTTAACCTCAGCTGGGTCTATAAGCTGTCAAGAATCCATGATTATGAAAGTGAACCAAGCTGGCCTTTCCCCTATGACGTCAAAATGACCAGCTCAGAACTTTCTCTGCTCGTAGATCGGGATTCCAGGGATGACCGTTTTGATCCACGGAGCGGGTCTCTGCTCTCAGTCAGTTTGAGCTATTCACCCCGCTTCCTTGGATCGAGCCTGTCATATGTTCGATCTTTTTCGCAGTACACAATGTACAGGGAAGTCGGGAGCAGCCTGACCTGGGCTTCCAGTTATCGACTTGGTCTGGCCAGTGCCTTTGGCGATAATTTGATTCCCAGCAAGAGATTTTTTGCTGGCGGCGGTACCAGCATCAGAGGCTTCAAGCTGGACGCAGTTGGGCCGCTGGATCTGTGGACAGGCCTGCCGGAAGGCGGCGAAGCAACCGTCATTATGAACCAGGAACTTCGTTTCCCAATTTATAAGATGTTCCGGGGTGTGGTTTTCTTTGATGCTGGTAATGTCTATTCAAGACTAAAAGATTTTAATCCTCTCCGTCTGAGAACAGGGGCTGGATTTGGATTGAGAATAGATACACCAGTAGGCCTTATTAGAATTGACTATGGTCTCAATTTAAAACCAAGGACTGGAGAGCCGCGCAGTACGATCTTCTTCAGTTTAGGGCAAGCTTTTTAAAACCTATCAGCCCACCCGGCTTAACAAACTTTTCACCTGAGGTGCTTCGGGAGCTTTGGGAGCCAGATAGACAAATTTATTGAAGTGGACAATCATCAAATCTTTCCGCCCTTTCTGGTTATAGGCCAGTCCCAGCTGATAGTGGCCGTAAGCGTGGTTACCCTTGAGCTGCAGGCACTTTTCCAGATCAGCTATGGCCAGGTCAAGTTTTTTCTGATAACCGCGCAGCAGCCCGCGGTGAAAGTAAGCTTCAGCGCAGTTGGGGTCTTTTTGTAGAGCCAGATTGAGCTGGGTTTCGGCGCTGGTATAGTTGCCTTTTTTAATATAATACTGTCCCAGGCCAATATAACCATAAGGAGAGTTGGGATCATTCTTGATAATCTTGTTAAAATAGGTCAAAGCTAGTTCGGGATTATTTTGCTTGATCAGGACTGATCCAAGATAATAATAGAGGTCATTGTTGACAAAATTTTCAGCTATGAGTTTATCAAAAATAGCTTTGGCTTCAGCTATCTGGCCTCCTTCAAAATAGGCGATGCCGGCCTTTAACCTGTCCAGCTGACTTGTTTGGGCAGGAACCAGCTGAACCAGAAAAGACATGGCCAGGATTAAAACCAACAGTCTTAAATTGACGGCCTTTTTTATTTTCATCGTTATTCCTCCTAGTCGTTTAATAATAGACGAAATTAATGTTACTATATAATCTTATACCATATTCCGACCGGACGGAGCAAATTCGACTTGCCAGTCAGCCTGGCCGGGAAATTCGTCCTATCACAATACATTTTACATTGACAACATATATTTTGAAAATGTAGACTATTACCAGTCAATAAAGACGGGTTTAACTCAGGAGGGAAAAATGGCCGAAAAAAAGAAAAAGGCACCAACCAAAAAAACGGTGGTGGCTAAGAAACCAGCGGCCAAAAAGGTATCCTATAAGAGCGGCTATGAATGTAAGCTTTGCGGTTACCGGCTGGTCGTTGATCGTGAATGTGGCTGTGGCGAAGAGCATGTCATTCTTTGCTGTGGCAAGCCCATGAAAAAGGTGAAAATCGCCGGCTAAGTTTCCAGTTTAATTCTGTCTGAAAGTTTGCCTGGTTCCTCAGGTAATTTTCTCTAATTAACTAGGAGGAAAGGATGAGGGTTGGTTTTTCTCAAAAAAAGAAGCTTGGCTATCTTGAAGGATATATTTCGATCGCTCTTAATACCGGCCTGTTTGTCCTTAAGTTCATCGTCGGGCAGAAAGTTGGTTCGGTGGCCATGGTGGCTGATGCCTGGCATACTCTGTCCGATACTCTGACCTCAATGGT